>JBAVFD010000170.1:0-9558 GCA_049588075.1 Thiobacillus sp.
GGCCATCACGCAAGCTGATTTCCGGGAAGGCGAAATTTTGCTATCCAGCGCTGCTGCTCGGTTTGGAGTGTGCCAAGCGGCAAATACAGAAAGCTGAGCGCATACACGAGCCCTCCCGCAGCGGTCATGGCCAGAACATAGGGGATAGGGTGCGATTTGACGACGCCTGGCAGCAAGTGCTCTGCCGTCAACAGGGCTGTTGCAAGGATCAGGTTCAGCAGCAAGGCCGGCCGAAATGCGATTAGCAGGTCGAGCCAGCGCGCTTTAATCGCCTGCTTGGCAAGCCAGAACATATGAGTCGCCATATACGCGGCCGCAAGGGTGAGGCCAATGGCCACTCCCTTAAGTCCGTATTCAAGACCTAGGATGGCTGCTGCGCCTGTGACGACAACCATGATGATCTGCGGCAGCAGTTCACGTCCGAGCCAACTGCGCGCAGCCAGAACGGCGCCGGAGAGATTTTCCACAACCATGAACGGTCCGGCCAGGCACAACAAGGCCAAGGGCTCTGCGGTCTCTGCCCATCGTTGTCCGTAGAGCGTGATCACCAGCGGTTTGGCCAGCCACATCATGCCCACATAGAACGGCATGGCATAAACCAGTACCAAGGTAATGCTGCGAAAAAAAAGGTATCGGCACTTGTCCAGGTTGTCCTGTTCCGTTGCCAGCGCGCGAAACAATACTTCGTATACCGATCCGGTGATAAAACCATGCGGCTTTGACGACACGCTCCGAGCCTTGTCGAAAATGCCGACGCCGGCCGGGCCGACTGCCCGTGAAAGGACAAAAGTGGCAGCCTGTCCACGCAGGTACCCCACAATATTGTTGGCCGATACCAGAAACCCGTACCGCGCGAGCTCTCTGGCACGTGCAAGATCGAGCGAGAGTCCCGGCATCCAGCGCGCAGCTTTGGCGAACAACGCGGCGCCGATTACCGAGCTGACGAGGCTGGCCACGACCAGACTCCAGGGGCCATATCCAAAAAATGCCATGCTTAGGCTTACGGCGTTGTAAGCGACCAGATTCGCGAACTGGACCATGGTTTTCGCCTTGAACTGCATTGCCCGGAACAGGATGTTGCTGGGGACATTGAAAAACGGGCGAATGAAGAACGAGAGCGCGGACACCCGCAACAGGTCGGCGTACAGCGGCTCCGCATACCACTTCGCAAACCAGGGCGCGATTGCGTAGAAAAAGCCAAAGATCGCGGCTCCTATGAGCAATTGCAAAGTGAACAACAAATCGTAATCCCGCTTGCTGGCTTCCTTCGCCCGAACCAGGGCTTGCCCCATCCCTCCGCCGGCAATAAAGCCGGCCAGGCCTGTGAAGATCATGATGGTCGCCACCATGCCAAAATCCGAAGGCATCATCAGGCGAGCCAGAATCAGCCCCAGGGCAAAATTGATGACCTGGCTTCCCGTGTTGCCGATAAATACCCACTTGGCTCCGTGGCGGATGCTGTTACCGAGATTCATTGAGTTGTACGCAAGGTGTGTTGGTCATCGGATCGGGTATGGAATGATCACTTTGCAGGGGCACATGGATGAGGCAAACCCGATATTTCCCGCGTGGTGAGCATTTCGAATGGCTTTGCGCTGTTTGCCCGGACAAGGCACGTTGACTTGAACCATCCTTATACCGGATTAGCGGTGGCGACGAAGGCAAATTGAATATAGCGGCAGTCATTCAATTTCCCCAGGGTCAGGGCGGAGGCAAGCCTGGCCTTGATCGACGGGGTTGGGTTGATGCCAGTGATCTGCCGCGGCTGGTAACCACAGTCGCGCAGGGTGCGCGCGAGGCTCTTGTGGGTAAAGAAGCGCTGATGCGTACGATCCAGCACGCCATAGTCGGCATATTGCCAGTCTGCGTTCCACACCAGATCGAACAGCACCGGAAAATAACGCACATTGGGAATCGAGCCGACCAGTGTCGCGCCAGGCGCCATCACCTGCCGCAAGGCACGTAGTGCAGCTTCCGGGCTGGACAAGTGTTCGAGCACGTCGTTGCAGACGATGCAGTCGAAATACCTGTCGGGCAAAGCGGCAAGATTCGCTTCGATCGTGCCAATCAGGACGCGATCCAGTTTGTCGGTCGCCGCGGATGCAACGTCGGGATCAAGTTCGATCCCCCACGTCTCGGCCTGGTTGCGCTGTTTGAGAATGGCGCTGAAGTTGCCATGCGCACAGCCAATCTCCAGAATTCTGGCCGCATCGGCGGGCACGAATGGCAGCATTTCCTTGCGCGCATGACGATAGTATTCGTGCGAAAAATCGCTTGTTGACATGATGTTTTCATCCGGTTCGAGTGATGTTGGCGGCCTGTCTCATTCGTTGTCGCGTGCATTTTCGAGTTCTGAACGAATGACTTCAAGGTAGGCCTTGCCATATTTGAGGTCGGGTTCGAGGTGGTTGCCTTCGGCCCATTCGTTCCAGGATTTGATGAAAATGAATCGGTGTTCGGCTGGCACATGCCGGGTCAAGGCAAGTGCTTTCTGAAAATGATGCCTGAAGAGTGCGGGCGTTGATCCTTTCAGCACCAGGCCGCGTGAACCGCTTCTTGGCGTGTTGTCCCAATTGGGCACGACGCAGGGGAAGCGATTGCTGGCGGGCAGATTTTCCGGAAGGAGATGGTTGGCCGCTTCGGCGTAGGAATAAATGCTGGGCCAGCGAAGCAGGCGGGCGATGCTGCGCGAGACGAGTTTTTTGATGCCTCTGGCAGAGTGCCATGCCCGCCTCGGCGCCAACCTCTGGAGGATTGCAGCATCGAATCCATGGGCCGCAGGATCCCAGTCGAAATCCCACGTTACACCCACAAAATACAAACCCGGCAGCCCTGCCGCTACGGCCATCGCTTGCCACTTTTCGATGACTTGCCGGGAGTGGGGTAGATCATCCGGTTTGTATACCGAAAACAGCGGCTTGCCATCCACCTTGATATAACGGGGATCCGTGAAAGCGGGCAGCAAAGTCCTGAAATGCTGTTCGTGGTCGGCATCGCCAGGATAGGTCTGCTCGATCAGCATGCGCCGGGGCGCGCCATGCCATACCCCGGTCCAGGATTCGTTGGCCCAGCACAAACAGAAAGGAAAATCAGGCCGGCCGGAAGCGAGCACCTCGTCAAATGGGCGATTCAGTAACTGCCGGCCCCCAAACCAGTAGTGGTAATAACAGAAACCTGCGATGCCATGGTCTCTCGCCAACGCGGCCTGGGCCTCTCGCGTCTCCGGGACGCGCAGATCATAGAACCCGAGGTCGGCGGGCACATGAGGCTGGTAATGGCCGGGAAACAGCGGTTTTGCTTTTGCCGCATTGGTCCATTCGGTAAACCCCTTGCCCCACCAGGCATCGTTTTCCGGGATCGGGTGAAATTGCGGCAAATAAAATGCGAGCAATCTTGGACCATCCATTCAGCCTCTCCCCAGCATTCTTTTGACGACAGGCCGCAAGTAATTGAGCCTGAGCGCGTGCTCGGTCTGAAACATCCATAGTTTGTGTTTAACGATGGCTGCCAGATCTTGCCGCCCCATTTCTTCAAGGGGTGCAATCAACTCGACAAAATATTCCAGCTCAACCGAGGACCGGATATGGATGGACTTCAGCATGTCGACAGTCACTACATTCCGGGGAAAAGCTTTTGTCTGGGCGAGCTGGCCGCAGGCCAAAAACTCAAGCATGGTACGAACGCATTTTGCGCAGCGTCCGCAATTCAGATGGCCATCGGGGATGGCATTTGTATCCCAGCACACCCTGAGTGAATCCAGCACGCCAGGCCATTTCGTCAGCAGGCGAATTCTCTCCAGACGGCTGAATTGCTCCATATCGCCGGTTGTAATCTCAAGGAAGTCAGCGCCAAAATAACCGTTCAGCCAGGGGTGCGAGCCATGGGGATGCTCAGTATATTCCAGCACATTGTCCGGGGTGATGATGCAGCGGTGGATGCGCGAACTTGCCGCATGGGCAATGGCTGAAAGCAGGGAGGCAAACTGCCATTTCGCATAGAAGCGCCAGCTCTTGGCCAGATTTCTCAAATTGACTTTTACGGTCACCAGTTCCACGCCCAATTCCTGGCACAGGACGGAGAGTGTCCGGATGCCGCGTTCCCATACGTCTGGTCGATCCTGCTTGTTGGGGTCGCCCACATCCAGGCCGTGAACGAAGAAGGCCACCCCCACTCTCCTTGGATCACCCATCGGGTATTGGCTGGCATTCCAATACAGTGCGGCCGTCGAATCCACCCCGCCGGACAGGAAAATCGCAGTGGTTGATCGGGAGGTGTCCGGCATGGGCCGCATGGCTGTGGGCGCCAGTATTTTGACGGGGCGCAACGGGCTTTTATGCCAGTGTGACATCAGCCGCATGGCCATGCTTAGCCTGGATGCGAGTTGAGTGTCGACTTCACCTTCAATCTCCATCCGGGACTCCCCGTTCCACATGGCAGCCATGGCGGTTCCCACCATGAAGGCATTGGGATCGGGGCGAATCCAGTCTTTCTGTTCGGCAGGAACGGAGAAAAAAATGATTTCGCGTGCCTGTCGGGTCTCAGGCTCCACGTTGGCCTGTATTCGATATTGGCCGTCCTCATCTCTTTCCTGAATGTTCCGGATAAACATCATCCCTCCCTGGCTGAGTGGCGATTATGGTTTGTGTGTATGTCGGTTTTGGCCGCGCCGACATCGCTTGGGCAGGATCATCAACGGGGCATGACCAGATTTTCTGCGGCAAGCACCATCACGTGCGGCAGGTTTGCGCGGATGCGTTCGCGATTGTCATATCTTTGCATGAAAGCGCGATTAACCCTGATGAGCAATTCATCGCTCAGGCATTGCAAGGGGGTAATGGTGTGCTCAAGTGACAGCCCGAAGAGCTGGTGTAAACCTTCAAACTTGTCTTGATAAGTGATCGACAGGATCGGTGTGCCGCTGCCTAATGAGGCGATGGCCAGATGCATGCGCCCGGTGATGACCAGATCGAGCAGGCCGACAACCCGTTTGATTGTGTCGGGGCGATTGATCGGGGTATAGCGTACATGCGTGAATCCATCGTGGCGCAGTTTTTTTTCGAGCGCATGCAGCATGGCCATGTCGCCCGATTGCGATTTGAAATCATGGGGAATCAGCATGTAGGCCAGCCTGTTTTGCTCGCCAGCCTGTTTGAGCTGACGGGCGATATGGGCAATGAGCGTGTCCATGCCGACCTGGGCGATCGCGGGTGCCAGTGCGTGGGCATTGAGGTTGATGCCAGCAGGTGTGCGGCCGGCATGGCGCATGGCGGCGATCCAGGCTTCGGCTTCGGCCTCGGCCTCGGTGGCGGGTGTCATCAGAAAAGCGCTATCGGCGCACAGGGTGGCCGGGATGCCGACAATCCGGATGAAGCGATCGAGCGAAGGCTGGTCTCGCACATTCACCTTCACCTTGGGGTGCAATCTTGACAGGGCGTGAATCGCAGCGCGTCTTGGGTTGAGATTGAAGCTGAAGCCCAGCGTGGTGGCGGGAATGCCGAGTTGCACGCTGTGATTGCAGTAGGCGACGATGCGCTGCACCAGGGCGGCGCCATATTTGCCATCCAGAATGTCGGCGCCCATCACGAACAACGCATGATGCTGACGAATCAGCCTGTCGAATGCGATCGTTCCGCTGCGGCCGGTCCATGCGGGAACAACGGGGATTGCCCCGACTCCAGGCACGGCGATGCTGTGGCTGCGTTCGCCAATGATGGTGAACGTGGAGGCAGGGTTTCGGGCACGAAGCGATTGCATCAAGCCGCTCAACATGGCCATGTCACCCAGGGAGCCCGATGGGTCGCTCGCATCGCCAGGGATAATCGCAAAGCGAGTGGCCATTTCCGGAACAACGAGCCGGGGTGTCGACGCGCGCAACCTGAGCAGCGGCAGGGTGACCTGCAACACATTGCGAACGATGAGGGCTCGGTCCGTCAGATATTGTGTGAACGTCATGGGCTGGGCGCAATCATAAAAGCGATGCACAAAGCTGTGTGGCTCGCTCAGCGAACAAGCGGCGCGAGTAATGCTTGTCCAGCTGGGTTCGGCCGTTTTCGGCCTGCTGGCTCCGATTGCCGATATCGCCCAGCCAGGCAATGCACAAGTCGGAGAATGCCGCGTCATCGCGGGCGATGCCCAATCCGGTTGCGGCAAGGTCGGCGCTGAACGCATCGGCGCAGTGCGGTGTGGTTACACACGCGCGGCCAAACGCCAGCGATTCGAGAATCTTGATGTTGGTGCCGCCGCCGGAATAGATCGGGGCGATGGTGAACGCGGCGTTGCGATAGGCTTCGCCAAGGTCGTCTACGAACCCGGGGGCGGACACGTCCGGATGCTGTTCCCAGGCCTGCCGCACGGCGGGCGGGGCGGCACCGGCGAGCCGCAGCCGGGCGTGCGGTCGGGCTGCCTTGATGGATGGCCAGCAGTGGGCGAGAAAGTGGTCAACGCCGTTGCGATTGGGCGCATACCAGAGCGAGCCGACAAACAACAGGGTGGAACTGTCAGTCTGGGGGAAGGGCTGGGTGGGGGGGTTAAAGGGGATATTGGGCAGGATCGTTGACCGCAGCTCGGGGTGACGTGCCTGATCGCGCTGGCTGACGAAAAAGAAGGCATCGAATCGTTTGAGCTGCCGCTGTGCCAGCCAGGCGGCATAGGCGGACTTGACCTGCGCGGCCAGCGCCAGTGTGCCGGGTGCGTAGTGGTAGTCCCAGTCGTCCAGGTCGACTACGGTGCGCACAGCGGGCGGAATGATTAATTTGGCAATGGGGTTGAGATAACGGCCGACAATCAGTCGATATTTTCCCGGATTGAAACCGTGCGCTTTCAAGGCCTGATTCAGGGCGGCATCGGGCTGAAATTTGCCGATGCCGAACGGACGCTGATGCCATTGTCCGTGCGCAAGAATGCCTGGCTGGGGTGGGATCAGCTGGCTGGCACCGGGTGTGGGCTCGATCAGTAATACGTCCACGTTACCCAGGGTTTTCAGGGCGTCATGCAGCAAGGCGGTGCGCTGCTGCGCGCCGGATTGGGGTGTGAATGGCGAGGCGGGCGAAACCAGCAGGATGTGGTCGGGCATTAAAAGCTCGAGTGGAGGAAGCGCGGGGCAATGGGTAGGATCTTAACGCCCATCTTGTCGGGTTTCTTGATCGTGGATGGCAGCAAGCGTTGTGCCGCCCATTGAAATGGGTTCGGTTTCCGGCTTTGGTTACAATGGGCTGTTCGCTTCCACCCTGCTCCGTGCGCCATGCAAACCCTCACCGTCGATCTCGGCGACCGCTCCTACCCCATCCACATCGGGGCCGGCCTGTTAAGCCAGCCTGAGCTGATCCTGCCGCATTTGCCGCAGAAGCGGGTGGCCGTGGTCACCAATACCACCGTCGCGCCGTTGTACCTGGAGCAACTCACCGCTGCCTTGCAGGCAGGCGGGGTGACGGTTATGCCTATCGTGCTGCCCGACGGCGAGGCCTGCAAGAACTGGGAAACGCTGAACCTGATTTTCGACGCGCTGCTGACCCAGCGTGCGGAGCGCAAGACCACGCTCATTGCATTAGGGGGCGGCGTGATCGGCGACATGACCGGGTTCGCGGCGGCTTGCTACCAGCGTGGCGTGCCTTTCATCCAGATCCCCACCACGCTGCTGTCGCAGGTCGATTCGTCGGTGGGCGGCAAGACCGGCATCAATCATCCGCTCGGCAAGAACATGATCGGCGCCTTTTATCAGCCGCAAGTGGTGCTGGCCGATACCGACACGCTGAAAACCCTGCCTGCGCGTGAACTGTCGGCGGGGCTGGCGGAAGTAATCAAATACGGCCTGATCTGGGATGTCGATTTCCTGGCCTGGCTGGAGGCCAACATGGACAAGCTGCGCGCGCTGGATGCGGCAGCGATCACCCATGCGATTCATCGCTCGTGCGAAATCAAGGCGCAGGTGGTGGGGCAGGATGAGCGCGAAGGCGGCATCCGCGCCATTCTCAACCTCGGCCACACCTTTGGTCATGCGATCGAAACCGGCATGGGCTACGGCAACTGGCTGCACGGCGAAGCGGTGGCGGCCGGGATGGTGATGGCGGCGGAAACTTCGCGGCGCATGGGGTGGCTGACCGAGGCCGACGTGATGCGTACCCGCGCGCTGATCCGCGCCGCCGGCTTGCCTGACGTGGCGCCCGAGCTGGGCGTCGACACCTGGCTCGATTACATGGGCCATGACAAGAAAGTGGAAGGGGGAAGAATGCGCTTCGTGCTGCTGAAAAAACTGGGCGAGGCGGTGATTACCGGCGACGTGCCAAGCGAGGTGTTGCGTGACGTGCTCACGGCGCCACGCTGAGACCATCATGGAAACGCTTGCCCCCCAAGGTGAAGTCGATCCACTACGCGCTGAAGTGCGTATGGAGTCGTATGCTTCCTACGCCGCGCATTCCAGCCAGACTCGCGGACGCACGCACCCCGAGCCGCTCGCCGCGCCGCGTTCCGAATTCCAGCGCGACCGCGACCGCATCATCCACTCCACCGCATTCCGGCGGCTGGAATACAAGACCCAGGTGTTCGTCAATCACGAGGGCGATTTATTCCGCACCCGCCTCACCCACAGCCTGGAAGTGGCGCAGATCGGTCGCACCATCGCCCGCATGCTCAACCTGAACGAAGACCTGGTCGAAGCCGTGGCGCTGGCGCACGACCTCGGTCACACGCCGTTCGGCCACGCCGGGCAGGATGCGCTGAACGCCTGCATGCGCGAGCACGGCGGCTTCGAGCACAACCTGCAATCGCTGCGCGTGGTCGATTTGCTGGAAGAACGCTACGCCGAGTTCGACGGGCTGAATCTCACCTTCGAAGCGCGCGAGGGCATCCTCAAGCATTGCTCACTGGGCAATGCCGAAAAGCTGGGCGCGGTTGGCGAACGCTTTTTGAACAAGCAGCAGCCTTCGCTGGAAGCGCAGATCGCCAACCTGGCGGACGAGATTGCCTACAACAACCACGACGTCGACGACGGCCTGCGTTCCGGCCTGATCACGCTGGAGCAGTTGAGCGAAGCGCAGATCTTTGCCCGCCACCTCGCCGAGGTGCGCGCCAAATACCCGGCGCTGCAGGGTCGTCGCGTGGTGACCGAAACCGTGCGCCGCATCATCAACACGCTGATTATCGATCTGGTCAATACGACGCGGATCAACATCGTAAACAGCGGTGTGCAGACCCTGGCCGAGGTGCGCGCCGCGCCGCCGCTGGCGGCCTTCAGTCCGGGGTTGCTGGACGAGCACCGCGAGCTGAAGCGTTTTCTGCACCGCCACCTGTACCGTCATTACAAGGTCGCGCGCATGAGCGCCAAGGCCAGCCGCATCATCACCGATCTCTATACCGCGTTCACCGGCGACGCGCGCCTGCTGCCGCCCGAACACCAGGCGCGCGAATCGCTCGAAGGTGCCCGCGCCGTCGCCGACTACATCGCGGGCATGACCGACCGCTACGCCATGCGCGAACACCGGCGGATTTTTGCGGTGGAAGAGATTTACGGCTGAGTCGGCTGCTGCCGCCTCAGTTGAGCGGCAACGTCCGCGCCACCACCCA
>JBAVFD010000171.1:0-4987 GCA_049588075.1 Thiobacillus sp.
GCTATGACCACTTCGCGGCCTGATCTCAAATTCCTGCTCGCACATCCGGCGCACCTGATCGCATTCGGCTTCGGCAGCGGGCTTGCGCCCAGGGCGCCCGGCACCGTCGGCACGCTGCTGGGCTTGCCGCTGTTCTGGCTCATCGCCGCCGCCGCACCCGACCGGCCGAATCAGATCATTCTGCTGCTCGCCGCGTTCCTGCTCGGCGTCTGGGCGTGCGGCCGCACCGGCCGCGCACTCGGCGTCGCCGACCACGGTGGCATGGTGTGGGACGAGATCGTCGCCTTCGCACTGGTGTTGTCGTTCACCCCGGCGGGATGGACGTGGATGGCGCTGGCGTTTGCACTATTCCGCCTGTTCGATATCCTCAAGCCCTGGCCGATCCGCATGGCCGACCGCAATCTGAAAAACGGCTTCGGCGTGATGTTCGATGATCTGCTGGCGGCCGGATTCGCAATGGCTGTGCTCAAGGGACTGCAATGGCTCGTGTAAGCGACGAAGAACTCCACCAACTCGCCAGCGAAGTGGGCGACACATTACACGCCCGCGGCTGGATGCTCGCCACCGCCGAATCCTGCACCGGCGGCTGGGTCGGGCAACTGCTCACCTCGCTGCCCGGCAGCTCGGCGTGGTACGAACGCGGCTTCATCACCTATGCCAATATCGCCAAGCAGGAAATGCTCGGCGTGCCCGCCTCCACCCTGGAAAGCTTTGGCGCGGTATCCGAAGAAACCGCACAAGCCATGGCGGTAGGCGCACTCGCGCATAGCCATGCCCAGGCTGCGCTCGCCATTTCCGGCATCGCCGGTCCGGGCGGCGGCACGCCGCAAAAACCCGTCGGCCTGGTGTGTTACGGCTGGGCGCTGGTGGACGGCACCCAGCTGTCGTCCACCTGCCGCCTGGACGGCGACCGCGAGGAAATCCGTTCGCGCGCGGTGGCTGCGGCGTTGCGCGGACTGGCTGAACTGATCGCGTTCTGATCCGTTTAGCGCGGGCGTGGCATCGGCGCCGGCAATGGAATCGGTACGCCAGACGGATACCGTGTACCTGGAGCGGGGTAATAGTCCGGTTGCGGCGCATACACCGGCGTTTCGATCACGACCGGCGGTTTCTGCGCCTCGCGCAGCCGGGCTTCCTCGGCCTCTTTGGCTGCCTGCGCGGCTTCTTTTTCGCGGCGCTGGGCTTCCAGTTCGCTGGACATTTCTTCCGTCTTTTTCATGCGTTCTTCAGCCCGCTGGGTTTCCTCCTCGGTCGGCGGCGGCGGCACATCCACCTTTTCCGCCTTGCCCCCTTTGGGCGGGGTGGAGGAATAGGTCACATTGCCCGCGCTGTCGACTGATTTATAGATTGGATCGGCCGCAGCGGATGAGCAGGCCAGCGCGGCAAATATCAGCGATAGGACTCGGGGTGAAATCATCATGGCTCCTTTCAGGTTCAAGTCGGACTGGCGGCGGGTTGCGTGGGCGTCACCATCTCCACCCGGATCGGGTCGCGGCTGCCCACATGCACGTCACGTTGCGGGAAGGGTATCGCAATGCCGTGTTCGGCGAAGCGTCTTTCGATGCTCAGGCGGATTTCGCTGGCGACCTGGCGGTTGTTGTCCTGCAGGCTGATATCCAGCCAGTAATCGACGCGCAGTTGCAGCGCGTTGTCGCCGAAGTCTTCCAGCAGCACCAGCGGCAGCGGCACCTTGAGCACCGCCATATGCTCGGTCACGGCTTCGCGCACCAGGCGCATGGCGGTTTCGACGGGTGAGCCATAGGCAATGCCGACGGTCACCGAGAAGCGCAGCAACTGGTCGGACAGGGTCCAGTTGGTGACGGTTCTTTCCAGAAACACGCTGTTGGGAATCAGCATGTCGATGCCGTCGAAACGCTGCACCTGGCAGCAGCGGCTGCCGATGTCCTGGACGCGCCCGCGGATGCCGTCGACTTCCACGATGTCGCCCAGCTTGATCGGCTTTTCCACCAGCAGGATCATGCCGCTGATGAAATTGTTGAGGATGTTCTGCGCGCCGAAACCGAGGCCGAGGGCGAGCGCACCGCCCATGAAGGCAAACGCGGTGAGCGGAATATGGGCGGTGAGCAGCGCCAGCACCACCAGCCCGATTCCCATGCCGATGCTGACCAGGCGCAGCCACAGCAGCGCCGCGCTTTCGTCGCCGGTGTAGCGCGCCAGCAGCCAGCGCCGGATAATTGCACTGACCCGGCCAGTGAGCCACAGTCCAAGCACCAGAATCAGCAACACCTGAACCAGCTTGCCCAGCGTGACGCTGCGCTTGCCGGCAATTTCGCGTCCTTCCACCACGATAGTGTCGTCGACCGTGATCAACTCGAAATTCCACGCCGCTTTCACCGCGCCCGTGGCGGTGACCATCGCGCCGCGCAGGTGATCGGTCCAGCTGACGTCCTGGTACGCCACGCGATTGACCTGCTGCCAGTTGTAGAGCATCCCCTCGCTCTGCTCGATCTGATCCTGGTTCTGGCGCAGCAGTGCTTCACGCCCCTGATAGGCCTGCATCTGTCGCTCGACGAGCCGCCGGTCGCCCAGCTCGGGCTGCCATTCGGCCAACTGGGAGCCGAGCAAGGACAGGTTGGCCTGGATTCGGTCGCTGTCTGCCTGGACGGCGCTGCGCAACTCACCGGTCCGTTCAAGATAACCCCTGATCAGTTCGGTCGTCTGTTGAAGGTTATGGCTGCCGCGCGCCTGCATCCCCTGGTAGCGCTGCTGCCAGGCCTGCTGCATCAGCGAGATGCCATAACTCATCAGCCGCAGCGAGTTCAGCCTGCCGTCGGCTGCATCCGCTTCGATGCGGGCGGTTTCCAGCGCTTGCTGCGATGCCGGGGGATGGCGGGCATGGGTCTGCTTGCGCAGTCGCTCCAGTTCCTTGTGGGCCTGGTTTTCCTCCGCCTCCGCCTGGTCGGTTTTCTGCCCGATCGCGCTTGCCTGTTCGGCCAGCTTCGCGAGCTGGGCGTCCAGTTCCTGCTGGCTGAATTTTAATGTGCGACTGGCCTGGGCGGCTTTGTCCTCCAGCCATTGCCGTTCGGTCTGCTGATTGGCCAGCGTTTCCGTGAGCAGGATTCGAAGTGTTTCGAACAGGCCCAAACGCGCTTCGGCATAACGGCTGTTGAGCCGGGCCAGTTCGGCCTGCCAGCGCAAACGCGCCGCCAGAGCGGGGTTGTTCGATGTTTGCACCTGTTCGTCAGCCTGTCGCTGCGCCTGCTGTGTCGCTTTCAGTTTGTTCTTCGCCTGCTCGAACACGCCGTCCACCAGCCGTTGTTCGACCCGGGCCGCGTCGATTTCACGTGCCTTGCGCCGCACTTGCGCCCACCACTCGTCGACCATGGCAATGTCGTAGGGCGGCGTCTGGCCGAAGCCTTTCCAGGCTTTCCGGGCCGCAGCCCTGTCCTGCTCGGTGCGGCGCACTTCCGCCAGATTGCGTAGTGCGTTCACATGCGCCGACAGCGTGCTCGCCTCGCTGGCTTGCATTTGCTGATACCGCTCCCATTCCACTGCGCTTGCGCCGACGGGCTGAACGGGCGTGGCCTGGCTTTGCTGCCTGGCCAGGCGCTGCTGGAGCTCGCTGATCTGGGCATCGAGCGAGTCGTCTCTGGAGGTGGGCGTGCCCTGCGCGGCCGGGGTGCCGGATGCGCGGGATTTCATTCCCGGAATCAGGCTTTGCGCCACGCCTTGCGCGCTGCAGGCAAGCAGCAGCAGGCCGAGGAGGGCGTGGCTGACAGGGCGGTTGATTGCGGTCATGGGTTTTTGTCGGGCGGGCTCGAAACGGCTGATGGGAGAAGTGATCCGGGCATGCCCCGGCTTACTTGCAGCGCATGTCGGGCGTCAACTGCATCCACTTCATCAGCCAGTTTTTCGCGCGTTCGCGCGCGTGCCGCGTGGCGATCTTCTCCTCCGGCGTCTGGTCGGGGCGAAAGTCGAACGCGCGCCGGGCCATCGGATACTCTTGCCATTCCACCGGCACGCCGCGTTCCCACAGCGCATAGAACGCCCGCCCGCCGTTCATCCGGCGCAGTTCGTAATCGGCGTCGCCGATCAGGTAGAGCACCGGCGTGGTGATCTGCATCACCTCCGGCGCGACGCGGAACAGCTGATCCGGTTCCGGCGCGTTCGGGTTCTGCATGTGGCCGTAGTAACTGACGATGGCGGCGATATCGGCGCCGCGCTTGGCGGCCAGCCGGATCGCGTAATACGGGCCGCGCGACAGGCCGACGATGCCGACCGGCTGCTTGCAGGCATTCGGCAGCGACTTCAGATAATCCAGCCCGGCTTCCACATCCATTTCGGTATCCGGGTTGTGCGCCGATGGCCAGCGTTCGATGAAGCGTCCGCTCTGCCAGTCGGGCGCGACGACCAGAAAGCCCTGTGCGGCGAGTTCGCGCACGTGGGCGCGTTCGTCGCCTTCGTAGCCACGCTTGGCGTGGATGAACAGCACCGGCGGAAACGGCCCCTTGCCAGCGGGGGTCGCGACTTCGACCGGCACGTCGGTACCGTCGACCGCCTTGATGGTCGTTTTGGACAGGCTGATGTCACCCGCGATGCCTGGGCCCGATGGGCCGGCGTCGCCAGCCCACGCCTGCGCCGATGCTAAGATGGCGGCCGCAATGACGAGTTTTTTCATCAACTTCTCCTGTCGTGTTTATGGCGCCCATTTTAGGCCAGACCAGCCGGCTTCTCGCATGATGGGAACGCACCTTGATGGGTGCCGGCACGCGTGAATGCCTCCGTCGAAGACTCCATGATCCCGCCCCGGCTGCAACGGCCGCTGGTGGCGGCGTGGATTTCGCTGGGGCTGCATGCGGCGCTGATTGCGCTGGTGCAGGTGGCGCCCCCCACGTCGCCCCGCCAGAACGTGTCGGTGATCGAGGCGCGGCTGGTGTCGGCGCATGCCGGGCCCGGCGCCGTGAAGGTGCCACCGCTCATGACCGAAGTGGCCGTGTCGGATGACAGCGCGCGCGCGGTGCCGCTG
>JBAVFD010000172.1:0-22215 GCA_049588075.1 Thiobacillus sp.
AAACCGGAAGGGGGCTTGGTTTTGTAGGGTACGCCATGAGCGATCTCGCCGAATCCAGCGCCTTGTCGCTAACTTCGCCTCAGTTGCCAGTTTCCTGGTATTTCGATCCGGCCATTTATGCGCTGGAACTGGAACACTTGTTCAAGCAGGGCCCCGGCTATGCGGGCCACCAGTTGATGGCGGCGGAGGCGGGTGATTACCACGCGCTGGAACTGTTCGACGGCGCGAAAATGCTGGTCAACAGCGGCTCGGGCATCGAACTGCTGTCCAACGTCTGTCGCCATCGCCAGGCGCTGATGCTGGAAGGGCGCGGCAAACTGGCGTCGAACCATATCGTCTGCCCGATCCACCGCTGGACCTACGACAGCCAGGGCAAGCTGATGGGCGCGCCGGAATTCCCCGGCAATCCCTGTCTCAATCTCAAGCGCACCGGCCTGCAAACCTGGCAGGGGCTGCTGTTTGCCGGTGGTCGCGATGTGAAGGCCGACCTGGCCGGGATGCAGGCGGCGCGCGAACTGGATTTCTCCGGCTTCATGCTCGATTCGGTGCAGGTGACGGACTACGCCTGCAACTGGAAAACCTTCATTGAGGTGTATCTGGAGGACTATCACGTCGCGCCGTATCACCCCGGCCTCGGCCATTTCGTCACCTGCGACGACCTGAAGTGGGAATACGGCGACTGGTGGTCGGTGCAGACCGTCGGCGTGAATCGCGGCCTGTCCAGGGCCGGCTCGCCGGTGTACCAGAAGTGGCACGAGCAGGTGCTGGCCTATCAGCAGGGCAAGGCGCCCGCGCACGGCTCGATCTGGCTGACCTATTACCCCGGCCTGATGGTCGAGTGGTATCCGCACGTGCTGGTGGTGTCGTCGATCATTCCCACCGGGGTCGAGTCGTGCCGCAACGTGGTCGAGTTCTATTATCCCGAAGACATCGTGCTGTTCGAGCGCGCCTTCATCGAGGCCGAGCAGGCCGCGTATCAGGAAACGGCGGAAGAAGACGACGACATCTGCACGCGCATGCACAAGGGACGGCGCGCGCTGTATCAGCAGGGGATCTCGGAAACCGGGCCGTATCAGTCGCCGCTGGAAGACGGCATGATGCATTTCCATGCGTTCTTGCGGCGAGAACTCTCGCCGCACCTGGATCAGGCACAGCGGCGCGAAATTGAGAAGCATCTCAAGTGAAGTGTTTGGCCATGCACGACGGGCGGATTGCACCGCCCGTTTTTTCTGTCCGGCTTCTATGAGCCGCTTCCAGTGAGCTGTTTTCAATGAAATCGAGCTGGATGCTGGTCGCCGCGGCGCTGTTCGCGCTGATGGGCGTGCTGGTGAAGCACGCGTCGGCGCATTTCTCGCCCGCCGAGCTGGTGTTCTACCGCTCGGCGTTCGGGCTGCTGGCGATTGGCGGCGTGATCGCGCTGAAGCATCGCGCGCTGCTTGCGCCGCTGGCCACGCCCCATCTGCACGCACATTTCTGGCGCGGCCTGTCGGGCTTCATGGCGCTGGTGCTGTTTTTCTACGCCATCGCGCGGCTGCCGCTGGCGACCGCGGTGACGCTGAATTACACCGCGCCGCTGTTTCTGGCGGTACTGTCGGCCTGGTGGCTGCACGAAAAACACGGACGCGGCTTGCTGGGTGCGGTGGGGCTGGGCTTCGTCGGCATCGTGCTGCTGCTGCGTCCGCAATTGCAGGATCAGGCCTGGCTGCCCGCGCTGGCGGGGCTGGTGTCGGGGATGCTGGCGGCGGTGGCGTATGTCAACGTCAAGCAGCTCGGCAAGCTGGGCGAGCCGGAATGGCGGGTGGTGTTTTATTTCACCCTGCTGGCGACGCTGGGCGGTGCGGCGTGGATGGCGCTGGCCGGGTTTCATCGCCCGCAGGCAGCGGACTGGCCGTGGCTGGTCGGCATCGGCGTCACTGCTACCCTGGCGCAACTGGCATTGACGCGCGCCTACCATCGCGGGCGCACGCTCATCGTGGGTGCGCTGGCTTACACCACGGTGGGGTTTTCGGCGGGGTACGGGGTGCTGCTGTTCGGCGAGCATCTGCCCCTGCCGGCCTGGATCGGCATGGCGCTGGTCGCGCTGGCAGGTATTTGGGCGGTTCGGTCCGCAGCGCCCGCCGATTCGCTATAGTTAAACCAGTCAACTTCAGGAGCCACACATGATCAGCCTCGACGTCAAGAACAACCAGATTGCGGTGTCCGTCATGGGCCAGTTCACCCTCGACGATTACCGCGAGTTCGAGCAGGCAGTGTGCTATGGCATCCAGTTCCAGGGCACCGTCGATCTGCTGTTCGATCTGCGCGACATGTTGTCGTATAGCCTGGATGTGGCATGGGAAGAACTGAAGTTCTCGCGCGAGCACAAAAACGATTTCGGCCGCATCGCCATCCTGACCGACGACCAGTGGATGGCCTGGAGCATGTGGGTCAACCGCCTGTTCATGTCGGCGGATATCCGCCTGTTCGATGACCTGGAAATGGCGCAGGCCTGGCTGGCGGGGAACGAACTGCCGGCGACGGCAGGCTGACCGATCGCTCAGGCAGACGCGTGGCGGGCGGGCCGGAAAACCGCCTGATTGGCGTAATACGTGGCGCATGCGTTTGCGGCATCCCATCCCGGAATGCCCTGCACCGGCAGCGGGGTGAGCGGGTGCGGCGAGTTGATCGTATCGAGTGTCGCAACCGCCTGCGGCTCCGCAGCATCGGGATCGAGCGTATCCGAACCCAGCATCAGGCATTTGCCGGTGATCGATGGATAGGGTGCGAGGATTTTTTCCAGCAGCGCATGGCCGACCACCACGAACCGCATCTCACGTTCGACTGCCTGGCGGCGTTCCCAGAACAGGGCATGCCAGGCATGTGCGGCCAGCAGCGTGCACAACCCCGGGTTGCGGCTGATCACCCACACGCCGGATTCATCCAGCATCGTCAGCGCATCGCGACGGCGGCCGCGCAGGGTATCGGTTTCCTGTCCCAGCGCCGCCCCGTGCGCCGCGTTCAGCGCCGCCTTGAAACGCGGAAAACGCAGCCAGACCAGCGCATTCAGCACATCGTGCCAGGTGTCGGCGCGGGTCGGCACCTGGCCGGTTTGCAGAATATGGGTTTCGTAATCGCGCGCGGACAGGCGGCCTGCGGGCGCGATAAAGCGCAGCGGCAGGCCGCGTGACTGGCGGATATCCTGCGCGGCAGCCAGCGTGTTGAGTGCCCCCAGCGCTGGCATCCCGTGTGCGGGATCGAGCGCGGCGATGAGTGCGCGATACGGCTCGAAGGCGGGATGGTCGAAATTCAATGCAGCGATTCGGAAAGCGCCTGACGGTATTGGCGCGTCAGCGGATGCGCGCCGCCCAGCAGGTCGAACAGCGCGAGCAGGCTGGTGCGGCCGATGTCGTGGCGGAAGCTGCGGTCGGTGCGGGCGATCCACAGCAGCTCGGCCATGGCGCCATCGAAATCGTCTGCGGCCAGCAACAGCGCTGCGCGCTGGTAGCGCGCGTCCAGATCGGCCGGGTTGCCGGTGATGCGTGCTTCCAGTTCGGCCAGCGGCAGGGCGGCGCGCGCGGTTTCCGCCAGCCTCAGGTGCGCGTGGAGCGGCGCGATCAGGGCGTCGGCACGGGCTTCCGGCGGCAGGCTGTCGAGCAGTTTCAGCGCCTGTTCGCCCTCACCTTGCGACCACAATAATTTGGCGAGATCGCGCGGAATCGCCAGGTTGCCGGGTTCGGCCATCGCGGCGTTGGCGAGCAGCATGCGCGCCTGGTCGGACTGGCCCGATTGCCACGCGGCGACGCCGAGTGCATGCGCGCGGTTGGCGTCGCCGGCGATGAAGCGGTCGAGCACTGCGCGAAAGCTGCTGTCGGGATCGGCGCCGTGGATGGTATGGGCGACCTCGCCGCGCCAGAAGAATTTCACCGTCGGCACCGAGTTCACGCTGAAGCGCCGCGCCAGTTCGGGCAGGTCGTCGGTGTTCAGCATCACCAGCAGGAACTTGCCGCCGTATTCGGCTGCGAGCTTGACCAGGCGCGGCATCAGGATGAAGCAGGGGCCGGCCTTGGGGGTCCAGAAGTGCACCAGCACCGGACCCTTGTGCGAGTTTTCCAGCACCAGCCGGTTGAAGTTGTCGGCGCTGGCATCGAAGACGTAGGGTGAGAGGCTCATGCGTCGAAGATCCCGGTGGCGGCGAAGCGGTCGCACGCAGCCACCAGTTCACGCGCGATCCCCGGCTCGAACGCCGAATGCCCCGCGTCCGCCACGATCACGTAGCGCGCTTCCGGCCAGGCGCGCGCCAGCTCGTCGGCCGAGACGATCGGGCAGACCGCGTCGTAGCGCCCCTGCACGATGACCGCCGGAATGGCGCGGATGCGGCCGACGTTGTCGAGCAGGCTGTTGTCGGGCAGAAAAATGTTGTGGACGAAGTAGTGCGCCTCGATGCGCGACAGCGACAACGCGGTCCTGTCGCTGCCGAAGGCGGAAACCCGTTCGGGGCTGGGCAGCAGGGTCGAACACGACGCCTCGAAGGTCGCCCACTGAGTCGCGGCGGGCTGATGCACCGCCGGGTCGGGATCGACCAGGCGGCGGTGATAGGCAGTGAGCAGATCGTCGCGCTCGCTGGCCGGGATGAATTCCGCCAGTTGCCGCTGCGCCTCGGGAAAGAAGGCGCGGATGCCGTAGAGGAACCAGTCGATCTCGCTGGTGCGGCAGAGAAAAATGCCGCGCAGCACCAGTCCGCGACAACGCTCGGGATGCGTCTCGGCGTAGGCGAGCGCCAGCGTCGAACCCCACGAGCCGCCGAATACCAGCCAGCTGTCGATGCCCAGTTCGCGCCGCAGCGCTTCCATGTCGGCGATCAGGTGCGGCGTGGTGTTGTCGGCGAGTTCGCCGTGCGGGGTCGAGCGGCCGCAGCCGCGCTGATCGAACAACACGATGCGATAGCGCGCCGGATCGAAGAACTGCCGCTGTTTGGGCGAGGTGCCGGAGCCGGGGCCGCCGTGGACGAACAGCACCGGGATGCCGTCCGGCTTGCCGGAGGTTTCCCAGTAGATGCGGTGGACGCCCGTCGTGTCCAGCATGCCGCTGGCATAAGGGGTGATGGGGGGATAGAGCGTGGTTGTTGCCGACTGGTCGTCTTGACAACCACGGCCTGCCCCTTGCGGGTAGAGCGCAGAAATTTCCGCCATGAAGTAAACCCTGAAAACAAGTTTCGAATAATATCGCGGGCATTGGTTCATACTCCACCGCAATGACCCCACCCTTCAAATTTGCGCACGCCGCGCACGCCGACTGGACGCAAGCGGCACAGGACTGCATGACGCAGCTGGGCGCGATTCCCTCCGCCGCGTCGCTGGGTTTTCTGTACCTGACCGACGCCTTTGCCGGCGAACTCGACGCGATTCTGGCTTTTTTCAGGAGCGCGACCGGCGTGTCGCACTGGACCGGCAGCGTCGGCGTGGGGATTTGCGCGACCGCCGCGGAATATATGGAAGAACCGGCGATGGCGGTGATGCTGGGCGAATTTGCGCCGGACGATTTCAGCATGCTGCCGCCCTTGCGTGTCCCCAATGACATCAATGCGCAACCAGCGGATGCCTACTTTGCCCTGGTGCATGGCGACCCGGCCAATAGCCGCATGCAGGAATTGATCGAAGGACTTGCCGCGCACGTGAGCAGCGGTTTCGTCGTCGGCGGTTTATCGAGTTCGCGCGGCGAGACGGCGCAATTCTGCGATGGTGTGGTCAGCGGCGGCCTGTCCGGCGTGCTGTTCAGCGAGCGGGTGAAACTGGCGACGCGGCTGACGCAAGGCATCTCGCCGCTGGGACCGCAGCATCGTGTTACCGCCGCCAACAAGAACATCATCGGCAGCCTGGATCATCGCCCGGCGCTGGACGTGATGAAGGACGAAATCGGCGAGGTGCTGGCGCGCGACCTGAAACGCGCGGCAGGCTATATTTTCGTCGGCCTGCCGGTGCGCGGTTCGGATACCGGCGATTATCTGGTGCGCAATATCCTGGGGGTCGATCCGCAAAACAATCTGGTGGCGATCGGCGAAACCATCGAGCCGGGGGACGCGTTATTGTTCTGTCGCCGCGATCAGCAAACCGCCGAAGACGACCTGCTGCGGATGCTCGCCGCCATCGGGGCGCAATTAAACGCGCCGATCCGGGGCGGCGTGTATTATTCCTGCCTGGGGCGCGGCCAGCACATGTTCGGCGCGCCGAATCGGGAACTGGAGCTGATACGCGATACGCTCGGGGACTTCCCGCTGGTGGGATTCTTCGCCAACGGTGAAATTTCCCATAACCGCTTGTACGGCTATACCGGGGTGCTCACCCTGTTTGGCTGAATGGTTTGGAAAAACGGAGACATACATATGACCCTGCACGCGATGAAAGAAGATGAAGTCCGACTGTTGCGCGATGAAATCGAAATGCTGATGAACGAGCGCCGCCAGTTGTTGCAGGTGACGGGCGCGGCCGCGGTGTTCGTTGCCAATCTCGATACCGACAGCCTGCCTGACGAGGCCGATACCATCGACGCTGCGGAAATGCTGGCCGAACAACTCAACGGCCTGACCGAAGAAACCCTCAAGGACGCGCTGGAGTCGGTGCGCGCCGAACTCGATCCCACCGAATAAATCCGGTTCAAGTCTTGCCGCGTCTTGTACTGCCCGCTCTAGCTGATATCAGGCGTTTTGCGCTGATTGCCGGGCTGACGGCGCTGGTCTACGCGCTGGCCGGCTGGGTCAGCCTCAAACTGGCGGCCTATATGGCCGGCGTGGTTGCCGTCGTCTGGCTGGCAGCCGGCATCGGCGCCGTGGCCAGCCTGCGTTTCGGGGCGGCAGGGGTGGTGGGGGTCTTGCTGGGGTCGTTAGCGGTCAACAGCCAGTTCCTGCCGCCGGAAACGGCATTCCGCTTTGCCCTCGGCGCGGCTGCGGGGGCGGCGATCATGGGCTATCTGCCGCGCCGCCTGCAGCCGTTCAGTCTCACCCTCGATTATGTGTCCAGCGTCGCCAAGTTTGCGCTGGTGGCCGCGCCCTTGGGTTGCGCAGTAAGCACGCTGACCGGGGTGCTCAGCCTGTACGTCTTCGGTGACCTGCCTGCCAGCATGGTGTTGCGAGGGCTGTGGGTAGGGTGGCTGGGCGAATTGCTCGGGGTGTATCTGATCGCCCCCTTGCTGCTGACCGCGTCGCGCTGGGATTTGCTGCCGACCACCCGGGGCGCACGACTGGAAGGCCTGGTGCTGCTGCTCAGCATGATGCTGCTGACGCGGGTGATGATGCAATACGCCGAGCCCCTGCGACCCGCCGAAGTGGTGCTGTTCGTTTTGCTGCCGGGCGTGTTGTGGGCAGCGCTGCGCTTTTCGGTGACCGGGGCGAGCGTCGCCATTTTTCTGTCGGCGCTCATCGTGCTGGGCATCGCGGTGGTGACCTATGGCGGACTCACCGGCGCCACCACGCCGCGCGATATCTTCGCGCTGCAGATCAGCATGGTCATGATGGCGCTGGGCGGACTGTTCGTGTCGGCGGCGCTCACCGAGCGGCGCTATTCCGAAATGCGGCTCGACATGCTGGCCAACCACGACCCGCTGACCGGACTGCCCAACCGCTCGT
This sequence comes from Thiobacillus sp., assembly GCA_049588075.1. GTDB lineage: Bacteria > Pseudomonadota > Gammaproteobacteria > Burkholderiales > Thiobacillaceae > Thiobacillus. Next base: position 7,598 of record JBAVFD010000172.1, read on the forward strand.
ATTTCCAGGACTTCCTCGGCCATGCGCTGGCGCGCGCGCAGCGTGAAAAGTCGCAGGTTTCGCTCTTGTTCATCGACCTCGACCGCTTCAAGCACATCAACGATTCGCAGGGACACGAAGTGGGCGACCAGGTATTGCGCATCGTGGCCAACCGGCTGGACGAACAATTGCGTGCCGACGATTTCGTCGCCCGGCTGGGCGGTGACGAGTTCGCCGTGATCCTGAACCATCCGCCCGCCTCGCACGCCGCCAGCCGGGTGGCGGACAAGCTGCTCAAGGCCTTGGCCGAATCGTTCAAGCTCCAGCAGCGGCGGTATGCCATCAGCGCCAGCATTGGCATCAGCGTGTATCCGGACGATGGCCTCGATGCCAACACGCTGCTGCGGCAGGCCGACCTGGCGATGTATCAGGCCAAACAGCGTCGCAGCGGGTTTGAATATTTCAGCGACGAATTGAACACCGTGGCGCAGCAACAGCTGTCCCTCGAAAGCGGCCTGCGCCATGCACTCGAACGCAAGGAACTGGTGCTGGTGTATCAGCCCAAGGTTGATCTTGCCAGTGGCCGGGTGGTGGGGCTGGAGGCGCTGGTGCGCTGGCTGTCCCGCTCCGGCGGCATGATCGGCCCCGACCAGTTCATCCCGGTGGCCGAGGAAACCGGCCTGATCCTGCCGTTGGGCCGCTGGGTGGCGCAGGCGGCCTGCGAGCAGTGGATCGCCTGGCGTGACGCCGGGCTGAACCCGCCACCGGTGGCGATCAACCTGTCGCCACGCCAGTTCAACGATGCGCGCCTGATCGACGACATCGATACCATCCTCAAGAATACCGGCATGGATGCCGCGCAGTTGCAGTTGGAGGTCACCGAGAGTGCGGCGATGGAAAATCCAGTACGCACCTTTGACATGCTCAACGCCCTGCGCCAGCGCGGGCTGCACGTTTACATCGACGATTTTGGCACCGGGCATTCCAACCTGGCGCAGTTGAAGCGGATGCCGATTGACACGCTGAAAATCGACAAGAGCCTGATCGACGATGTGCTGAACAACAGCGACGACGCCGAAATCGTCAACGCGATTATTCGTCTGGCGCATGCGCTCAACCTGCGCGTTGTTGCCGAAGGGGTGGAAACGCTGGAGCAGGTGGCGTTCCTGAAAGGCCAGCTGTGCGACGAAATTCAGGGCTATGTGGTCGCCAAACCGCTGCCGCCCGACAAGGTGGAAGCGTACTTCAACCGGCAGCTGGACTTCTGAGGCTGGGCGGCTGCGCGCCGGGCAAGCGGATCAGCCAACAATCGCCCCGCGTGCCCGCTTGTCGTGGACAGGTTATGACGACCTCGTCACGCAATTCCCCCACATGCCGGTGGCTTGATCGAGCGGACTCGACTCAATAGGTCAGGTGAATGGCCACGGCTGCGCTGGATTCGGGTAGCGTGACGGCCGCGTCCTCGAAGGCGGGCTTGCCGCTGACTTTGGGATTGTTCGACAGCCCCCAGCCTTCCTGCGGGATCATGCCGAACAGGCGGTTCAGTTCGCCGTTGCCGTCCTCGTCGTGATAAGCCATCACGGCATAGCGTCCCGGTTTGAGCCCGTCGAGCGCGAGCGATTGTTGACCGGCTGGCAACACGTGACGCTGACTCGCGAGGGCTTCCTTGGGAAAGCCCTCGGCGTGGTCGAACAGCAACACCGTGAGCGGGCCGCCGCCGGGCTTGACGCCGTCGAGGGTGACGGTGAGGGTGGCGGCTTCGGCGCCGGGCAGGCAGAGCATCAGCGGCAGTACGAAATGGCAAGCATTGAACATGGCAAATTTCCTGGAAGGTTTTTTAATAAACGGACTTGTCGTTCCCCTGCTGCCTGGGCGTCTACCGCCGGAACTGCCTGGTGGGGCGGTCGCCAACATGCAAGGCGTGAATGCCATTGTGCCGCTGGAAATGGCGGAACTGCGCTATCTGCAATGGGTGCTGGTCCATCACGGTGGTGACCGCAAGTCGCTGTCCGGTCAACTGGGTATCACTGAACGCATGCTGCATCGCAAACTGGCATTGCCCTACGCAGACCCATTTTGTTTTTTGGCTGGGTTGGTTTCGGGGTCTTCGACAGGTCGGGCCAATCGAAGGAATGTTGCCAGTTCCTCCACCCAGCGCAGCTTTTCCTCAGCCGATAGCGCGCGAAAAGCGCGCAGGCGATCATCGCTGACGTAGTAGGTGCGGTTGCCGCGATCAAAGGGCATGGTCAGGATTCCTTCAAGCGCTTGAGTGCTCGATGTCCGCAAGATCAATCGGGCGGCCAACGGCCTGCTTCAGCGCAATCATGTCGTCAATGGAGGCGACCACCACCGGCACATCGCCCGCTTTGAATGTCACGGCACGTTCGCGCAGCCCGGTGAAATCGACTGGCGGGTACAGCAGCACATGCAGGGTGATTCCCGTCGATCCCGGCGCGCGCAAGGCGAAGGCTTCCAGATGTCGTTGCTGATGCCATTGCGCGAGTTGCTCAAGGTCGGTCAAGGCGTCCAGATCGACTGGCAAAACGGGTGTCATGCCCAACTCTCGCGCCATCGCCACCAGCGCGGACAAGTTCTCCGGCGTCATGGCCACGGTCACGTCTATGTCCATCGTCGCCCGCTCAATGCCATGCAGCGAAATCGCCAGGCCGCCGATCAGGACGTAATCGACGCGGCGGCGGGAGAGGGCGGAAAAAAGGTCTAAATAAAACATGGGGGGGATTCCACCTGGATGGCAGCGTAGCCACGAAATCCAGGCAGTGCTCCACCCCGCCAGCCAGATCGGCGTCCGGCTCAAAGCCCTTCGGCGCATGGATACATCACCCCACCAACTGCTCCAGCACGTACGGCAGGATCCCGCCCTTGTTGTAATACGCCACCTCGATCGGCGTATCGATGCGCAGCTTGACCGCAACCCGCTCGCTGCCGCCGTTGGCGCGATGAATCACCAGGGTGACATCCTGCTGCGGAACGATGCCGGCCTCGATGCCTTCGAGGTCGAAGGTCTCGGAGCCGTCGAGTTTCAGCGATGCGGCATCGACGCCGTCCTTGAACTGGCACGGCAGCACGCCCATGCCGGCGAGGTTGGCGCGGTGGATGCGCTCGAAGCTTTTGGCGACGACGGCCTTGACGCCCAGCAGGGTCGTGCCCTTGGCCGCCCAGTCGCGGCTGGAGCCGGTGCCGTATTCCTCGCCGGCGAAGATAATCAGCGGCGTGGCTTCGGCCTGGTATTGCATGGCGGCGTCGTAGATCGGTTTCTGTTCGCCGCCTTTCAGCGTGATGCCGCCCTCGGAGCCGGGGATCATCAGGTTCTTGATGCGCACGTTGGCGAAGGTGCCGCGCATCATGATTTCGTGGTTGCCGCGGCGCGCGCCGTAGCTGTTGAAATCGGCTTTCTGCACGCCGTGTTCGGTCAGATACAAGCCGGCGGGCGAGGTCGGCTTGATGCCGCCGGCGGGGCTGATGTGGTCGGTGGTGACGGAGTCGCCGAAAACAGCCAGCGCATGCGCGCCCTTGATCGCGGAACTGGCGGCAGCTTTTCCGCCCGCAAAGAACGGTGGCTGCTGGATGTAGGTCGATTGCGTATCCCACTGGTACACCGTGCCCGCGGGCGCGGACACCGCGTCCCACAGCGGGTTGTCGGCGCCGACGTCGGCGTAGATCTTGCGGTAGGCAGCCGCATCGGTCGCGGCGTGCATCACCGCGGCGATTTCGTCCGCGCTCGGCCACAGGTCTTTCAGGTACACCGGTTTGCCGTTCTGGCTGGTGCCGAGCGGCTCGGTTTCGAAGTCGATATCCACCCGGCCGGCCAGCGCAAACGCCACCACCAGCGGCGGCGACATCAGGAAATTGGCCTTGACCGCCTGGTGCACGCGCGCTTCGAAGTTGCGGTTGCCGGACAGCACCGAGGCGACGACCAGATCGTGGTCGGCGATGGCCTTGTCGATCTCGGGCTTCAGCGGGCCGGAGTTGCCGATGCAGGTGGTGCAGCCGTAGCCCACCACGCTGAAACCGACCTGCTCCAGTGCGTCCATCAAGCCGGCCTGGTTGAGGTATTCGGTGACGGCGCGCGAGCCGGGGCCGAGGCTGGTCTTGACGTGCGCGGGCGGCTTGAGTCCGAGCGCGGCGGCCTTCTTCGCCAGCAGGCCGGCGGCCAGCATCACGCCGGGGTTGGAGGTATTGGTGCAGGAGGTGATCGCGGCGATGGCGATGTCGCCGTGCCGGATCGGCGTGTCGCCACCGCTTTGATTATCCCGGCGCAGGCTCGCTGCGCCTTTGCCGAAACCGCCGTCGGCGACGGGTTTGTCCATCAGGCCGGTGAACGCGGATTTCAGGCTGGCCAGCGCGATGCGATCCTGCGGGCGCTTGGGGCCGGCGACCGAGGGCTCGACGGTGGACAGATCGAGCGCCAGCGTCTGCGAGTAATCGATGTCGCCCGCCTGGGGAATGCCGAACAGGCCCTGCGCCTGGTAGTACGCGCGGATGGCATCCACCTGCGCATCGCTGCGGCCGGTGGCGGCAAAGTACTGGCAGGTCGCCTCGTCCACCGGGAAGAAGCCCATGGTCGCGCCGTATTCCGGCGCCATGTTGGCGATGGTCGCGCGGTCGGTGACCGACATCGCGGCGACGCCGGCGCCGAAGAACTCGACGAACTTGCCGACCACTTTGGCCTTGCGCAGCATTTCGGTGATCGTCAGCACGATGTCGGTGGCGGTCACACCGGGTTTGGCGGCGCCGGTCAGGTTGACGCCCACCACATCGGGGGTGAGGAAATACACCGGCTGGCCGAGCATCGCGGCTTCGGCCTCGATGCCGCCGACGCCCCAGGCGACGATGCCGAGGCCGTTGATCATCGTGGTATGGGAATCGGTGCCGACCAGCGTGTCGGGATAGGCGATGCCGTCCTTCTCCATCACGCCGCGCGCCAGATATTCCATATTGACCTGGTGCACGATGCCGACGCCGGGCGGCACCACTTTGAACGTATCGAAGGCCTGCATGCCCCATTTCAGGAACTGATACCTTTCCCGGTTACGCTCGAATTCGATCTTCATGTTGAGGTCGAGCGCGTCGTGGCTGCCGTACGCATCGACCTGGATCGAGTGATCGACCACCATGTCCACCGGTACCAGCGGCTCGATTTTCTTCGGGTCCTTGCCCATTTTCTGGGCGGCTGAGCGCATCGCGGCGAGGTCGGCCAGCAGCGGCACGCCGGTAAAGTCCTGCAGGATCACCCGCGCCACGGTGAAGGGGATTTCCTCGGTGCGCTCGGCGTTCGGCTTCCAGCCGGCCAGTTGCCTGACATGCTCCGGTGTCACCTTCACGCCGTCGCAATTGCGCAGGACCGACTCCAGCACGATGCGGATCGACACCGGCAGCCGCGCCACCGATGCGCCGAGCGCGCCTTCGAGTTTTTTCAGCGAGGCGAACTGCTTGTTGCCGCTGGCAGTGGAGAAACTGTCGAGGGTGTGGAAAGCGTCGGTCATGGCGATGGCGATCTCGAATGGAATGAATAAATGAAATTCTAGCTAAGCAATGAAAGTGCCAATGGCGCGGCCGGGTTCCCGGCCGCGCGCGGTCAGGCGGCTTCGCGCCGCATCTGCGAGCTGATTCAACTTTCCCGCCTCATCTGCGGGAACAGGATGACGTCGCGGATGCTCGGCGAATCGGTCAGCAGCATCACCAGGCGGTCGATGCCGATGCCACAGCCGCCGGTGGGCGGCAGGCCGTGTTCCAGCGCGCGGATGAAGTCGGCGTCGTAGTGCATCGCTTCCTCGTCGCCGGCTTCCTTCTGCCGCACCTGCTCCATGAAGCGTTCGGCCTGGTCTTCGGCGTCGTTCAGCTCGGAGAAGCCGTTCGCCATTTCGCGCCCGGTGATGAAGAGTTCGAAGCGTTCGGTGATGTCGGGCTGGGTGTCGGAACGGCGCGCCAGCGGCGAGACTTCGGCCGGGTAGTCGATGATGAAGGTCGGCTGCATCAGCTGCGCCTCGGTGGTTTCCTCGAAGAAGGAGAGCTGCAGGCCGCCGATGCCGTCCTGCGGACGGTACTTGGCCTTCATCGCAGTGAACTGCGTGACCAGCCAGTCGCGGTCGTTCAGCTGTTCGACCGTGTACTGGGGGTTGTACTTGCGGATTGCCTCGACGATGGTGAGGCGGTCGAACGGCTTGCCGAGCTCGATTTCGTTGCCCTGGTAGGGCACCGTGGTCGAGCCGGTGGCGGCGACCGCGGTGTGGCGGATCAGCGCCTCGGTATAGTCCATCAGGTAGCGGTAGTCGCGATAGGCCTCGTAGAACTCCATCATGGTGAACTCGGGGTTGTGCCGCGTCGACAGGCCTTCGTTGCGGAAATTGCGGTTGATCTCGAACACCTTCTCGAAGCCGCCGACGACCAGCCGTTTCAAATAGAGTTCGGGCGCGATGCGCAGGAACAGCTCCATGTCGAGCGCGTTGTGGTGCGTGGCGAAGGGCTTGGCCGCGGCGCCGCCGGGGATCGGATGCATCATCGGCGTCTCGACTTCGAGGAAGCCGTGGCCGCTCATGAACTCGCGGATCGCCTGGATGATCTTCGAGCGGCGCATGAAGGTTTCGCGCGCGGTGTCGTTGGTGATGAGGTCGAGGTAGCGCTGGCGGTATTTCTGCTCCTGGTCGGCCAGCCCGTGGAATTTTTCCGGCAGCGGGCGCAGCGCTTTCGACAGCAGCCGGATCGATTTCGCCTGGATGGTCAGCTCGCCCTTGTTGGTCTTGAACAGGGTGCCGGTCACGCCGATGAAATCGCCCAGATCCCAGTGCTTGAATGCCTCGTGCGCATCCAGCCCGGTGACATCGTTCGACACGTACACCTGGATGCGCCCGCTCATGTCCTGCAGCGTGGCGAAGCTGGCCTTGCCCATCACCCGCTTCAGCATCATGCGGCCGGCCAGTTGCACCTCGACGGCTTCGGCTTCCAGCGCCTCCTTGGATTGGTCGCCGTGCGCAGCGGCCAGCTTGCCGGCGTAGTCGCGGCGCTCGAAGTCGTTGGGGAAGGCGATGCCCTGCTCGCGGATCGCGGCCAGCTTGGCGCGGCGTTCGGCGATGATCTGGTTTTCGTCGGGGGCGGGGGCGGAAGTGGGTTCGGTCATGGTGCAATTCAATAGAAAGTGGAGATGGGTATGCCGAGCGCACGGGCGGCCTCGGCCTGATTCTTGTCGGCGGTGGCGAAGCTGGTCGCGCCGTAGTGTCGGGCATAGGCCAGATGCAGGGCATCCAGCGCGCGCAGTGGCAGTTCGGGGATCAGGTCGATCAGCTGACGCGCCTCGCTGAACAGGCTGGCGGCATCCTGATGGATGCGCCAGCGCGCCTGCACATCGCGGTCGAATGCGGCCAGTGCCACGCGCTCCAGTGAAGGATCAATTTGGCGCGCGCGCCGACGGCGCGCCAGCACGCAGCGGAATTCAACGAGGGTGAGCGGGCTGGTGACGATTTCGTCCTGCGTGTCCGCCCAGTCGAGTACATCCAGCGAGCGCGGCTCGCGGATATAACACTTGGCCAGTGCGCTGGTATCGATATAGGCAGCCATCAAGCTTAAAAGCGTTCCTCGCGCTCTTCCGCCAGAATGTCTTCGCTGGGAATGGTTTGCATGGGCTGGCTTTCAAGAAATGCCCGTAGCGAGCGGAAGGATTTCTTGCGCGGTTCCACCGGCAAAATCCGCGCCACCGGCTCGCCGCGACAGACCACCAGCACCTCGTCGCTGTCGGCGAACATCTGGTCGGGGTGCGACAGACCCTCGCGGGCTTCGCGGATGGTCAAGGTTTTCATTTAAGCGCTCCAGGAGCAAAACGTGACACAATTATAGCCAATGTGACACATCGTTCGCCAGCCCGCCTGTTTTAAAACCAGATTCCATGTCCGACACCCCCTTAAGCCTGCTCAACCGCGTCTTCGGCTACCCCGCGTTTCGCGGCGAGCAGGCGGCCATCGTCGACACGCTGGTGGCGGGCGGCGACGCGCTGGTGCTGATGCCGACCGGCGGCGGCAAGTCGCTGTGTTTCCAGATTCCGGCGCTGTTGCGCGAGGGCTGCGCGGTGGTGGTGTCGCCCTTGATCGCGCTGATGCAGGACCAGGTTGCGGCGCTGCAGGAACTGGGCATTGCCGCCGCGTTTCTGAACTCCAGTCTGGATAGCGCTGCGGCGGCAAAGGTCGAGCGCGAGTTCGTTTCCGGCCAACTGAAGCTGCTGTACGTCGCGCCGGAACGCCTGCTCACCCCGCGTTTTCAGAGCCTGCTCGAACAGGCGAACGTCGCCCTGTTCGCCATCGACGAGGCCCACTGCGTGTCGCAATGGGGGCACGATTTCCGTCCGGAATACCTCGGCCTGTCGGCGCTGCACGAACGCTTTCCCGAGGTGCCGCGCATCGCCTTGACGGCGACCGCCGACACCGCGACGCGTGCCGAAATCCTCACCCGCCTCGACCTCGGCGCCGCGCGCGTCTTCGTCGCCAGCTTCGACCGCCCCAACATCCGTTATCGAATTGCCGAAAAGTCCGACCCGCGCCGCCAGTTGCTGGATTTCCTCGGTGAGCATACAGGCGAGGCCGGGATTGTTTACTGCAGCACGCGCAAGAAGGTCGAGGAAACCGCCGACGCGCTGAAACAGTCCGGCCTCACCGCCTTGTCGTACCACGGCGGCATGGACAACGACACCCGGCGCCGCCACCAGGAAAAATTCCTGCGCGAGGACGGCGTCGTCATGGTCGCCACCCTGGCGTTCGGCATGGGCATCGACAAGCCCGACGTGCGCTTCGTCGCCCACCTCGATCTGCCGCGTTCGGTCGAAGGCTACTACCAGGAAACCGGCCGCGCCGGGCGCGACGGCGCGCCGGCCGAGGCCTGGATGGCGTGGGGTCTGCAGGATGTGGTGACGCAGCGCCGCTTCATCGATGAGGGCGAGGCCGAAGACGCGCACAAGCGCATCGGCCACGCCAAGCTCGACGCGCTGGTCGGCCTGTGCGAAGCCGCCAGTTGCCGCCGCGTCGCGCTGCTGGGCTACTTCGGCGAAGCCAGCCAGCCCTGCGGCAACTGCGACGTCTGCCTCAATCCGCCGACGCTGTGGGATGGCACCGAGGCCGCGCAAAAATTGCTGTCGGCGGTCTACCGTACCGGCCAACGCTTCGGCGCCGGGCACGTCATCGACGTGCTGCTCGGCAAGGCGACCGAAAAAGTCGACAAGTTCGGCCACAACCAGTTGAGCGTGTTCGGCATCGGCGCCAGCCAGACCGACAAGGTGTGGCGGGCCGTGCTGCGCCAGCTGGTGGTGCGCGGCTTGCTGGAAGTCGACCACACCGCCTACGGCGCGTTGAAACTCACCGCCGCCGCCAAGCCGGTGCTGAAGGGCGATGAAACCGTCATGCTGCGCGCCATCGAGGTTCGGCCCGCCCGCAAGAAAGCCCGCTTCGCCGCCAGTTCCGGCACAGGCGTCCACGACGACGAAGACCCGCTGTTCCTCGCCCTGCGCGTCTGGCGCCGCGAAACCGCCAACGAAAAAGGCGTGCCCGCCTACGTCATCCTGCACGACGCCACCCTGCGCGAGATCGCCGCGCGCCGCCCGGCCACGCTCGCCGAACTCGGCGACATCTCGGGGCTGGGGGTGAAGAAGCTGGAAGCGTATGGGGAAGGCGTGCTGGCGGTGGTGGCGGAGGGCTGAGGCTGCCGATCGGCCGCCTTGCTCAACGCCCACAATGCCGCGGCGTTTTCAGCTGCGGAAGATGAAGTACACCGCGCCGAGCAGGCACAGGCCCGCCCACAGGAAATCCAGCTTCAGCGGCTGCTCCATGTAAAAAATCAGGAACGGCACAAACACCACCAGGGTAATGACTTCCTGCAGGATTTTCAGTTGCGGCAGGGTGAGCGTGGCGTAGCCAATGCGGTTGGCCGGAACCTGCAGCTGGTACTCGAACAGCGCGATGCCCCAGCTGATGAAGGCGGCAATCCACCACGGCTTGTCGGCCAGGTTTTTCAGGTGCGCATACCAGGCAAAGGTCATGAACACATTGGAAGCGACCAGCAGGCCGATGGTGAGGGGCAGGCGGAAGTCCATACGAACCAAGTCTACGCTGCGCTGCGTTGCAGTGAAACCGCCCCTTACACGCCCTGTTTCAGGCTCGCCTCGATGAACACGTCGAGGTCGCCATCCAGCACTTTCTGCGTGGCGGAGACTTCGACGTTGGTGCGCAGGTCCTTGATGCGCGAGTTGTCCAGCACGTAGCTGCGGATCTGGTGGCCCCAGCCGACATCCGATTTGCCGGCTTCGAGCTTGTCCTGTTCGGCCTGGCGCTTGCGCAGTTCGGCTTCGTACAGCTTCGATTTCAGCATCGACATCGCTTCGGCGCGGTTCTTGTGCTGCGAGCGGTCGTTCTGGCACTGCACCACGATGTTGGTGGGCAGGTGGGTGATGCGCACCGCGGAGTCGGTCTTGTTGATGTGCTGGCCGCCGGCGCCGGATGCGCGATAGGTGTCGACGCGCAGGTCGGCGGGGTTGATGTCGACTTCGATCGAGTCGTCGACTTCGGGGTAGACGAAGATGCTGGCGAAGCTGGTGTGGCGGCCGCCGGACGAGTCGAACGGCGATTTGCGCACCAGGCGATGGACGCCGGTTTCGGTGCGCAGGGTGCCGTAGGCGTAGTCGCCCTCGATCTTGATGCTGGCGGACTTGATGCCGGCGACGTCTCCTTCGGATTCTTCCAGCAGTTCGGCCTTGAAGCCCTTGCGCTCGGCGTATTTCAGGTATTGCCGCAGCAGCATCGAGGCCCAGTCGCAGGCTTCGGTGCCGCCGGCGCCGGCCTGGATGTCGATGAAGCAGTTGTTGGGATCGGCCGGGTTGTTGAACATGCGGCGGAATTCCAGGGTGGACACGTCTTTTTCCAGCGTGGCGATGTCGGCCTGCACGGCGGCGAGCGTGTCGTCGTCGTTTTCCTCGCGCGCCATCTCGAACAACTCACTGGCGTCCTTCAGGCCGGCGGCGACACGGTCGAGCACCAGCACCACGTCTTCCAGCGATTTACGTTCGCGGCCTAGTTCCTGCGCGCGGGCGGCGTCGTTCCAGAAATCGGGTGCTTCGGACAGGCGGACAACTTCTTCGAGACGATCCTGTTTGTGATCGTAGTCAAAGAAACCCCCGGAGTTGGGTGGAACGGTCGCCCAAATCGGCGAGTTTGGCTTGGATCTGGTTGAGGCTTTCGGCTTCCATGGCGGGGCGTTTTACAAGGCGGAAAAGCCGCGCATTATAGCCCAGGCGACGATGAGACCCAGCCCGAGCGCACCCATGCCCGCCGCAGCGTGGCGCGCCATGTGCCAGCCGCCGATGGCCAGGGTGAGCGCCGACTTGAACGCCAGATTGGCCAGCGTGGCGAGCGTGATGACATTGACCACCACCGCCACCGACAGCCGGTCCAGGTTGTGCAAGCGCAGGCTGGACAGCGTGATGGCGTCGACATCGGTCAGTCCCGACGTCAGCGCCACCGCATACAGTCCGCGCGTGCCCAGCCAGTCGGACAGCCAGGCCGATGCCAGCAGCACTGCGGCATACATCAGGCCGAAGCCCAGGGCTGTGCGCAACTCGGTGGGATTGCCCATCACCAGTGCCGGCATCTCGCCCTGCGGCCGCAGCCGGTATACGCCAAATGCGGCACCGAGGCCGCCGATGGTCAGACCGCCGATCAGCACCGGCAGCAGTTGCGGCAACACCCCCGGCGCCAGCACGGCAGCCAGCACGCCCAGGCGCACCAGCACCACCAGGTTGGCGAGCACGATAACGATCACTGCAACGGGCATCATCGCGCTGCTGGCGCGCGCGTGGCGGCTGAACGACAGCGTGGTGGCGGTGGACGACACCAGCCCGCCGAGCAGACCCAGGATCACCGCGCCGCGCTGCTGTCCGATGAGGCGCAGTGCGGCATAGCCCGCCAGTCCGACTCCCGCGATCAGCACCACCATCCACCAGATTTGATAGGGATTGAGTGCGCCGTAGGGGCCGTAATTCCGGTTCGGCACCAGTGGCAGGATGATCAGCGACAGGACCGAGAATTGCAGCACCGACAGCAGGTCGCGCCGTGTCATGTGCTGGCTCCAGCCGCGCAGTTCCGGCTTGAAATACAGCAGCATCGTCGCCGCAATGCCCAGCATCACCGCCAGCTGGATTTCGTCGTGCCACACCAGCACGCCGAGGCTGTAGCACAGCATCAGCGCCGCCACCGTGGTGGTTCCCGGGTCGCCTTCCGGCTGCGGGTCACGCATATAGGACGCAATCATCATGGCGCCCACCAGCAGCAGTCCCACCGCGACCAACCACTGTTCACCCAGTTGCGTCGCCAGATGTGCCGCCAGCACACCCAGCAAGGCCGTCAGCGCAAAGGTGCGCAGCCCTGCCTTGGCTGCCGGGTTGCGTTCGCGCTCCAGCCCCATCAGCAGGCCGATCGCCAGCGCCACCACGTAGCGCGGCAAGGAGGCCAGTTCGGCAGGCAGCCAGGTGATCAGCTCATTCATCTTGAGGCGCTTCGGGTTGGGTGGGTGAATTGTGCCGCCAGTTTGACGGGAAAGTGAATGGGCGCGCTTGCTGGAATGGAGAATGAACCAACAAATTAAAAATACTATAATGTCCTGAATGTGGAGCGGGGGGGAATGGCATGCTGCTGCGACTTTTGGTTTTTATCCTGATTGCCGGGTTTGGCCTGCCGGCCATGGCTGACCCGGACGGCGCAAAACTGTTCGCGCGCAATTGCGCTTCCTGTCACGGCGAAAAAGGCAACGGCGGCATCGGTGTTCCGCTTGCCCTGCCTTCGTTCCAGGCCGGCATCAGCGACGACTATCTGCGCAAGACGATCCAGATCGGGCGACCAGGCCGGGTCATGCCGGCGTTTTCCAGTTTGAGCAGTGATGAGGTCGAGGCCATCGTCCATCACGTGCGTTCCTGGAACAAGGGGGCGGCTGCCAGCTATTCCAGCCAGCCGGTCACAGGCGATCCGTCCCATGGCAGGCAGCTGTTCGAACAATACTGCGTCGCCTGCCATGGCGCCAACGGCGAGGGCGCCAAGGGCACAGGCGTCACCTTTTCGCGCCCGCGCGACTTGCCCATCATGGCGCCCGCGCTGCACAACCCCGGTTTTCTCGCCGCGGCTCCCGACGCCATGATCAAGTCGACGCTGATGAAAGGCCGTGAAGGGACACCGATGCAATCCTTCCTCAAACTGGGGCTCAAGGAAAAGGACATCGACGATATCGTCAGCTACGTGCGCAGCTTTGAAAAACAGCCACTGCCGCAGCATGCGCAAGGAGCACAGGCGGATAACCCGGTGATCGTGCGCGACTCCCCCTACGATTTGAAAACCACGGTCGAGCGCGTCAAGACGGCTGTGACCACCAACAACTATTTTTATGGCCGGGTGCAGACGCTGGAATACGGCTTGACCGATCCGGCCAATGAAAACCCGAAGCAGGTCATCGTCTATTTCTGCAATATCAGCCTGCTCAATCAGGCGCTGGCCATCGATCCACGCGTGGGCATGTTCCTGCCTTGCCGCATCAGCATTGTTGAGAAAAACGGCAAGGTGCAGGTGATGTCGGTCAATCCCAAGGTGCTGAGCCGGCTGTTCAACAATGCCGAACTGAACCAGATGTGCGATCAGCTGGAACAGAACTACACCGCGATCATGGAGGAGGCGACGCTATGAAAAAGCTGATGCAATGGATGGTGGCCATCATTCCGGCGCTGTTTTTTCTGGCGGCGCCGGTTGCTGCGGCTGACCTGCTCATGGTGCGCATGGACAAACAGTTCCCCGAAGCGATGGCGCTGCTGCAAAGCGCCATTTCGTCGCGTGGCTACAAGATCACACGCTTGCAGCAAGTGAACGAGAACCTGGAGCGGCGCGACTACAAAAGCGACATGTACCGCGTGGTGTATTTCGGCAAGCATGAAGAAGTGCGGCAGGTCACCGCCGCGAACCCCGAGCTGATCCCGTTCCTGCCGCTGAACATCACGATTTTTGCAGAAGGCGATCAGACCATCCTGGTGGCGAACCATCCGCAAATGCTGCGGCATTATTTTCCCGACCCCGCCCTGAAGCCGGTGTTTGACCGATGGGAGAAAGATATCGTCGAGATCATGGATGAAGTGCGCGAGGATGCGGGCAGCTGACCCGGGGTAGCCCACAGTGTCCAATGTCCCCGGAACACATTAGAAGTGGTGCTCGATAAAGTCGGGGCGGAAACCCGGAACCTGATCAAGCGAGTTCGAGCCATAGTCCGGAAGCCGTGCCCAAGGTGCTGATTGACGATCTGCTACGCACCAGCGATTAGCCGGGCGACGGCGTTCAACCCACTGAAATGGGCCGAATCTGTTCTGACGCGGCTTCCCGCCATCCTGAAACGCCGAACCCGATCCTTGCAACCCCGCCGGCGCCAGGACCTGCGCTCCGGCCTGCGGGATAACGCCTTCCATGACAGCGGATAGGGGCCAGCCAAGTGACCGCAAGGGTATTTTCCCTCCTGATATTTCTGGCGTGGCTGGCCGGCTGCGCCACCCCCCAGGTGCAGTTGCGCGGGGAGCGCCTGGCTGCCCCGCGCCTGGAGGCCGACCGCGTGATCGCCGTCGACGG
>JBAVFD010000173.1:0-1761 GCA_049588075.1 Thiobacillus sp.
CGCTCGCCTACAACCTCGTCGCCATCCCTGCCGCCGCGCTCGCCGCCCTGCGCCAGCAAGGCCTGCGCCTGCACCTGCTGTCGGGCGACGCCGAAGGCGCGGTGCAATCCACCGCACAGCAACTCGGCATTGCCGACTGGCACGCCGGCGCGTTGCCGGAAGACAAACTCGCCACCGTCAAATCGCTGCAAGGCGAAGGCCGCATCGTCGCCATGGTAGGCGACGGCATCAACGACGCCCCGGTGCTGGCGGGTGCGCAGGTGTCCATCGCCATGGGCGAAGGCGCCGACGTCGCACAGGCCGCCGCCGACATGGTGATGCTCGGCAACCGCCTCGCCACGCTGGCCGACGGCGTCGCGCTCGCCCGCAAGACCCAGCGCATCATCCGCCAGAATCTCGGCTGGGCGCTCGCCTACAACCTCGTCGCCATCCCTGCCGCCGCGCTGGGCCATGTCACCCCGTGGATGGCCGGCATCGGCATGTCGGTCAGCTCGCTGCTGGTGGTGTTGAACGCGCTGCGGCTGTCCGACTTCAAACCCAGTCCGCCAGCCGCCGCGCCTGTCCTCCCCTCCCCGCTCCCCGCTCCCCGCTAACCCCCTCATGGACATCCTCATCATCCTCATCCCCCTGAGCCTCGTCCTCGTCGGCGTCATCGCCTGGGTCATGCTGTGGGCGGCCAAAAGCGGGCAGTTCGACGACCTCGAAGGCCCGGGACACAGCGTCATCATGGACGACGACACGCCGCACCCGCCCCAGGCCATGACCGAAGACAAACCCACGCCGCCGTCCTGAGTTCACCCATCGCGTATGCTGCGATTGTTCTGTCAGTCGACGCAGGTGATTCACGCATGAGCACTCCCCTTCTCTGGTATGTCGCCGACCCGATGTGTTCGTGGTGCTGGGGGTTTTCGCCGGTGATCGAAGCGGTGCGCGACACCTACCGCGACCGCCTGAAAATCGCGCTGGTGCTGGGCGGCTTGCGGCCGGGCGAAACCACACCGATGACCGAACAGGCACGCGCCGACATCCTGCATCACTGGCACCAGGTGCATGAACGCACCGGCCAGCCCTTCCGTTTCGACCACGCGCTGCCGGACGGCTTCGTCTACGACACCGAGCCCGCCAGCCGCGCGGTGGTGACGGCTGGCAGCCTCGACCCGTCGCTGACCTTCGCCCTGTTCAAGGCGATCCAGGCCGCGTTTTATGCCGAAGGCCGCGACGTCACCCAGCCCGCCGTACTGGCCGAACTGGCGACGGGGCTGGGCCTCGACGCCGCCGCGTTTCTGCGCGCGTTCGACAGCGACGCCAGCCGCGCCAAAACCCAGGCGCATTTCATGCAGGCGCGCAAAGCCGGCGCGCGCGGCTTTCCCACCCTGATCCTGCAACGCGGCGAACGGATCGACCGCATCGCCGACGGTTGCCAGCCGCTGGAGGCGGTGCGCGCCGAACTGGATCGCCTGCTCTTGTGCCCAGGCTGACAAGCCGTCGGGTACGCGGCGTAAAATGCCGCCAGCTTTTCCTGCCTCATTATTTCATCCCTGGAGTCCACCATGTCGCGCGCCACCTCCCCATCCAAAGTCGCACTCTTCCTGCTCGCCCTGATGCTCGGCGTCGCCGGCTGCGGTGCCAGCGAGCCCGGCAAGCAAACCGTCTCCACCGCGCCCGCCGCCGGCCAGCCCGCCAACCCGCGCGTGCTGATCGAAACCAGCAAGGGCAACATCACGGTGGAAGTATTCCCCCGCAACGCCCCGCAGTCGGCAG
>JBAVFD010000174.1:0-3483 GCA_049588075.1 Thiobacillus sp.
GCTTCGGCGAGAAGACCGAACTCAACATCCTGCAAGCGGTGGAAGCGCATGCCAGCCAGACGCGCCGCTTCAAGCTGGCGGTGGCGGCGCAGTACGCCGATGCGCTCACCGATTTCCTCAAGGCCATTCCCGGCGTCGAGCAGGTGACGGTAGCCGGCAGCTTCCGCCGCATGCGCGAGACGGTGGGCGATCTCGACATCCTGGTCGCCGCAGCCACCGACAGCCCGGTGATGCAACATTTCACCGCCTACGACGAGGTGGCCGAGGTCCTGTCGGCCGGCAGCACGCGCGCCAGCGTCATACTCAGGAGCGGCCTGCAGGTTGACCTGCGCGTGGTGGAAGCCGGGAGCTACGGCGCGGCGCTGTGCTACTTCACCGGTTCCAAGGCGCACAACATCGCGATCCGCCGCATCGCGCAACAACACGGCCTCAAGATCAATGAATACGGCGTGTTCCGCGGAGCCGAACGTATCGCCGGCAAGGACGAAACCTCGGTCTATCGCAGTATCGGCCTGCCTTACATTCCGCCTGAACTGCGCGAGAACCGTGGCGAGATCGAGGCGGCGCACGCCGGACGTCTGCCCAATCTGGTGGAGTTTGCCGACCTGCGCGGCGACCTGCACGCCCACACCCGCGCCACCGACGGCCACGACAGCCTGCGCGGGATGGCGCTGGCAGCCAGGGCGCTGGGGCTGGAGTACCTCGCCATCACCGAACACTCGCGCCACCTGACCGTGGCGCACGGGCTCGATCCGCTGCGGCTGCTCCGCCAGTGCGAGGAAATCGACCGCCTCAACCTGGAACTCGACGGCATCACGCTATTGAAGGGCATCGAGGTGGACATCCTGGAAGACGGCAGCCTCGACCTGCCGGACGACGTGCTGGGGCAGCTTGATCTGGTGGTCGGCGCGGTGCACAGCCAGTTCCATCTGTCGCGCGCGAAGCAGACCGGGCGCATCCTGCGCGCGATGGACCATCCCCACTTCACGCTGCTCGCCCATCCCAGCGGCCGCCTGATCGATCGGCGCGAACCCTACGACGTCGACATGCTGCGCATCATTCGCCATGCAAAAGATCGCGGCTGCTTCCTCGAACTCAACGCCCACCCCGAGCGCCTGGATTTGCTGGATAGCCAGTGCCTGATGGCGAAAGAGGAAGGCGTGCTGGTCAGCATCAATTCCGATGCCCACAGCACTTTCGATTTCGCCAATCTCAAGTATGGCGTCGGCCAGGGCCGGCGCGGCTGGCTGGAAAAGGACGACGTGCTCAACACCCGGCCGCTGGCGGCGCTGCGTCGCCTGCTCAGGCGCACCATGTAGCGATGTTCACTCTGGCCCTGATCGGCGATGTCATGCTCGGACGCGGCGTCGACGCGGCACTCAGGCATATGCAGCCGCAGGACATGTGGGGCGATGTGCTGCCGCATCTCTGGCAGGCCGATCTGCGCATCGCCAATCTCGAATGCGCGCTGACCCGGCACGCGCAGCCGTGGACGCGCAGCTGGAAGCCATACCTCTTCCGCGCCGATCCCGGTGCCGTGCGCTGTCTGCAGGCGGCGCGCATCGATGCCTGCTCGCTCGCCAACAACCACACCCTGGACTTCGAGGCACGCGGCCTGCGCGACACGCTGCACACCCTCGACGCGGCCGGCATCGGCCACGCCGGTGCCGGTCTCGATCCTGAGGAGGCTGCCGCACCTGCCCTGCTCGAGGTGCACGGCGCGTCGCCCTGCCGCGTGGCGTTGCTGGCTTTCACCGACAACCAGCCGGATTTCGCCGCTGGCTCCCAGCATCCCGGCACCAACTATCTAGAAGTCTCGCTGCATCCAGACACGCTGGCGCGGGTGGCCGACGCGATCGCCCAGGCGCGTGCACTGGGCGCAGATGTGGTGGTGTTCTCCAACCACTGGGGCGCCAATTTTGTCGAGCGCCCTGCTGCGGACTTCCGCCGCTTTGCGCAACGCGTGATCGAACTCGGGGCCGACGTCTATTACGGCCACAGCGCGCATATCTGCCAGGGCATCGAGATCCACCGCGGCCAGCCCATCCTCTACGATACGGGCGATTTCATCGACGACTACGCCGTCGACCCGGCGCTGCGCAACGACCGCTCCTGCCTGTTCAAATTGATGTTCGAAAAAGGCAGGCTGCAACGCATCGAGCTGATCCCGGTCCGGCTCGATGTCGCGCAGGTTGCACTGGCGCGCGGCAAGGATTTCGCGGCCATCGCCACGCGCATGGAAAGACTGTGCGCCGAACTGGGCACCCAGTTCGAACGCCAGGCCGACCGGCTGGTTTACGTGCATCAGCCATGAGCGGAATGGCGCCGGGAGAATGGGTGAAGCACTGTGGTGGACGCTATGCGCGCGCACTCGGCATCGAGCTTGCCGCGCCGGATGCGGGTGAACGCTTCAAGTGGTTTCTCGCCGCCATGCTGTACGGCACGCGCATTTCGGAATCGCTCGCCACCCGCACCTGGCGCGCGTTTGCCGAACACGGGGTGCTCAAGCCAGAGCTAATTCTGGATACCGGATGGGACGGCCTGGTGGCCATCCTCGATGCCGGCGGCTATGTGCGCTACGACTACAAGACCGCCACCAAGCTGCTCGATGCATGCACTGCGCTGATGCGCGATTACGGCGGCAGCCTCGACAACCTGCATGACGCTGCATCTGATCCACGCGACCTGGAACAGCGAATCAAATCGCTGGGCAAGGGAATCGGCGACACCACTATCGGCATTTTTCTGCGTGAACTGCGCGGCATCTGGGACCAGGCCGAACCGCCGCTGTCGCCGCTAGCCCTGGCTGGGGCCAACGCGCTGGGCTATCTACGGCCGGTTGTCGATGACGCCGACCGCGCACTTCGCCGACTCAAGCAGGTGTGGGAAGCCGATGGGCAACCCGCCGCCGGCTTCGCCGACTTCGAGGCCGCACTGGTGCGCGAGGGCTTGCGCCTGCGGCACCTGGCCGCGCGCCACCGCTCAGCCTGATCTACTCAGGCAGATGGTGTTGGCCGACGCTGACGCGTTTGGCATGCGGCTTTTCGGCAGCCACGTCCTCGATGAACTTCACCGCATCGCCCTCATTGAGCTGTTTGAGTGTGGTGTTCGCCAGATTGTCGGCATTGAAATACAGTTCGTCGCCATCGGCGCGCCGGATGAAGCCATAGCCCTCGTCGGGAAACAGCCGCACCACCTCGCCGATGTATTCCGTGTCGTGATTCTTGGTCTCGCCGCGCAGACGCCGGGAATAGTCATCGAGTTTGCGCTTGGCCGCATCGAAAGCATCGCGCAGCGCGACATACACGTCTTCGTGCCGGTCGCGGTTCACCACAATTTCACGCCCCGGCACGCCGATATCGATGCGCACGCTGAAGAACTTGCCCTGCTGCTTGTGCTGGTGCGGCATTTCCACCACCACCCGGCAGGACATGATCGGCTCGAAAAAGGTCTCCAGTTTCTCGGCCTTTTCGCGGATATGCG
>JBAVFD010000175.1:0-3296 GCA_049588075.1 Thiobacillus sp.
TACATCGCGGGCATGACCGACCGCTACGCCATGCGCGAACACCGGCGGATTTTTGCGGTGGAAGAGATTTACGGCTGAGTCGGCTGCTGCCGCCTCAGTTGAGCGGCAACGTCCGCGCCACCACCCAGCACGACACTTCGCGCGCACCTGCGCGCTTCAACGTCGCGGCCAGTTCGTCGAGGCTGGTTCCGGTCGTCATGACGTCGTCGATCAGCGCGATGTGCTGCCCCTGAACCTCGCCCGAACACGCGAAGGCGCCGCGCACGTTGCGTCGTCGCGCGTCGTGTTTCAGCCCCATTTGCGGCGGGGTGTCGCGGATGCGCTGGCAACTGGCGAGGTCGAGCGGGAGGGCGAGCCGCCTGGCCACTTCGCGTGCGATTTCGCTGGCATGGTTGAAACCGCGCTCACGGATGCGTTGTGTGTGCAGCGGCATCGGGATGAGGCGGTCGGGGCGGGGGTGGGGGGTGACGGCTTCGGCCAGGCAATCGCCCAGCGCCGGCACGATGGCGAGTTGCGCGTGATATTTCAGACGCGGAATCAGCCGGTCGACCGGACACGCATAAGCCAGCGCGGCATGGGTGCGGTCGAATGCGGGCGGCTGCTGGAGACAGGCGCCGCACACTTCGCCGCCCGGGGTGGGGGTGGCGCACTGCGGACATTGCGGCTGGAGGTGCCAGGGCAGGTCGGAACGGCAGGCGACGCACAGGGAAGGTGAGCCGGACAGCGCGCCGCACAGCAGGCAGTGTTGCGCAAAAACATGATTAAATATTGAGCGGATGTTCATTTGTGGGCCGCCGCCAATTTGACAGGCGCGGGGCGTGCCTCGACAATCCCGCCCATGAAAGCCAAACGTGTCATTTCTGCCTCGTCTTCCCGCTTTGCCGCGCAGCTGTTCAATCTCATCACTGTTGCGGCGCTGCTGATTTCCCTGACCGCGCTGCTGCTGGGCAAGCTGCTTGCCGGCCACAAGATCGGTTTTTTGCCGTTCGTGCTGTCGCTGCCGCCGGTGATGCTCTGGCTGGGTGCGTCCATTTTTGTTTACGCCAGCATTGCCCATCATCCCAATCCACGTGCCGCGCATTACAACAAGTGGGCAGGCTACCGGTTTTACGGTGTGATGGGCAGTCTGGTGGTGATTGGCCCGGCAATATACGACCTGCTTGGCGGCTGGCAGGGGCTGATTCTGGTGTTGGGGCTGGCGGTGACGATTATCGTGCCGTGGGCGCTGTTTGATATTTACCAGGCCGCGCGCGAACCGTGGGCTGACATGACCATCGAGGTGGCGATTAATGAATGACATGACTCAACCGGTTGCACGCCTTTCCATGGCCGAGATCGAGGCGCTGTTCGCCTTGCCGTTTTCCGACCTGATGTTCCGCGCGCAGAGGGTGCATCGCGAACACTTCGATCCCAACCGCGTGCAACTGTCGACCCTGCTGTCGATCAAGACCGGCGGCTGTTCGGAGGACTGCGGCTACTGTCCGCAGTCGGCGCGCTACGATGCCGGCGTCGAGAATCAGGGACTGCTGGATCTGGACGACGTGCTGGCTGCGGCCAAGGCCGCCAAGGCCGCCGGCGCCTCGCGCTTCTGCATGGGCGCGGCCTGGCGCGGTCCCAAGCAGCGCGACCTCGAACCCGTGCTCGAGATGGTGCGATCAGTGCGTGCGCTGGGGCTGGAAACCTGCGCCACCCTGGGGATGCTGAAGGACGGTCAAGCCGAGCAGCTGAAGCAAGCCGGACTCGACTATTACAACCACAACCTCGACACCGCGCCCGAGTTCTATGGCGACATCATCACCACCCGCGAGTACCAGGATCGCCTCGACACGCTGGAGCGCGTGCGCCATGCCGACCTGCACGTATGCTGCGGCGGCATCGTCGGCATGGGCGAATCGCGCGCCCAGCGCGCCGGCCTGATCGCGCAGCTGGCGTCGCTCGATCCGCAGCCGGAATCGGTACCGATCAATCTGCTGGTGCAGGTCGAGGGCACGCCGCTTGCGGGCACCGCGGCGCTCGACCCGCTGGAGTTCGTGCGCACCATCGCGGTCGCGCGCATCTGCATGCCGAAGAGTTTCGTGCGCCTGTCGGCCGGCCGTCAGCAGATGAGCGACGCGGTGCAGGCGCTGTGTTTCCTCGCCGGCGCCAACTCGATTTTCTATGGCGAAAAACTGCTCACCACCGGCAACCCGGAATGGGAACGCGACCAGCGCCTGTTCGATAACCTGGGCCTGACCGCGTTGTGAGCCACGCTGCGCTGACCCGCCTGCAGCAGGGGCTGGCGGCGCTGAAGGCCGATCATCTCGAACGCCGGCGCCAGTTGCTCGACGGCGCGCAGGGCGCCCACGTCACGATCAACGGCCAGCGCGTCGTCTCGTTCTGCAGCAACGATTATCTCGGCCTCGCCGCCGATCCCGCGTTAGTTGCTGCTGCACACGCTGCACTTGACCAGTGTGGCGTGGGCGCGGGCGCGGCGCATCTGATTACCGGCCATCACCGGTTCCACCACGACTTTGAAACCGCATTCGCACGCTTCGTCGGCAAACCTGCCGCGCTGCTGTTTTCCACCGGCTATATGGCCAACCTCGCCGTGCTCACCACGCTGGTCGGCCGACACGGCGAAGTCTTTGCCGACAGGCTCAATCACGCCTCGCTGGTCGATGCCGCACAGCTGTCCGGCGCGGTCTTCACCCGCTATCGCCACGGCGATCTGGCGCAACTCGAAAGCCAGCTGGCGAAAAGCACGGCGCAGGACAAGTTGATCGTGTCCGATCTGGTGTTCAGCATGGACGGCGACATCGCGCTTGTCGATGCCCTGCTCGATCTGGCCGAGCGCTTTGACGCCTGGCTGTACCTCGACGACGCGCACGGATTTGGCGTGCTGAACGGCGGCCGCGGCGGGCTCAGCGAACGTGCGCGCGCGAGCGACCGCGTGATCTATCTCGCCACGCTCGGCAAGGCGGCGGGCGTGGCGGGTGCAGCCGTGGCGGCGCACGCCAGCGTGGTCGACTGGCTGATCCAGAAAGCGCGGCCCTACATCTACACCACCGCGTCGCCACCGCTGCTGGCCGCGTGCCTGCTGGAGAGCCTGCGCCAGATCGAAGCGGGCGACGCGCGGCGCGAACGCTTGCGCAATCATGTTGTGCAGTTGCGTGAAGGCCTGGCCGGCCTGACATGCGGTGCGCTGATGCCGTCCGCCACGCCGATCCAGCCGCTGCTGATCGGCGCGAATGCCGACGCGATGCGGCTGTCGCACCGCCTGTTGCAGCGCGGCCTGCTGGTGCCCGCCATCCGCACGC
>JBAVFD010000176.1:0-1939 GCA_049588075.1 Thiobacillus sp.
AGCCACGACTGATGGCGGTGGCGGCGGCGGCTGCGCTATCGGCGGCGACGGTCGCTTCGACCCAAGCCTGCCGGCCTTGCTGGCCGCAGGTCTGGGCTTCTTCGGCTGGCGTCGCGCCAAGGCTGGCAACAAGTAAGGCCCCGCCTGCGTCACCCCCGCCGTCGGGCGGGGTGACGCAGGCATCTGATTCTTTAACGCCGGTGTAGCCTGTTAAGGTTGCGCCGGCGTTTCCTTTATAGGATGCTTGGCCGCGATGCCGCTCAACGCCTTTTTCGTCTCTTTGCGTCGCCTCCCCTGGCTGGGGGTGCCGCTGCTCAATCTGTTGCTGCTGCTGGCGCTGGCCGCCCTGCTGGCGCACTGGACCTGGCGTTTTGTCGCGCCGGTGCCGCCGCTGCCGGCAAACGGCGCGCGCGCCGACATCAAGCTGGACGCGGTCCTGGCGTCGCTGCGTGCGGCGCATCTGTTCGGCGCGGCGCAGGGACAGGCGGCTGCGTCGACCGAGCAGGTGACCTCGCTCAATCTCAAACTGCGCGGGGTGTTCGCCGCCCTGGGCGGGCTGCCGGCAATGGCGATTCTGGGGGTGGACGGGCGGGATCAGGCGGTGGCCACCGGTTATGAAGTCGTGCCGGGAGTGGTGCTGGACGCGGTGGCGCCCGACCATGTGATCCTGCTCAACCGCGGGGTGCCTGAGCGCCTCGACCTGGAGGCGGTGGGTCGGCCGCTGACGCTGGCGGATGGGGACATTCCGGTTTCGCGCCAGGAGTTCGACCAGGCGCTGGCCAACCCGAAAAAACTGGGGGTGCAGGCGCAGGCAGGCACCGCCGGGCAGCCCGGTCTGCTGCTGGCCACGGTGGACGGCAACGGCCTCGCGGCGCGGCTGGGTCTGCAGAGCGGCGACAGGCTGAGCACGGTCAATGGCAGCGCGGTCGCCAATGTGCAGGATCTGGCGCGGCAGTTGTCCGCAACGGCCAACGCGCAGCGCGTCACGGTGGTGGGCGAACGTCAGGGCAAGCCCCTTATTCTTACTTTCAGGCTGCAGTAAAAGCGATGAACAACCTAAAAAAAACACGACAGGAGTTTCGCCAGCTGACCATCAGCGCGCTGCTGGTTGCGCTGACGCCTGTGCAGGCACACGCGCAGGTACCGGTGCCGGCGCAACAACCGCAAGCACAGGCACAGCCGCAGCCGCAGGTACAACCGCTAGCGCCGGCACAACCGCAACCGCAACCGCAACCGCAGGGACGAGTGGAGGCGCAGGCGCGCGTGCAAGGCGACCGCGTCGTGCTCAATTTCATCAACGCCGACATTCCCTCGGTGATCAAGGCGGTGGGCGAACTCACCGGCAAGAACTTCATCATCGATCCGCGCGTCAAGGGCACGGTGATCATCACGTCGTCGCGGCCGGTGCCGCGCAGCCAGGTCTACCCGATTCTGCTGTCGGCGCTGCGCATGCAGGGCTTCTCCGCGATCGAGGGGGGCGGGGTGGTGAAGATCGTGCCGGAGGCGGAGGCGAAGCAGAACTTCAGCGTGACCCGGGGCAAGCAGCTCAACGAGAGCGGCGACCGCATCATCACCCAGGTGTATCCGCTGCAGTATGAGTCGGCGGCCCAGCTGATGCCGGTGCTGCGGCCGCTGATCGGCCCCAACAATGCCATCTCCGTCCTGCCCAGCAGCAACACCCTGGTGATCACCGACTACGCCGACAATGTGCGGCGGCTGAATGCGGTGATCGAGGCGGTCGACCAGCCGAGCGCAAACGATACCGAGCTGATCAAGCTCAACCATGTGTCGGCGGTGGACGTGGCGCAGTCGCTGGGGCGGCTGATGGCGGATGGCGCGGCGGGCGGGCAGCCGGGCGGTTCGCGGCTGGTGATCGTGCCGGACATGCGCTCGAATTCGCTGCTGGTGCGCAGCGACAATCCTTCGCGCATCCAGACGC
>JBAVFD010000177.1:0-4190 GCA_049588075.1 Thiobacillus sp.
GGCGTGCCGACCGGCATGTCGACGATGATCTGGAACTCCGACTTGTTGTCGAACGGCAGCATTTTCAGGATGACCAGCTGGATCGCCGGCAGCGCGACCGAAACCAGAATGGCGATGCCGATCCCCAGCCACAGCTTGCGGCGCGCGCCCTTGCCGTCCTGGCCGCGCAGGAACGGCGTCAGCCGCGTGCGGAACAGGCTGAGCAGCTTGTTGTCGCCCGCGCCATGCGCGGCATGGGCATCCTGCCTGATCAGCTTGAGCGCCAGCCACGGGGTGACGACGAAGGCAATTGCCAGCGAGATCAGCATGCCGATCGAGGCATTGATCGGAATCGGGCTCATGTACGGCCCCATCAGGCCGGAGACGAAGGCCATCGGCAGCAGCGCGGCGATGACGGTCAGCGTCGCCAGGATGGTCGGGCCGCCGACTTCGTCGACCGCGCGCGGAATGATCGCTTCGAGTCCGTCGTGATCCAGCCCCATGCGGCGGTGGATGTTTTCCACCACCACGATGGCGTCGTCGACCAGGATGCCGATCGAGAAAATCAGCGCGAACAGCGACACCCGGTTGAGCGTGAAGCCCCACGCCCACGAGGCGAACAGGGTGGCCGCCAGCGTCAGCAGCACGGCGGCGCCGACGATCAGCGCCTCGCGCTTGCCGATGGCGAACAGCACCAGCAGCACCACCGAGGCGGTGGCGAAAATCAGTTTCTGGATCAGTTTCTTGGCCTTGTCGTCGGCGGTGACGCCGTAGTTGCGGGTGACGCTGACCTCGACCCCCTCGGGCAGCACGCTGCCCTGCAGCGAATTCACGCGCTCGATGACCTTCCCGGCGACGTCGACCGCGTTTTCACCAGGCTTTTTCGAGACGGCCAGGGTGACCGCCGGATAGGTCTGGCCGGTGTCGGCCTTTCCATGCCCGGACTGGGTGGCGCCGCCTGCGCCAAGGCCATGCCAGACGTAGTGCGCAGGCTGGTCGGGCCCGGCGACGACTGTGGCAATGTCGCGCATGTAGACCGGGCGACCCTGGGTGACGCCGACCACCAGTTGCCGAACGTCCTCGGCACCGGACAGGAAGGTGCCGGTCTGGACGAGAATCTCTTGATTGTTCGACACCAGGGTGCCGGACGGCTGCGCGGCGTTGGACACCTGCAAGGCGTTGCGGATGTCCTGCGCCGATATGTCGAATGCCGCCATGCGGTCGGGATCCATCATCACCCGCACCGCCGAGCCGGGGCCGCCAACGGTGCGGACCTCGCGGGTGCCGGCGATGCGCTTCAGTTCGATTTCGGCAGCGTGCGCCGCCTGTTCCAGTTCGTAGGCGCCGCGCGTGGGGTCGCGCGTCCACAAGGTGACGGTGACAATCGGCACGTCGTCGATGCCGAGCGGCTTGATGATGGGTTCGCCGACCCCGAGTTCGGGCGAGACCCAGTCGCGGTTGGCCTGGATGGTGTCGTACAGCCGCACCAACGCCTGCGTGCGATCCTGCCCCACCCGATACTGCACGGTCAGCACCGCCATGCCGGGCCTGGACACCGAGTAGATGTGCTCGATGCCGGAGATCTGCGACAGCACCTGCTCGGCCGGGGTGGCGACCAGCGCCTCCACGTCCTTCGCCGATGCGCCGGGGAAGGGAATGAACACGTTGGCCATGGTCACGTTGATCTGCGGCTCTTCCTCGCGCGGCGTGACCAGAATGGCGAACAGGCCCAGCAGCGCCGCGATCAGGGCGATCAGCGGCGTGAGCTGGGAGGTGAGGAAAAAGCGGGCGATGCGTCCGGAGGGTCCCATGCGCGTTCCCGATTACCGGGCCGGCTGGTTGGCGGCGCTTTTGGCGTAGATGCCCGCCTTGACCGGTTCAAGCGCGATGAGCTCGCCCGGATTCAGGCCGGCCAGTACTTCCACCTGCCCGCGCGTATTGGGCGTGCCGAGGCGAACCTGGCGCAGGCTCACCCGACTTTGAGCCACCACGTACACCGCGGTGATTTCGGAGCGGCGCACGACCGCGCTCGATGGAATGGTGAGTGCGCGCGCACTGGCCACCGAGAAATGCGCCCGCGCGAACATGCCGGGGATCACGCCTGCCACGTCGGCCGGCAGCTCGATACGCACCTTGACGGTGTGGGTTGCCACATCCGCCGATGGCAGCACGGTGACGCCGGTGGCATCGATCCATTTGTTGAGCGAGGGGATCTCGACTGACACGCGCGGCGCAGCTTTCACTTCGGCCAGCCTGGTTTGCGGAATGTTGGCGATCACCCGCATGTCCTTGGGATCAAAGCCGGTCATCAGCGGTTTGCCGGGGGTGACGGTTTCGCCCACTTCCACATGGCGGGCGGCGACGACGCCGGAAAACGGCGCGGTGATGACGGTATACCCGCTTACAGCCGAGGATTGCCCTGCCCCGGCGCGCGCAGCGCGTGCGCCGGCTTCGGCGGCGCGGTATTCGGCGGTGGCGCGATCCAGCGCGGCCTGGCTGATGAATTTCTGCTGGAACAGTTGCTGCTGGCGTTCGTAATTGGCGCGCGCGTTGGCCAGATTGGCGGCCGCCTGCGCCACCTGTGCCTGGCTGCCGGCCACGGCGGAAGTCAACTCCTGCGCGGACAGCCGAACCAGGACGGACCCCGCCTTGACGGTGTCGCCCACATCGAAATTAACTGTCGCGACACGCCCCGACACCTGGGCAGCGACGGTCGATTGCTTGACCGCTTCAACCACGGCTTCGGTGGAATAGCCGCTATCGGCCATCTGGTAGGTCACGGGTGCAACGGCGAAGGGCAGGGCGGCCCAGGCGGGCTGAGCCGCGAGGATGGCGCAGGCAAGCAAACGGACAGGGTTCAGCACACGCACAGACGACTCTCCGGTAAACAGTTCATCAGGATACGCTAATTAATCATTAACATCAATTAGTTGGGCGATGTTTGCGGGCTGAATGCCGCACCAGTTTGCGCTCAGTATGCCCCATAAAACAAAGGCCCGGCACGCTTGCGCGTAGCCGGGCCTGTCGCTGCGGAGAGGATTATTTGGTGAAGCCGCAAAAAACGTCGCGCATCATGCTCAGCAATTTGAGCGTACGGGTGTCGCCCACCCGATAAAACACCCGGTTGGCGTCCTTGCGGGTGCGTAGTACACCCTTGTCACGCAGAATGGCCAGATGTTGCGAGATATTGCTTTGCGACGTGCCGACGTGGTCGACGATGTCCTGCACGCTGACTTCCTTGTCGCCCAGCACACAGAGAATTTTCAGGCGCAGCGGATGTGACATGGCTTTCATCGCACGCGAGGCCTGCTCGATGTGCTCATCCTTGTCCATCAGGTCCACTTCTTCCCAATTTGCTGCCATATTCATAACCTTGATCCTGTTCGTGTAGTACCCTAATGCCCTGCTGTTTCGGGGCAAGGCGGCGGTGTGGTGACGCGTTGTTGAAACAGCAGGGTGTGCCGCATGTAGATTAGCAATCATGCATATATTAAAATAATCCCACAAAAACGAGTCAGGTAATACAATTTTTTTCATGAAGACCTCGCCGGTTCTCCTTATCATCCTCGACGGTTTTGGTTGCCGCGCGGAGCGCGCCGACAACGCGATCGCCCAGGCCACTAAACCTAATTTCGATCGCCTGTGGAAGGAAAACCCGCACACCCTGATTCATGCTTCGGAGTCCGAAGTGGGGCTGCCCAAGGGGCAGATGGGCAACTCCGAGGTGGGGCACCTGAACATCGGCGCGGGACGCGTGGTGTACCAGGAATTTACCCGTATCGACCGTGCCATCGAGTCCGGCTATTTCTATACCAATCCGGCCTTGCTGAATGCGGTGCATCTGGCGCGCGACAACAACAAGACGCTGCACGTGCTGGGCCTGCTGTCGGATGGCGGCGTGCACAGCCACGAGTCACATTTCCACGCATTGCTTGATCTGGCCGCACGCGAGGGGCTGCACAAGGTCTGTCTGCACGTGTTTCTGGATGGCCGTGACACACCGCCGAAAAGCGCCGAAATCTATCTGCGCCGCCTCAACGAAAAAATCGAACAGACCGGCGTCGGCCATGTCGCATCGATGATCGGCCGCTATTACGCGATGGATCGCGACCGGCGCTGGCAGCGGGTCAAATCCGCCTACGACCTGTTGACCCAGGGGCGCGCTGAATTCATGGCGGACAATCCGCTGGCCGGGCTGGAAGCTGCCTACG
>JBAVFD010000178.1:0-6286 GCA_049588075.1 Thiobacillus sp.
CCGCCCTTGAAAGCCCCGCACACGCGGGGCTTTTTGTTTGGGGTTCGCGCGTTAAAATGCCGCCTTTCGCATTGCAAGGATCAGCACAATGAGCACGCCTCAGGTAGGGGTGGTGATGGGGTCTTCCAGCGACTGGGAAGTCATGAAACACGCGGCGACCCTGCTGAAGCAACTGGGTATTCCTTTCGAAACCCATGTGGTGTCGGCGCACCGCACCCCGGATCGCCTGTATGAATACGCCGCCAGTGCCGAAGCGCGCGGACTCAAGGCGATTATTGCAGGCGCGGGCGGCGCGGCACATTTGCCCGGCATGCTCGCAGCCAAGACCATCGTGCCGGTGCTGGGCGTGCCGGTGCCGTCGAAGTACCTCAAGGGTATGGACTCGCTGCTGTCTATCGTGCAAATGCCGAAGGGCATTCCGGTTGCCACGTTTGCCATCGGCGAAGCCGGGGCGGCCAATGCGGCGCTGTTTGCGGCAGCGCTGATCGCGCGGTACGACAGCGTCCTGGCGGAGCAGCTCAACGACTTCCGCCAGGGCCAGTCGGATTCGGTGCTGGCAATGGAGCTGCCCGATGTCGAGTAAGTCGCTGCCCGTTTTGCCCGGCGCCACGCTGGGCATTCTCGGCGGCGGCCAGCTCGGCCGCATGTTCACCCTCGCCGCGCGCACCATGGGCTACAAGGTGATGGTGCTCGACCCGGATGCCGCCAGTCCCGCCGGTCAAATGGCCGACATCCACCTGCAAGCCGATTACAGCGACCCCGCCGCGCTGCAACAACTCGGTGCGGCCTGCGCGGCGATCACCACCGAATTCGAGAACGTCCCGGCGGCCAGCCTGATCGAACTGGCGCAACATTGCCGGGTGTCGCCTGGAGCGGCGGCGGTCGCCATCGTGCAGGACCGCAGCCACGAAAAATCCTGGCTCGCTGACCATGGCTTCGCTACCGCGCCATTCGCGATCGTCGAAAACGAAGCCGGGCTTGCCGACGCACTGGCGGCAACCGGCACCCCGGCTTTGTTGAAGGTGTCGCGCTTCGGGTACGACGGCAAAGGTCAGGCGCGAGTCGGCTCGTTCGCCGAGGCGCGCGCCGCATTCAGCGAATTCGGCGGCCAGCCCTGCGTGCTGGAAGGTTTCGTCAAGCTGGAATGCGAGGTGTCGGTGGTATTGGCGCGCAGCGATACGGGCGAATGCAGGCTTTTCCCCATCGCCGAAAACCGCCATGTCAACGGCATCCTCGATGTCTCCATCGTCCCGGCCCGTGTCCCTGAAGGCCTCGCGCAGCAGGCACGCGAGACGGCGCGCGCGGTGGCCGACCAGCTCGGCTATGTCGGCGTGATGGCAGTGGAGTTCTTCGTCGCAGGCGGCCGGTTGATGATCAACGAAATCGCCCCGCGTCCCCACAATTCCGGCCATTACACGCTGGATGCCTGCGTCACCGACCAGTTCGAGCAGCAGGTGCGCGCCTTGTGCGGACTGCCGCTCGGCGACACGCGGCTGCTGTCGCCGGTGGCGATGGTCAACATCCTCGGCGACCGCTGGCAGCACGGCGGGCCGCACTGGGATGCGCTGCTGGCGCACCCCAATATCAAACTGCATTTATACGGCAAGCAAACCGCGCGGCCGGGACGCAAGATGGGGCATTTCAACGTGCTGGATGCCAGCGGGGGCGCCGCGCTGGCGCTGGCCGAGCAGATGCGCGATGCGCTTTAGCGCATCCATTCAGGTCGGCCGCTTGAGCACATCCATGCAAGTCGGCCGCTTGAGCGCATCTGCGTTGATCGGCGTTGCGCTGATCGTGATGCACGGTGCCGCCCGCGCCGCCGAAAACGACGCGCGCTTGGCCCTGCGCATCGGTCAGTACACCTTCCTGGCCGAAGTCGCCGCCACCCCGTCCCAGCGCGAGCACGGCCTGATGGGGCGCAAGCAGCTCCCCGCCAATGGCGGCATGCTGTTCGTATTCGAACGCGCCGCCCCGCATTGCTTCTGGATGCGCGACACGCCGCTGCCGCTGTCGATTGCGTTTATCGACGCCAACGGCCGCATCACCAATCTTGCCGACATGCAACCGCATAGCGACGCCCTGCATTGCGCCGACACCGACGTGCGCTACGCCCTGGAAGTGGCACAGGGTGGATATTCCCGACATGGGATTGCAGCGGGCGCGCAGGTCAATGGCTTGCCGCCGTAGCGTACGCCTCAGGGCGTGATCGCCTGCACGCTGAGTTCCATCTCGTTGCCCTCTTCATCGCTGCGCAGCACCCGCACCGGCAGGTAATGGCGGTCGATCGCCAGCCAAACCTCAAATCGCCCATCGCCGTTCACCACCCGCGCAAGATGCAGCGTGCGCAGCGCACCCAGCGCGGTTTCCAGCGTGGCTTCGCCGCGCACTTCGTAGCGGTACTCGCGCAGTTTCTTGCCGTTGAACACCGTGTAGCTGAATTGTCCGTCCGGCGGCGGCGCGGTCAGCGCCAGTTGGAAGAACAGGCTGAGCGCGTCCTGCGCATCGCCCTGATAGGTAAAGTGGCGCGGCTCGCCCCTGTCCGGCTGCAGCGTAAGCTGTCCCTGCGCCGCATCGAAACGTGCGCTGCTGCGCTTGTCGCCGCGCTGGTCCCAGAATTCTTCCGGCTGCAGGCCGCGCGGCGTGATGCGGCCACGACTGGTCTGCACAAACTGGCCGCGATAAAACATGCTGGTGAGACCCGTAGCCGACGCCACGCTGGTCAAGGTGTAGTGCTCGCCCTCGTTGATCCACACCAGCGTCTGCTCGCCGCCGGCGAGACCGTAACGCACGCGGTATCGCAGGTCGAGGCGCGGCGGCAGCGGGTTCAATGGCGGCGGCGCGGGCTCGGCCGGAGCGGACTCGATGGGGAGGGCTGCTGCAGCAGGCGGCTCGGCCCGCTCGATCAAACCGGCATCATCGACTGCTTCAGGTGTCGTGAGTTCAGGCGCCGCAGTCTCAGGGACCGCAGCTTCGGCGGGGGCCTCGACCGGCGGCGCGGCGGCTCGCTTCA
This sequence comes from Thiobacillus sp., assembly GCA_049588075.1. GTDB lineage: Bacteria > Pseudomonadota > Gammaproteobacteria > Burkholderiales > Thiobacillaceae > Thiobacillus. Next base: position 3,011 of record JBAVFD010000178.1, read on the forward strand.
CCGCCGGTCGCACCGATCGTGCGCGCGCCGAAGGTGCGGGCGGAGTTGGCGCCGCCACAGCCACGGCAGGCTTCGGCACGGAAACCAGCTGCGCCTCGAAGGGCGGCGCTTCAACCGGGCGTTCCCATCGCGGCAATTCGCCTTGCAGCCCGCCGAGCAAGACCATATGCAGCAGCAGCGATGCCGCCAGCGCCAACCCGAACGGGCGAACGCCGCGCGCCATCCCGTTACCCCTTAACGCTGGCGCTCACCAGGCGCTGCTCAAGGGTGACGCCGTCCTGGATGACGCGGATCTGCACCGGCAGATTGTTGCGCGTCGGCGCAATCCACACGGTGATCGCTTTTTCATCCGCCTTTTGCGTGATGCGCTGATATTGCTGGGTGGCCAGCGCGCCCAGCGGAGTCTGGATCGTGCCGCCATTGCTCCTTGCATAACGATAGTCGTTGAGATCACGCCCGCTCACCACCTGCACGTTGTAATCGGCGGGCAGGCTCGGCGCGAACATGAACTGGTACAGCTGCGACAGCTGATCCTGCGCGCCGTCGCGCAGGCCGCTCACCCGCCACGTCTCACCCTTGTATTGATAGGCGATGTCGCGCTGCTTCCAGTCGAAGCGCGCGGTCGCCAGCTTGTTCGGCGCATCGCTGCGGGCATGCTGGAATTGCGCGGGGCGAAGCCCCTGACGCGTCACTTCGCCGGTACTTTCAAGCCGGATGTTACCCAGCCACAGCATCATCAGCGGGCCTGTGGCACGGGTTTCGCTGATCAGCGTGTAACGGTTGCCGCTGCGGCTGAAGCTGTCGGTCACCTGCCCAAGCTTCTGGCCGTTGCGGTAGAGGTCGTACACCAGGTCGAGATGTTGCGGCGCATACGATTTCACACGAGCTTCAGCTCGTAGTGGATCGGAGTCCTTTAGGGCGGCTTGAGCCGTCGCTGCGACGGTAAAGCACAATGCCAGCAGCAGGCGTTTGAGCATGGTCACATTTCAGTGGGAAACACAGACTGTGACGTCCAATCGCCCTGCAAGTTTATGCAGCCATGCTGGTTCAGCAGTTTTCCTTCGGCAAACCACCGGATCGCTTGCGGATAAATGCGGTGTTCCTGCGCCAGCACCCGCGCCGCCAGCGTGGTGGGCGTATCGTCGGCGCGCACCGGCACCGCCGCCTGGATGACGATGGGACCATGGTCGAGTTGGGCGGTAACGAAGTGCACCGTGCAGCCGTGAATTTTTATGCCTTCCTGCAGGGCGCGTTCGTGGGTTTTCAGCCCGGGGAACATCGGCAACAACGAGGGATGGATGTTCAGCAGGCGACCTTCAAAACGCGCAATGAACGCCGGGCTGAGGATGCGCATATACCCCGCCAGCACCACCAGATCGGGCTGATGGCGCTCGATTTCGTCGGCCAGCAACTTGTCGAAAGCCGCGCGATCGACGTGCGCGGTGTGGTCGAGCGCGATGGCGGCCAGGCCGTGTTCGCGTGCATATTGCAGCCCCGCCGCCTGCGGCCGGTTGCTGATGACCGCGACGATATCGATCGGCAGTTTTGCCTCAACTATCGCCTGAAAATTGCTGCCTCGTCCCGACAGCAACACGACAACGCGACAACTCACTGATAAATCACCTGCTCCGCGCCTGCGGGACGCGCGACGATTTCGCCGATCCGCCACACCGTTTCGCCGCTCGTCCGCAATTGCGCCATCGCTGCGTCGGCGTCGGCTGCAGCCACCACCACGCACATGCCGATGCCGCAGTTGAAGGTGCGCAGCATTTCGTCCGGCTCGACGTTGCCCGCCTGTTGCAGCCAGTCGAACAGCGGCGGGCGCGTCCAGCCCTGTGCATCAATGCGCGCGGCGACGGTGTCCGGCAGGCAGCGCGGCAGGTTGCCGGTGATGCCGCCGCCCGTGATATGCGCCATGCCTTTCACCGCCATGGTTGCCATCAGCGCCAGCAGCGGCTTGACATAAATCCGCGTCGGCGCCATCACCACGTCGGCGAATGGCCGGCCGTGAAAATCCGACTTCAGGCCGATGCCGGACACGTCGATCAGCTTGCGGACCAGCGAATAACCGTTGGAATGCGCACCGCTGGAAGCCAGCCCCAGCACCACGTCGCCCGGCACGATGGTCTGGCCGCCGATGACTTTGGACTTTTCCACCACGCCCACCGCAAAGCCGGCCAGGTCGTATTCGCCTTCGGGATACATGCCGGGCATTTCGGCCGTTTCGCCGCCGATCAGCGCGCAGCCCGCCTGTTCGCAGCCCGTGGCGATGCCTGCGATCACCGCTTCGGCAGTGTCGAGCGAGAGGTGGCCGGTGGCGAAGTAATCCAGAAAAAACAGCGGCTCGGCGCCCTGCACCAGGATGTCGTTGACGCTCATCGCGACGAGATCGATACCGACCGTGTCGTGGCGGTTCAATTCGAACGCCAGTTTCAGTTTGGTGCCGACGCCGTCGGTGCCGGAGACCAGCACCGGCTCCTTGAATTTTTTGGAGATTTCGACCAGCGCGCCGAAGCCGCCGATGCCGGTCAGCACTTCGGGGCGCATGGTGCGTCTGGCCAGCGGTTTGATGCGCTCGACCAGCGCGTCGCCGGCGTCGATATCGACCCCGGCATCTTTGTACGAAATGGAAGACACAAGCGCTCCAGGCAGAAAAAAGTGCGCTATTTTACCGCCTAAGGCGCCGCCACGCCGTTTTGCCCGGGTGACGTTGCGTGGAGCGCACCAGGCCAGCGACTTCCAGCGCGGCGGCTATAATGCAGCCTCCATTCATCCCGCCCTGCCCGCCATGTCGTCCCCGCTGCTCGAATCCCGCATCGCCTCCCTGCCGCTGGTTCACAAGGGCAAAGTGCGCGACATCTACGCCGTCGGCGACGACAAGCTCCTGATCGTCACCACCGACCGCCTCTCCGCGTTCGACGTGGTGATGCCGACCCCCATCCCCGGCAAGGGCGAGGTGCTCACCCGCGTGTCGGCATTCTGGTTCGACAAGCTCAAGTCCATCATTCCGAGCCAGGCGCTCGACATCGCGCCGGAATCGGTGGTGACGGCCGATGAGCGCGACCAGGTGGCCGGCCGCGCCATTGTGGTGAAAAAGCTGAAAGCGCTGCCGGTCGAGGCCATCGTGCGCGGCTATCTGGTGGGCTCGGGCTGGAAGGAATACCAGACCAGCCAGTCGGTGTGCGGCATCGCCCTGCCCGCCGGACTCAAGCAGGCCGACCGCCTGCCTCAGGCGATCTTCACGCCATCGACCAAGGCGGCCCTGGGCGCGCACGA
>JBAVFD010000179.1:0-4170 GCA_049588075.1 Thiobacillus sp.
AGGGTTTCGGCGACGAAAATGCCGCCGTAGGGGCCGAAGTGGCCGTGTGAATCGGGGAGGTCAGTCAGTTTCATGCGGCTTTCGCTTTCGCTATAAATTGTGCGGTCTTCTGCGCGTCCTTGATGCCTTTTGCAGACTCGACGCCGGAAGACACATCCACCGCCCACGGGCGCACGCGCTGGATGGCTTGGGCGACGTTATCCGGCGTGAGCCCGCCCGACAGGATGACCGGTTTGGGCAGATTCGGCGGGATCAGGCTCCAGTCGAAGCGTTCCCCGGTGCCGCCCGGCACGCCGGGCACAAAGGCGTCGAGCAGCAAACCCCGCGCGGCATCGAAGTCAGCCGCGCATTTTAGCAAATCCGTGTCCCGATTCACTCGCACGGCCTTGATATAAGGTCGGCCGAAGCGTGCGCAGCCGGCGGGCGTCTCGTCGCCGTGAAATTGCAGCAGGTCGAGCGGAACGGCTTTCAGCACGCTTTCGATGAAGGCCGGCTCGGCATTGACGAACAACCCGACGCTCTGCACGAACGGCGGCAACGCGCGCACCAGCGCGGCAGCGGTCTCGACCGACACCTTGCGCGGGCTTTTTTCGTAGAACACGAAACCCAGCGCATCCGCCCCGGCGTCGCAGGCGGCATGCAGATCCTGCAGTCGGGTGATGCCGCATATTTTTACGCGAACAGCCATCGATCGGAGGTTTCCGGTAAGGCAAAGTGTGCAGGATAGCGGATGTGGGTGAGATACAGCCCGGCAGGGTCGAACGTGGGTGCGGCGCGGGTGCGGGCGCGGCTGTCCAGAATCTCGCGCGCCCACTCGGGCGGCTGCGCACCCGCACCGATCTGGACCAGACACCCCATGAGATTGCGCACCATATGATGAAGGAAGCCGTCGGCAAGAAAATCGCATAACAGGTAATCGCCGCGCCGCTCGACGTGCGCCCGCTGCAAATTCTTGATGGGGGATTTGGCCTGACAGGCAGCCGCGCGGAACGCGGAAAAATCATGCTGGCCAATCAGGTGCGAGGCGGCCAGGTTCATCGCGGCCACATCGAGCGGACGGTGGTACCAGCCGATTAATCCCTGATTGAGACCAGGACGCACCGGGTGATTCAGCAACACGTAGCGATAACCGCGCTGCATGGCGGCAAAGCGCGCATGAAAATCTTCGCTCACCTCGCGCGCCCACAGCACCGCCACCCCCGCAGGCAGGTGGCTGTTGACGCCACGCACCCAGGCGGTCAGTGGGCGTCTGGCGGCCGTATCGAAGTGCACCACCTGAAACGCCGCATGCACGCCGGTATCGGTGCGCCCGGCGGTGATGACGCCGACCGCCTCATCGGCGACGACAGACACGGCGGCTTCCAGTGCGTCCTGCACGCCGCAGCCATCCAGTTGCGACTGCCAGCCGCAAAAGCCGACGCCGCAATATTCCAGTCCCAATACGATTCTCAATTAACACAGCCTCAATTATTGAGATTTCCAAAAAAACATGGTCACTATCACAAGACCGTTCGCGCTTCGACAGGCTCAGCGCGAACGGACTATCGTTTTGAGAATGCGGGAAGCCTCAATTCACGCAGCCTCACCCCAACACGATGAACAGCAGCAGCAAGCCCGCGAGTATGACGGCGGCATCACAGCTTTGCCAGCGCTCGGCATGCAGGGTATAGGTGGCGGGCGTTGTCACATCGGGCAACGGCGCACGCAGCGCATCCAGCCAGCGCGCGGGTTTCGGCGCGTGTTCGACGTAATCCAGGGTCAACCCCAGGCGCACCGCAAAGGCTCGGCGATCCAGACCCAGCCAGGTCAGCGGCCTGGCCAACACATACAGGCCATAAATCAGCCGCGGGGGCTGGGTATAGGCCAACAGCAGCGCCAACCCGGCCAGCATCAGCGCCAGCCGTCCGGCACGCAACGCGCCCTGCTGCACGCCTTCGACGCTCGGGCTCGCCCACCCCAGCGCCGGCCACAGCGCCACGCCCGGCAAGGTATAGGCGTAAGTCAGCAGCAACACTGCCAGCAACCAGCGGGTGCGGCGCAATAGACGGATGAATTGAAAGCGGACAGGCGCAAACAGAAAGGCCGTCGCGGTGGCGACGGCCAGAAAGGACAGTTCAGGCAGGGCGGCGCGTTCCACCGCCACCACCCACCCGCACCACAACAGGATGCGGGTGGCCGGATGAAAGCAGTCAGCCAATCGAGCTCAACAGCCCTTTCGCATCGACTTTTTGCCTGTCGCTGCCCTCGGCCAGCACTTCGTTGAGGATTTCGCGCGCGCCTTCCTTGTCGCCCATTTCCACATAGGCGCGGGCAAGGTCGAGCTTGGTGCCCACTTCGTCGAGTTCGAGTTCGTTGCCACCCGCATCGCCCAGATCGAGATCGAGGCCGCTGAAATCGAATTTGCTGTCCGGACCATTGTCTTCTTCCAGGCCCAGATCAAGTTTCAGCGAATCATCCGCCGTTGCGGGCAAATCCAGATCGGCCAGGTCGAAGTCGAGGCCTTGCGTATCCGCTTCCACATAACCCGTTTCGGCCGCCACAGCTGCCTGGGGCTGGCTGTCGAAATTAAGGACGTGGCCTGCGGACTCGAACTCCATCGGCGCGCTGGCCGTCACCGGATTGGATTCCGGCTCGGCCAGAGATGCCGGCGCAGGCTCGGCAGGCGTCTCGACCACGGGCTGGGCAGCTTCAAAAGCCACCGCGCCACCCGCAATCGCCGCAGTCGCTGCCACGGTTGCCGCGGCAACGGCCGGGCCACTCGATTGCACGCCGCCATACAGCGGGTTGGTCGGATCGATGCTGCGACCCATTTCACACGCCTTGTCCCACAGCGGGCTCGGCTTGTTGCCCAGCGCGGCATACAGTTCGCCGGCGACCGATTCGAACGCCGTGGTGTTGCGTCGGGCAGCATAAATTTCCAGCAGCTTGACGCGAATTTCATGGCGATCCGGGTTTTTGCCGATGGCTTCCTTGAGGATTTCTTCGGCTTGCGCATCGCGCCCATAAGCCATGTAGACCTCGGCTTCGGCGATCGGGTCGACATCGTGGGTATCGATCGTGCCCAACCCCGCCTGGCTGAAATCGGTGAGGAAGGAGGTGTCGCCGGTATTGACGCTGCCGCCCGATGCGCCAGCACCCATCACGGAAGTGGGGCGCACATCACCGCCACTCATGATGCTGTCGTCAAGCGCGGCACCGGTTTTGCGACGGCGACCGCCGCCCGCCATCATCCACCACAGCACCCCGCCCAGTCCCAGCGCGGCAATGCCGGCACCCCAATACATCGGATTGGCGAGCAAGGGGGCGTACCAGCTTTCAGCGGACTCGGGGGCGGCGGCTGGCGCTTCGACTACCGGAGCGGGAGTCGGCTTGGGCGCGGGCTTGGGTGCGGGCGCAACAACCGCAGGGGCGGGCTTGGGTGCGGGTGCCGCAATCTCGGGGGCTGGCACGGCGGGCGGCGTCGGCGCCTTGCTGAGCGCCTTCTCCTTCATCTCGACCAGCTTCTGCATATCCTGAACCTGCTTTTCCAGCATGCTCACGCGCTGATCCGATTCCTTCAGCGCTTTTTCGCGCGCGGTCGCATCTTCTTCCTGGGCACGCAGCTTGTCCTGCAGGGCACGGGTTTCTCCGGCTTTGCCCGCAGCCGCATCCGGCGGCGTCACTTTGGACAGTTTCAGCACATCCTTCTGTGCCTCAGGCGCCGGCTTGGCGCGATCCTCCACCTTGGGCGTGATCTTGCCGCTGCTGGCCTGGCTCGGCGCAGCTTTGGCTTCGGGAGCCTCAGTTACGGTGCCGGCCAGTTTCTGCCGATACGCGCGCCAGTCATCTGCCTGCAGCTTGATTTCACGCACGGCTTCCTTCTGCGTGATGGAGGCCGCCTTTTCAGCCGACGGCACGTCAAGGGTCTTGCCTGTTTTCAGGCGATTCATGTTGCCGTCGAAAGCCTTGGGGTTCTCACGGTAAAGCCCCAGCAGCGTCTGCTCCAGGCTCACCCCTGACGGACGCACGCGGTTGGCAATACCCACCAGCGTGTCGCCCCGCTTGACTGTCACACTACCCGGCGCAGCGGCCTGTGTGGCGGGCGCCGGTGCCGGTCTGGATGTCACTGCAGGAGCCGACGACGCGGGGGCTTGCGCAGCCGGCGCGGGCGCCTGCCTGGCAACGGGCGCC
>JBAVFD010000180.1:0-21031 GCA_049588075.1 Thiobacillus sp.
CCGGCCGGCTGCGGGCGGCAGCAGGCGCTCCAGAGGCCAGTCGCCCAGATGCACCCCGTCCACCGCGTATCCGGCGTGCGCCAGGTCGTTGGCGAATTCGCAGCCGATCAAGCCGCCGCCCAGTACGGTGACGCGCTGCTTGCCGTCGATGGCGCTGCGGAACGCCGCGTAATCGGCCAGGTCGTTCACCGCCAGCACGTCGGCCGCACCGCTGCCGGAAAGCCCGTGCGGGATCGGGTCGGCGCCGAGGGCAAGCACCAGTTTGCCGTATTCCAGTTCGCCGCTGTCGGTGCGGATGCGCTGGCCCTGCGTGTCGATGGCCGTGGCCCGGGTGCGGGTCAGTATTGTCGCGTTGAGGTCGGCCGCCATTTTTTCCGCGCGGGCGCTCGCAAGCGCGGATGCCGACCGGCCCGCAACCAGCGCGTTCGACAGATTCGGCTTGGAATAGAACGAACCGTCGTCCACAGTGATGAGCGTGACCGGCGTGGCGGTGTCGCGCTTGCGGAATTCCTTCAGCAGTGTGTAGCCGGCGAGGCCGGAACCAACGATGACGATGGAGGGCATGGGGGACTCCTGGGGCGAGGCCGCATCTGGCGCGGCCTCTTGTGCGTTAACGAAATCAGGCGGCAGTGACTTCAGCCATTTCGAAGTCCGCCTTGGAGACGCCGCAATCCGGGCATTCCCAGCTTTCCGGCACGTCTTCCCAGCGGGTGCCGGGGGCGATGCCGTGTTCCGGGTCGCCTTTGGATTCGTCGTACACATAACCGCACACGATGCATTGCCAGGCTTTCATGATGTTTCCTTTCAGTAGATTAAATAGTCTTGGATGTTGCGTTCAGGCGGCAATGGCGTCTTGCTGCGCCCGGTAGTGCTGTGCGTGTTTTTCTTCCACCCGGGCCAGCGCGGCGAAGCGCCTGGCGGCTTTGTCCAGCACACTCTGGAACCTCTCGGCGTGTTCCTTCGACTCGACGATCTGTTCGTCCATCTCGGCCACTGCGGCGGTGTTGCCCTCGATCATCGCCTCGTGGCGGAACCTGGGATACATTTCGGTGTATTCGTAGGTTTCGCCGTCGATCGCGTATTGCAGGCACTTGGCCGGCGTCATCGATTCGCTGGAAAACAGCAGCTCGGCGTGACCGAACGCGTGCAGGATCTCCTGCGCGGCGGTGTCCTCGAACACCCGGGCGGTGGCTTCGTCGCCCGCCTTGCGGCACTGGCGCGCGAACCACAGGTATTTGATGTGCGCCATCGACTCGCCCGCAAAGGCGGCTTCAAGGTTCTGGATGGTGGGGGATTGCGTGTTCGGCATGGTCGGCTCCTGTCGGGTTGGTTTGCAAGTTCATTCAAGACAGGAGCGATGGTAGAGATGACCGATAATTCGATCCAACGGATAGTCTGGATAGAATCGATTGAAAACATCAATTGAGGTATCGCGGGTTTCGAAGTCGATCCTCGCGAACCAAGGAAAGCCCACATGATGCTCAGGAAACCCCTACTCGCAATCAGCCTGATTCTGGCCGGCTCACCGGCTTTCGCCAGCGGCACGTCGTTCGGCCGCTTCACGCCGATGGCCGGCGATGTCGGCGCCGGCACCCTGCCCGAAGCCGCGCCCTACAAGCTGTCGTCGCCGTGTTTCAGCCAGAAGACCCTCGTTGCCCGCGACGTCACCCAGGCCAGGCGTTTCGACAGCGGCAGCTACGACATGCAAACCGCGAACGAAACCGGTCCCGATGCCGGCCGCTACCTGTTCACCGTGTTCGAAACCGGCCAGGCAGGCATCCAGCGCACCGATTTGCGCACCATGGTCACCACCACGATCTGGGCGAGCCCGGCCGCCGCCCCCGCGCTGAACAGCCACCAGTCTTTCGATGCATCTCGCTGGACCCCGTGGGGCAACTTCCTCACTGCCGAAGAATCGTGGAGCGACGACCCGGCCCGGCCCGGCATCCACGGCCGCCTGTTCGAAGTGACCCGTCCGCTGGCCGCACCGGCCGACATCGTGATCAAGCACCGCGCCATCCTGCCGCGCGTGGCGCACGAAGGCCTGGCGTTCGACAACCAGAACAACCTGTACTTCATCGACGAACGCGACGACAGCCACATCTTCCGATTCACCTCGGCCAACCCGCACGCCGACAACGGCGACGGCTTCTTCGCCGCCGGCCAGACCTTCGTGCTGCGCGTGGGCGATGGCCGCGTCAAGGAAGCCACCGGCACCGCCACCTGGATTCCGCTCACCGACAAATTGGGGATGCCACTTCCCGGCGCCATCGTCGTCACCGATCCCAACGGCCTGAAGGCGATGGACGGCCGCGCCACGCCGAAACTGCCCGCCTTCCTCGGCACCCGGTTCGACCGCCCCGAAGACATGGAAATCAAGACCCTGAAGCACGGCAAGCAGATGCTGTTCGTGGCGACCACCACCCACCACAAGGTGTTCGCCATCGACCTGTCCAGCGACACGGTGAAGCTGTTCGTCAGCCGTGACACACAAGACATGGCCACCGGCCAGCCCGCCGGCAGCGCCTTCACCAACCCGGACAATCTGGCGATCGACGCCGACGGCAACCTCTACATCGTGGAAGACCAGCCCGGCGGCATCGAAGACATCTGGTTCGCCCAGGACAAGAACAACGACGGCGTGGCCGAAGCCATCGGCAAGTGGGCCAGCCTGTCGACCGTCGGCGCGGAAAGCAGCGGCCTGTACTTCGACACGTTCAAGCCGAATGTCGCCTACGTCAACGTGCAGCACCCCGACAGCAAGCGTGATCGCACCATCATGATCACCGCGTCCTGCCCGAAGGAAAGGTGAGTCCCGCTGGCGTAAGCCAACGGACTTGTTGAATCAGGCAATGACCATCCCGCCAGTCCGATGGCGAACTGTTCGCATTAAAAAGAAGCAGGCATCGCCCCGTGCTGGTGCACCCCACGCGTGACGGCGCTGCCGGCACACCATCAAGCCGTTGATTCCAATGAGCAACCTGGACTTGGCACAAAGGCTGCTCATAACCGATACAAGCCCCGCATATATTCCATAACGATAGCGGCGCGCAAAGATCGGAGACTGAAAGATGAAAATTGATTGCGGGAGTTATCCGCTGATGGGCGGGTTTGACGAGTTGCTCGAAGCGCCTGGCAAACCGCGCCACGGCGCCGAAGGCCTGTGCGATTTTTTTGCCGGGATGGCGAGCGACGAGCTGGAGACGCGGCACCGTGCGGTGGATGCGGCGATCATGGCGGCGGGGATCACCTTCACCGTGTATTCCGAGGCCGGCAACATCGACCGCGCGTGGCCGTTCGACGTGGTGCCGCGCATCATCGAAAAGACCGAATGGGACCGCATCGAGGCCGGACTGAAGCAGCGCCTGAAGGCGCTCAACCGGTTCATCGACGACATCTACCACGAGCAGACCATCGTCAAGGACGGCGTGTTCCCTGCCGAGGTGCTGGCCGATTCGCAAAATTTCCGCGCGGCCTGCGTCGGCGCCAATCCGCCCTTCGGCGTGTGGGCGCACATCTGCGGGACCGATCTGGTGCGCGACGGCGACGGCACGGTCTACGTGCTGGAAGACAACCTGCGCGTCCCCTCGGGCGTGTCCTACATGCTGGAAAACCGCCAGCTGATGAAACGGCTGTTTCCCGAACTGTTCGCGCGCTACGACGTGCTGCCGGTCGACGATTACACCGCCCAGCTCTACGACATGCTGGCTGCGCTTTCACCGAGAGAAGGCGAGCGTCCGGAAATCGCGGTGCTCACCCCGGGCGTCTACAACTCTGCGTATTTCGAACATTCCTATCTTGCGCAGCAGATGGGCGCGCATCTGGTCGAAGGTCCCGATCTGGTGGTGCTCGACGACGACTGCGTCTACATGAAAACGATCGAGGGCCTGACGCGGCTGGACGTGATCTACCGTCGCATCGACGACGACTTCATCGACCCCGAAGTGTTCCGCGCCGACTCCGCGCTCGGCGTGCCCGGCCTGATGCGCGCATGGAAGCAAGGCAACATCGGCATCGCCAATGCCCCCGGATCGGGGGTGGCCGACGACAAGGTGGTGTATGCCTATGTCCCGGAAATGATCCGCTACTACCTGAACGAGGACGCGATCCTGCCCAACGTGCCGAGCTACCTGTGCATGAACGAAGGCGATCGCGAGTATGTGCTGGCCAATCTGGACAAGCTGGTGGTGAAGCCCGCCAACGAATCCGGCGGCTACGGCATGCTGGTGGGACCGAAGTCGACGCCGGAAGAACAGGCGAAATTCGCCGGGCTGATTCGGGCCAACCCCCGCAACTACATGGCGCAGCCGACCTTGTCGCTGTCCACGGTGCCGACCTTGTGCGAGGACGCGATCGAGCCGCGCCACGTCGATTTGCGGCCGTTCATCCTGCAATCGAAGGATTTATACGTGACCCGGGGCGGACTGACGCGCGTGGCCTTGCGACGCGGTTCGCTGATCGTGAACTCGTCGCAGGGCGGCGGCAGCAAGGATACCTGGATCGTGCAGGGGGTGATCTGATGCTGGCACGCGTAGCTGAAAACCTCTACTGGATGGCGCGTTATCTCGAACGCGCCGAAGACACCGCGCGGCTGATCAACGCCACCACCCTGCTGCTGATGGACATGCCGCGCGGCGCCAGCTTCGGCTGGGAAGACCTGCTCAAGGTGGTGGGCCTGGACAAGGCATTCCACCAGCTCTACGACGAGGCGAGCGAAACGGCGGTGATGAGTTTTCTCATCCAGGACGAGCGCAATCCGTCGTCGATCTTTGCCTGCGTGCGCCACGCGCGCGAGAACACCCGCACCTTCCGCGAGGTGCTGCCGCGCGAATCGTGGGAGTGGGTGAACGAGCTGTATCTCTACACCAGCACCCACCTCGGCCACGCGCTCGACCGCCGCAAGCGCTTCGAGGTGCTGACCGAAATCATCCGCCGCCGCCAAGCCGTGGTCGGCCTGCTCTCCGGCACCATGAGCCGCGACGAAGGCTTCCAGTTCATGCGGCTGGGGCGCAACATCGAGCGCGCCGACATGACGTCGCGGGTACTCGATGTCAGCTATGCCATCAACCTGCCGTATCAGCACAGCCAGTATTACGACCTCATCTGGATGAGCGTGCTGCACGCGCTGTCGGCGCACCAGATGTACCGGCGGCACGTCGGCGTGCACGCGCGCGGCCACAAGGTGCTGGGCTTTCTGCTGAACGACCCGCTGTTCCCGCGCAGCGTGCGCCACTGCCTGCACGAAATCCAGTTCGCCCTCGACGAACTGCCGGGCGTCGAGCCGATGCGCCGGCTGCAGGGCATGCTCGACCTGGTCGACCGCGCCGATTACCACGCGCTGGCGACCAACGGGCTGCACGAATTTTGCGACGACATCCAGGCGCGGCTGGCCGATCTGAATGCGGTCATCGGCCAGACCTATTTCCGCGCCGCCCATCCGCAAAAAATGACCCAGTCCCTGTTCAGCCTGACCTGATCCCATGACCGCATCGCTCAGTTTTCCCCGCCTCGGCGACAAGCAGAATTCACCGGCTTTCGAGGACTATCTCGGCCAGTTGCTGGAGGAGCGCGACCGCATCGGACTCACCGAAGCGATCCGCCAGATCGACGCACTGATGATCACCGTCGAGCCCAGTCATTCGGTCGCCTATGTCGCCGAGCTGTGCGTGATGACGCCGTATCACTATCTCGTCACGCTCGAGTCCGAGTCGCACTACACCCACATCCTGCGCATCGACATGAGCGCGCCCGATATCCTGGTGCGCGAGGTGAAGGACCCCAACGTGCGCGGCATCTTCCGCAGCCTCAACGAGGTCTACCCCATCGGCGCGGTCAAGCCGAACTCGCGCTACATGGGCGAAGTGCTGCGCGTCACCGATGCCCACGCGGTGGTCGACATGCAGAAGGCGCGCGACATCCGCTTCTTCAACCAGGAGCAGATCCGCAAGCTGGAACTGCCCGGCAACCTGGCGGTGGTCAAGCCCAGCCCCTACACCCACAACATCGTCGCCTACTGGGAGCGCCCGGAATCCGACATCCGCGTCTACGCGCTCGGCTGGAGCAGCATCCGCGACGACATGCAGGCCGCTTACGAAGCCGCCAAGGCGACACAGAAGCGGCTCGGCATCGATGAACTGCTGCTGCCGATCGACCATCTGGCCACGCGCATCTACAGCCAGAACCGCGAAGCCGCCATCCTCGAATACCTGACGCTGTCGAGCTATTACTTCTGGGGCGCCTACGACATCGTCGACCAGAACTCCTCGACCAACGTCACCAAGAGCGTGCACTACGCCAACGAGCTCGAATGCCCCGCCAAGGTGTTCACCGCAGCCAACCATCCCTACTTCATGAACCACCTGCTGGCCGAATCGCCGACCGAAGCCTTCGTGCGCAACTTCGGCCCGCGCCTGCATCACGTCGCCGTGGCGGTGAAGGACGGCGAAACCGCGGCGCTCGCCAACATCGACTACGTCGTCAATTCGCTACGCGACTGCGGACAGAAATTCCTGCTCGATGTCATCGGCTCGAAAGAAGCCGGCCTGAAGCAGATCTTCTCCAGCGCCTCCGAGTATTCCTCGCTGATCGTCGAATACGTCCAGCGCTTCGGCGGCTTCCAGGGATTCTTCACCAAGGACAACGTCGCCGAGCTCACTCATGCAGCGGGCGTGGAGGAAAGCTTGCAGGAACTGCAAAAAGAGGCACAGGCGTAAGACCCGGGAAGCCCAGGCATTGCATGTTTGCATCGGCATCGGATGGCTGTGAATCTAGGGCGACTCCAGCATCTTCAGCTGGCTGTTGAGAATCGCCAGCTTGCGGTCGATGTCCTTGATGTCGGGATGTTGTGCCGAGTAGCGGGGCAGCAGTTTGCCCCGCTCCGCTTCAAGTGCCTCGATGTTCGACTGAATCTCCGCCTTGCTTCGATAAGGCGGCTGAACCACGGGACGCGCTAACAGCCGGTCCATCCGGCGTTCGAGACCGGACAGGCGTTGCTCCACTGATGGCGTGTCGGTCTTCGGCGGCGCAGACGATCCGCAGGCCGCCTGTGAACACATGAGGGCAAGCATCAGGCAAGACCGGGAAGGGATCAGGAATATGGGGGACATGGAAACCCTCCTTGCAGCAACAATCCGAACCTGCATTGTTGTGGGTTGACCCGCAAACTGCAACACCCGGCAGCATGGAATCTATCGCTCGCATAACAGCGCCACACTTCAAGTGGAAAATGCCTGCCTACGCGAAACGAAAGCGTGACCGCCCGCAAGTATGCGGGCATCGTCAGAGGTCGTTAATTCGACCCGTTTCGGGCTGGCAGGCAGACCGATATTGTGTCCGGTGTTCGGCCAAAGCCGTCATTCGTGCTGGCTTTCAGGATTGCTGGGACGAGTGTCTGCTTTCCAAAACCGCGAACGCGAACTTCCGACCCCAAGCTGTCTGATGCCAAATGAAAGTTGCGGGCGGGCAATCCGGCGTAAATTAAGCCAGATTGCCCGAATGAGCTATCGTCAGCGTGCTGGCCGGCTCAATCATGAATTTCTCACCACTCTATACATGCCTGGCCTGAGCGGGATACCGGTGGCAGAAATGGCACCTCGAGGGCGGGGGGCTCAGGTAAACGAGTCGGCCACGATGTTCTGATACCAGCCGTTCGCGTCTTGCGCTTCCTTGGCCCGATACTTGGCGGATTCTTTCAATGGACTCACGCCGAGGGCTCCGGGCAGTGGGGCGATGCCACCGGCAGTCCGCCCATAGACGCCAGCGATGGAAAGGCCATAGGTCGGGCTGGCCAGGGCGTAGCAGGCGTTGACAAAGGAGGGGTCGCCCACCGGCCGTTCGGCCAGCAAGCTGGCGATGGCGAAGGCGCAGACCTTGGCTTCGGAATTGGCGGCTGCGGCCGATTTGGGCAGCTTCCCGGCTATCGAGCTGTCGCCGATCACATGGATGCCCTTCTGGCGGGTGGATTCGAAGCTGCCCGCATCGACCGGGCACCAGCCAGTTTCATCTGACAACCCCGCCTTGTCGGCGAAGTCGCCGGCTTTTTGCGGCGGGATCACGTTGACCACGTTGCCCCGGTGCTGTCCTGCTCTGGTGGAGACGGTCAGGCTCCTGGCGTCTACTTTGGTCGCCCCGCCGCCTTTCGAGCCGGGCACCCATTCGATCATGCCCGGATAGAGAGCCTGCCAAGCTTCCAGGAATCCTTCCTGGGCTGCGAAGCTATCGTTCGCGTCGAGGATGAGCACCCTGGACTTCGGTTTGTTTCGCTTGAGGTAATGGGCAATGAGGCTGGCACGCTCGTACGGTCCAGGAGGGCATCGGAAGGGAGCGGGTGGCACGGTGATGATCACGGTCCCACCGTTGGGCATCTGCTCCAGTTGGCGGCGCAGTAGTTCGGTCTGCGGGCCGGCTTTCCAGGCGTGGGGCATGACGATTGCAGCCTGTTCGCTGTAGCCTTCCAGGGCGGTGTATTTAAAGTCGATGCCCGGCGCGACCACCAGCCGGTCATAGGACAGGGTTTCCCCGCTTTCCAGCGCGACCTTTCTCCCAGCTGGATCGATGGACACCGCGTTGCCGTATACCACCTTGACGCCGTGGTTCAGACGCAGTTTGTCATAGCCAAGGGTGATGGCGCTCAAGGGCTGCAGGCCGGTCACGACAAGGTTGCTGGATGGGGGAGTGACGTAGTTGCGCTGTCGCTCGATCAGTGTGACCTGGATGGCGGAGTCGGCGCGGCGCAGGTATTTTGCGCAGGTCGCTCCGGCAAAGCCGCCGCCAATGACGACCACGCGCTTGTCCTGGGTGGACTGAGCTAACGCCCTGCCGAAGCCGCCAAGGGAAACGACGGCCCCAGCGGCGGCCATTGACAGGAAATCCCTTCGGGTGAAGTTTCGTTCCATGGGTACCTACCTTTTCTTCGGGGGCAAAGTTTCGAAATACTTCGCGATCATGCGAATTTGCTCGTCTGTGTACGCCTTCATGAGGGGCGCCATGATCCGCCCTTTGTTCTCCTGCTTGAATTTGAACAGTTCATCCGCGATTTTGTTGGCCGGCTTTCCATAGAGTTTCTCCATTTTGCCCACGGCCTTGCCATCCGTACCGTGGCACATTGCGCATGTATTGGCCATCATTTCGGCGGTCGGTGCAGCGGAAGCCGCAGCGGGGTAGATGAATTGCTGGGTGAAAATGCAGGTGCATAGCAGCAGGAATCGAGTCGTCGGTCTCATATCTCCACCCTCCAGAAGAGAATCAATTCAGCATAGACGTTATTCCACACGTCGGCGCCACTTCAACATTCTAAAAAGCAGTCATTACTGAGAGTCCGGTTTCGGTAGGAGATGACCGACCGCAATGGCCGACGAACAGCCGGTCGAGACCAGTCACCCCACCTTCGCCTCCTCGGCCAAAGCCGATACTCGACCAAGACTGTCGATTGAAGTCGGGGGGATTCCCATCCCGTTCCTGGTGCGGGGAAAAATTTCTGCCAGCGGCCGAGTCGGGTTATTCATCTGCGTACTCATCGTCGGCCGGAGCTTCATCGTCGTATTTTTTATCCTGAATGAGTTGCTCGCCTGGCAGCGGGATACCGCGCGGCACCGGTTCGAATTCAACCGGTTGCGTAACGGTTTTATCGAGACTTCCTTCGATCTGTCTGGATAGGTGATCGACCCCGGCCATCACCCCGGTGGCAGGGTTTGCCACCAGATCAAGCCACATGTCATCCAGCACGGGGGCCAGGTTTTCCCGGAGCAGCGCTTCCAGTTTCGGGCGCTCGCTCTCATGCTCGATCGCGCCTAATCCGGCCGCGCCCAGGGAAATCATCGCGCCGGGTATGCCGCCGACCACTGCTGCGGCGGCGCTTGTGCCACCGCTGGTGACCAGCCTGGCCACCAGTTTTTCGCTGGCCTGTTTCGCCACGGGCGATATCCTGGCGTCTGATGGTCCGGCTCCCGTGCTGCCGGCATCCTTGCGGATCTGCGCGATGAGGGCCGCATAGGCGGGCAGCCTGGCGATCGGATCGGCGTGGACAATCTGGTAGAGCGAAGCGCTTGGGGCGGGTTGATGCGCCAGCACTATCGCGGGAATGTTCTTGATCCGCCGGTCGAATTGATCGGAAGGCACACCGTAGCGCCGCGGGATTGCCTGAAGTTGCTCGCCGAGGAGCTGGACGTAGAGCTTCGTCGCTTGCTCCCTGACCACGTCAGGATCGATTTCCCTGGCGACGGGTTCCAGCACGCGATCGTGATATTGCTCCTGCAAATAGGCGGCCAGCCGCATTACGCTCGGATCGGTCCCTTCTTCGGCGCTCAGCTTGTACCAGGCCACCTTGATAGCCAGCCATTGCTGGGTCCAGTAGCCGGTGAACCACGGAATGAAGTCGGCCTCGGTGCGCTTCTGGACGAGGCCCATCCAGTTATCCATGGCGACTTGCGCGTAGTCCCTGGCCGATTCTGCCGCGGCCAACGACGCGTCGCCGATGTCGCTATCGACCTGCCACCAGGTGCTCTCCGGAACCGGAACATGAACCGGCAGAGGAAGCTGGTCCGGCGGGCGTTCTGGCGTGGCGCATCCCGCCAGTGCCACCAACAAGGCGACGAGCAGGGCGCGCAGCATGAAGAGCGCCGTCCCGTAAAAGGATTCCGACGGCGCTCGTCCATCCGCCGGCGCACTGATTCGAACCGAGTCCTTCATGCTGCCCATACTGGTTTGTTTGCTCAATAGGCGGGCGCTTTCCTGCCGACAAGATGCATGCGGTGCTGCCAGACCAGCCAGCCGAACGGAACACCCAGCGCGCCCCACAACAATGATTTGACTATAGGTGACGAGAGCGGGGAACAGGAGCCCCGGCGAGAAGGTACGGTTTCGGCTGGCGCAGCATTTGTTCACTCATGCGCATCTGCACGATGCCCGGCCAGCGATGCGCCTCGGCGAGGCTCGCCCGGGTCTGCCGCCGCGCATGGACAACAGGGACGGTACGCGGTTTCCATTGCGATGGGCCGACTGTTTTCGGGACGGCTTGAACTTCAGTCCGCCTGTGGCTCATTCGTGGCAGCACATTCCGATTCCTTCACTTCCGGGTCAAACATGTCTAAATTGAACAAAACAGGATTCGGTTGATCTCACGATCACCACGCGGGGTCGGACGATTCGATCCTCAGCCTGTCATCCGGATGTCCGGCTTGCTGTTGTTTGCAGGGGCCGCGTATCCCGGGGGACTGCTGATAACGGTGGGTGGGCCGCATCGACGATCGTGCGGCGTTTTTCAAGAACCTTGAATTGGAGCAAAACATGAAACAAACCGGCTCGTACAAAACCCTTTCCTTGCTGGGCACCTCGCTTGTTCTCGTTACCTTGCTGGGGGGGTGCGCCTCGACCGACAGCGTGACCAAGGCCCAGTCCACGGCAGACACGGCGCTGAGCAAGGCCAATGAGGCCAACGCCAACGCCAACGCCGCCAAGGCGGATGCGGCCCAGGCTTCGCAGAAGGCCGACCAGGCGAATGCCACTGCCGCGGGCGCCCAATCGACGGCCAATGCAGCTAAAACCACGGCCGACGCAGCGAAAGCGGAAGTCGACCAGTTGGCCGAGAAAATCGACCGCATGTTCAAGAAGACGATGCAGAAATAATGTCCGCGAGGTGAGGGATGGACAGGGATGCCCAGGCATCGTCTGTCCTCCACCGCCATCCAGCGGGGCGATGGCTCTGCGCCTGCTCAGGGTGCGTGGCGTCGCATTTCAGCGGATGACCACCCGGGTGCCCAGCTGTGCCCAGCGGGAAAGCTGCCGGATTTGCGGGTTGGTGAGCGCCACGCAGCCGTCGGTCCAGTTGACCGCCTTTTGGATATCGGGATCGCCGCGGCCGATGCCGTGGATGCCCAGGCGGCCGCCAAGCGCCGTGTTCTGGGGTGGGGTGCGATGTTGCCGCAAAGCCTTGATGATGGCATCGAATTCCGCCCGTCCGATGATTCCCTCGGCATAGGCGCGGCGGGCCGTGCTCGCAGAGGGATAATCGAGGCCGTAGAATGTACCGTAACGGCTGGAGCGATCAACCCAGGATACGTGGAAAACGCCTAGCGGCGTGGTTTCGTCGCCATGGTGATGAATTTCGGCAACGCCCCCGCTGCCGATGGAAATATTTTGGAAACGCGCCAGGACGTGGTTTTCAGTGGAAAAAACCGTCAGGGTCAGCGCCTGGGTATCCACCAGGATCCAGGGCAGCCGCCCGTTTGCCCAGGAGGATGCGGGCGCCCCCAGGAGGGCGGCGACAAGCAAGGCGCCCAGCCCCCGCTTGAGGCCCCTCAAGATCTGCCTATGAAACACCTGCCATTCTTCCCGACATCGACAGCAGCGGCGCACATGATTGTCTGTCTGCATATCCTCGTGCTGCTAGTGTGTTGGCCTGTTTCCGGTTGGGGCGCGACGTTCTTCGTGCCCACCGATGGCAGCACTATCGTCGGTCAACTTCAGGTGGTGAGCGCTGATTCCCGCAACACCTTGCTGGACATCGCCCGTCATTTTGACCTCGGCTACGAGGACATCACCCTCGCCAATCCCGGTGTTTCGATCTGGCTGCCCGGCGAAGGAACCCGGGTTGTCGTGCCCACCGAATTCATCCTGCCGCCACGGCCGTGGGTGGGTATTGTCGTGAACATTCCGCAGCGCAGACTGTACTATTTCCCCCGCCACAAGGCCAAGGAGCCGGCGACGGTCGTCACCTTCCCGATCGGGATCGCTCGCCCCGGATGGCCCACGCCCCTGGGCTCGACCCGTATCGTCGCCAAATTCAAGGACCCTTCCTGGATCGTCCCCAAAAGCATTCAGGAAGAACATCGAATGCAGGGCGAGGCCAACTTCCCGGATTACTTTCCGCCCGGTCCCAACAATCCCATGGGCATGCTTGCCCTGGAAACCGGATTTGCCGGAATTTTCATTCACGGCACCAACCGCCCCTGGGGCGTCGGGATGCAAGTGAGCCATGGCTGCATTCATTTGTATCCCGAGCATGCTGCCACCCTTTTTCCGGCAGTGCCCGTCGGCACGCCGGTGAGAATCATCAACCAACCGGTGCTGGTGGGAGAACGCGACCACCTGCTCTACCTCAGCGTGTTTGAACCCGTGGACGAATATCCCGGCAACCGGGGCAGCCTGATCGTGCAGGCGATGGATGCACTGACGCTTTATGATGCGCCGGTCGACTGGACCCGCGTGGAGCAGGTGGTCGACACCAGGCGGACTGTTCCCATACCCGTCAGCGTCGGTGCGCCCAGCCTCGACGACATCCTGGCGTTAATCAAGCCCGAACAATACGACTTCGAGCCCTACGGCATCGATGCCAACGACGCCATGCCGCCGAACGCGCCGCCCTGACCAGGGCCTACCGCCGCGCGCGCAGCACCTTGATCTGGAACAGCGTGTTGCGCTCGTCCTCTTCCAGGGAAGCGCGAATGTGCTGCACCGTCGCCTGGTAGCGCGGGATGATGTTGTACTTCAATGCATTGACCCGTTTCTGCGTCTTGCGGCTGGCGGCCAGCAGGCGCCACAGCGCATTTTCCGCCTCGCCCAGCCGCGCCAGCGTCACGGTCAGGTCGCGCAGGTGCCGGCGCGCTTCGTCGAAGCCGACATCGGTCCACATCAGTCCCACCGGCTGCAGCGGCAAGGGCTCGGCCAATACGCTGGGGTATTCCACCCCGACGCTGGATCGCGCCACCACCTTGATCGCCAGCGCCGGCTTCAGGCCGACCGACGCTTGGCGCAGCATCTGTTCGCCCATGCGCATCTGCACGATGCCGAGCCAGCGATAGGCCTCCGCGAGCTCGCGCACCGTCTGCGCGCGCAGTTCGCGGTATTGCGCCAGCCGCTCGTAAACCAGGCGGGTCAGCAGGTCGCGTTTCTTCTCCAGCATCTGCCGGCCCTGCTCCAGAAAACGCGCCTGACGGCCGACCTGCAGCAGCGCGCTTTTGGTGGGGGGAACGGAGAGGCGTTTTTTCACGCCGTCGTTCCCTTGTGATACTTCGCCAGCTCGTCTTCGGAAACACGAATCAGCGTTTCCGGCGGCAGCATCGACAACAGGTCCCAGGCCAGGTTGAGCGTCTCGTGGATGCTGCGATCCTCGTCCTCGCCCTGGCCGATGAAACGGCGTTCGAAGGCGTCGGCGAACGCCAGGGTGCGGCGGTCGGCGTCGGAGAGTTCCTCGGCGCCGATGATGGCGGCCAGCCCCCTCACTTCCAGCGCCTTGGCATAGCTGGCGAACAGCTGGCTGGCGACGTGCGGGTGGTCCTCGCGGGTGAAGTTCTTGCCGATGCCGTCCTTCATCAGGCGCGACAGCGAAGGCAGCACGGTGACCGGCGGATACACGCCCTGGTTGGCGAGTTCGCGCCCGAGCACGATCTGACCCTCGGTGATGTAGCCGGTGAGGTCGGGAATCGGGTGGGTGATGTCGTCGGACGGCATCGACAGCACCGGGATCATGGTGATCGAGCCGCGCCTATTCTTGATGCGCCCGGCCCGCTCGTAGATTTCGGCGAGGTCGGAATACAGATAACCCGGATAGCCCTTGCGCGCCGGCACATCGCCGCGCAGTACCGCGACTTCGCGCAAGGCTTCGGCGTAGGCGGTCATGTCCGTCATCACCACCAGCACGTGGTAGTCGAGATCGAACGCCAGGTATTCGGCGGCGGTGAGTGCGGCGCGCGGTGTCAGCAGGCGTTCGATCACCGGCTCGTCGGCAAGGTTGAGGAACATCACCACCTTGTTCAGCACCCCGCTTTCTTCGAAGCTTTCCTGGAAGAAGCGCGCATCGGCGTGCGAGGCACCGAAGGCGGCGAACACCACCACGAACTCGGCGGCCTCCTCGCCCAGCAGCTTGGCCTGGCGCACGATCTGTGCCGCCACCCGGTTGTGCGGCAGGCCGCCGCCGGAAAAGATCGGCAGTTTCTGCCCGCGCGTCAGCGAGTTCATGCCGTCGATGGCGGAAATGCCGGTCTGGATGAATTCGCGCGGATAGGCGCGCGCCGCCGGGTTGAGCGGCTCGCCGTTGACGTCGCGGCGGTCGGCGGAAATGATCGGCGGCCGGCCGTCGCGCGGCAGGCCCGAACCATTGAACACGCGGCCCATGATGTCGCGCGACAGCGGCAGCTTGAACGGCTCGTCGAGGAAGCGCACCCAGGTGCGTTCCAGATCGAGTTCGTCGGTGCCTTCAAATACTTCCACCAGCACCGCATCGTCGGACGCGCGGATCACCAGGCCGGAACGGATGCGACCGGCATGGTCGCGCAGCTGCACCCGCGAACCGGCCGCCACGCCGGGCACCCCGCCCATGACGACGAGGCCGCCCTGGGCGGAGGTGGCGGTGCGGAATTCAATGTTCTTCATGCCCGGGCCTCCTTTGAAGCCGAGGTGTTGAGCGCGTATTCCTGCAGCAGCGGCTCGAAGGCAGCGGGAATGGCGGCAATTTTCGCTTTCAGCGCGGCGAGATCTTCCGACGTATGCTGACTTTTCCAGCGTCGTGCCTGCGCCAGCAGCGGCATCTGGATCAGGCGCCGGGCGGGCGCGCCGAGTTTCACCAGCCTCATGCCCTGGCGATAGATTTCTAGCAACGCGGCGAGCAGCGCGTACTGCTTGTCCGGCGAGGAAAAGCTGTCCACTTCATCGGTGGCTGCCTGCTGCAACAGGCCTTCCTTGATCAGGCTGGCAGCTTCCAGCGTCCAGCGCTGTTCGGATGACAAGGCCTCGACGCCGACCAGGTTGACGATGCGCTGCAGTTCCTCGGAGGCGGCGAGCAGGTCGAGTGCTTCGGCACGCGCGCTTTCCCAATTCGGGTCGACGTTTTCCGCCCACCACTTGGCAGCGGAACCCACATAGCCGGAGAAGCTTTCCAGCCAGTCCACCGCCGGGTAGTGGCGCGCGTCGGCGAGTTCCTTCGACAGCGCCCAGAAGGTCTGGATGATTTCCTTGGTGTGGCTGGTGACCGGCTCGGAGAAGTCGCCGCCGGGCGGCGACACCGCGCCGATCAGCGTCACCGAACCGTGGTCGCCGGCGCAGGTTTCCACCCGGCCGGCGCGCTCGTAGAAGGCGGCCAGCCGCGAGCCGAGGTAGGCCGGGTAGCCCTCCTCCACCGGCATCTGGCCCAGACGGCCGGCGACTTCGCGCAAGGCCTCGGCCCAGCGGCTGGTGGAGTCGGCCACCATCACCACGTCGTAGCCCTGGTCGCGGAAATACTCGGCCAGCGTGATGCCGACGTAGATCGAGGCTTCGCGCGCCACCACCGGCATGTTCGAGGTATTGGCGACCAGCAGCGTGCGCTCCATCAGCGGACGGCCGGTGTGCGGGTCGGTCAGCAAGGGCATGGATTCGAGCACGTCGGTGAGTTCGTTGCCGCGTTCGCCGCAGCCGACGTAGATGACGATTTCGGCGTTGCACCAGCGCGCGATCTGCTGCTGCAGCATGGTCTTGCCGGCACCGAAAGGGCCGGGGATCGCCGCCTTGCCGCCCTTCAACAACGGATAGAAGGTGTCGAGGATGCGCTGCCCGGTGATCAGCGGCGCCACCGCGTGGTCGCGCTGCCTGAACGGGCGCGGCGTGCGCACCGGCCAGCGATGGAACAGGTGCAGCTTCTCGATCCGGCCGTCGGCCAGTTTCACCCGGCCGATCACGTCTTCCACGGTGTAATCGCCTGCCGGTGCCAGCTCCAGCAAGTCGCCCTTGATCAGCGGCGGCGTCAGGATGCGGTGCCGGATCGATTCGGTTTCCTGCACCGTGCCGAGCACGTCGCCTCCCGCCAGCGCGCTGCCAGCCAGGCGTGCCGGATCGGGCATGAAATGCCAGCGTATATCGCGCGGCAGCGAAGGGACTGTAACGCCGCGCGCGATGCGGTCGCCGCTCTGTTCCCACACCGCCTGCAGCGGCCGCTGCACACCGTCAAAGATGGCGCCGAGCAACCCTGGCCCGAGTTCAACCGACAGCGGCCAGCCCAGGCCTTCCGCCACTTCGCCCGGTCGCAGGCCGGCGGTGTCCTCGTACAGTTGCGCCAAGGCGGTGTCGCCATCGCGGCCGATCACCTCGCCGACCAGCCCGAGACGCCCCACCCGCACCTGCTCGCCGATCACGGTCTGCGGCAATTCGAGTTTGACCAGGGGGCCGTTGATTTCCAGAATCTTGCCCATTGCCTGTGCTTTCCTTATCCGTGGATCAGCGTGCCGAGATCGGGCGCACTGGCGAACAGGCGCTCCATCGTCACCCGCGCCAGTTCATCGGCCAGTCGCACCTGCCGGGCTTCGAAGGTCTGGTCGAGTTGCGCGCGGTTGTCGGCCAGGCGTAACCGGATGCCGCCTTCGCTCGGCTGGCTGTGGCTGGCCAGCGTCACCACGCGTCCCGGCGCGGCGCGTGCGCTCATCCCGGCCCACGCCGGCAGCAGGCGTTTTTCATCTTCCGGCCGGACTTCCGCCAGCAGATCGCCCGCCGGCAGCGCCTGGGCTGCTGCCGCCAGCCAGGTTTCGAGCACGCCCAGATAGCGCGCTTCGTCCTGCGCAAGGGTGTGAAAAGCCGTTTTGACTTCGGACAAAACGGATTCCGTGAGCGCCCAGCGCAGCCGGTCGAGTTCGGCGGCCAGCCGCGTTTCCGCCGCCTGGCTGTGCCGTCTCACCAGCCGCTCGGCCTCGACCTTGGCGGCGAGAATCTCGCGCTCCTCCGCCAGTTTGAGCTTGTCTGCCGATTCGGCCAGGATGCGTGCACGCGCCGATTCGGCGTTCTGCAACTGCTCGCGCGCCAGCGTCTCGGCTTGCTGGATCAGCGCCTGCTCGAGTTGGAAAACCTGCGCATCCGCTTCCATTTTTGCTCCTTGCACTTTTTTCCACTTATTTCAGGGCGTCCGGCCCCAGCACCGCGCGCACCACCTCGTCCACTGCGGGCGCGTAGTCCTGCGGCGCCGGCAAAGGCGGCAGTTCGGTGATGACGATGCGGCCGCCTTCGTTGCGCAAACGGTTCAACCAGTAACCGCCGGCATGCGCGAGATGGGTTTCCAGCAGCACCAGCGCTTCGTCGCCGCTTGTGGCCAGTTGCTCGAGCACGCTTTCCACCGTGTCCGGATCAGCGTCGGCATGCACCTCGGCGCCGACCAGTCTGAAACCGCCGGCGAGTCCGGCGCTGCCCAGCACCACCAGGCGCGCACTGCCGTGCGGGATGTCGGTTGCGGCCGGCATCCGTTCAAAGCTTGCCGAGCAGCAGGATGGACATGACCAGCCCGTAAATCGCGATCCCTTCGGCCAGTCCCATGTAGATCAGCGTACGGCCGAACATCTCGGGCTTCTCGGCGATGACTGCGAGCGCTGCGGAGCCGATCGGACCCAGTGCAATCGCAGCGCCGATGGCCGCCAGACCCGTCGGCAGGCCGATGCCGAGCAGGGCCAGTCCCTGTCCCAGCGTAATGGCCCCTGCTGCCGTCGCTGCGGGCTCGGCCGCAAGCACGTCCTGTACGCCCAGCAGCATGACGCCGACCAGCCCCAGACCGAACAACGCCACATTGGCGAACAGGCTGCCCTTGAGCCAGCCGGCTGGCACGCTGCGTGGTTTCATTTCCAGCCAGATACCCGCCCCCAGCGTGGCCGCCACCGGCAAGACCATCATTGCAATCAACCAGCTCATGTTTTCTCCCCTTTAAAAATGCCCATCAAATCCTGGCCTGCTGCGACGACAGTCGCAACGGCACGAATTCCGTTCCATCCCCGCTGAAAAAGCGCGAGAACCCCTCGTAATACATCAGGCGCAGCGCCTGGATGGCGACGATGCCACCTTCCAGCACAATGATGACGATATTACCCAGCACGAGGGTGATTCCATGGCCCGCCCTATCCAGCCCATTGGCGAGGGTAAAAATTGCCAGTGCCAGCGCGACGTGATTAAGACTGAAGGCCGCCACGCGCATGAACGACAGCGTGTTGGAGAACAGGTTGATACCGGTTTCCAGGGTCTCGATAGCCGTCACCAGAATCCGTTCGCCCAGTCCGGCCTTGGCTTCAAACCATTTGTACGCGGCAATCGTCACGATGCCTAGCCCCGCCAGTATGCCGGCAGGCTGCGCAAGATCCATCGCGCCGGCGAGGCTGGCCACGCTGCCCACCGCGCCCAGATAAAACACCAGGCCGGCCAGCCCGGTGGAATCGAACAATGCCTCGCCGACATGGCCGGCGACGACCTTGTTGTAGGCATTGACCAGCAGCGTAAACACGATGAAACCGACGCCGAACCCCACCGCGAGGGTCAGCACCCGGATCGGGTTGTGCAGCGGCGACAACCAGAGCGGCGAGAGGATGTCCTCATAGCCGAAGATGCTGCCGTACAACACGCCGAACAGCATCGACACCGCGCCCGCCGCGATACCCACCCACGCCATGCGTCCAAGGCGTCGAACCAGGATGGCCGCCAGCAGCAGGATCACCGCGCCGTGGCCGACGTCGCCGAACATGGCGCCGAACAGCAGCAGGTAGGTGAAGGCAAACGGCAGCGCCGGATCGAATTCGCCGTAGCGCGGCACCCCGTAGCTTTTTACCAGCGGCACGAAGGGTTTGAGCCAGCCGGGATAGCGCACCAGCGACGGCACCTCGGCCACTTCGCCGGCAGAAGGTTCGCGCAGGTCGAGCCAGTAGCGGCCATGAAAATGTGCATCCAGCGTGCCGCGCAAGGTTTCCAGCTGACGTTTGGGAATCCAGCCCGACAGCGCAGCCAGACCACCCTTGCCACGCACCCCGGCCAGCGCGGCCTCGGCCAGCGGGCGCGCCAGCGCGAGGCGCAGACGCGCTTCGTGTAGCCGTGGCCCGAACTGCTCACGCAGTCCATCCATGATCCGGCATTCCGCACCGGACTGCGCATTCATCCGGGCACGCTCGGCTTCCAGCCAGGCGCGTGCGGCCTGCGGATGGGTGCGCAACTCGTCCGGCACCGGCAATTCACGCCAGCCGGCCTGGGCCAGCAGGCCTTGTACTTCGTCGTGTCGGGCACGCGGACCGGCAATCACCGCGAATACCTGTTCGCCAACCTGATCGAAGCGCGAAACCAGATAGCCGGTCATGGCCAGCGCCTCGGTCACCCGCTGGAGCCCGGTTGCCGGCAGGCTGCCGATGTGAACGGCCAGCAGGCTGTCGGCGCGCAGCAGATGCGCGAGGTCGACATTCAGCCGTTCCAGTTTGGCGAGCGTTTCTTCCAGCGCGTCGAGATGACTCCGCGCGTCTTCAATCTGCGCTTCGCTTTCGTGACACGACAGACAGGCAATCCACACCCCCTTCAGCCAGCTGTTCAGTTCCTGCAAATCGGCGAGTGCCGGGGCCTCGGCTTCCTCAGGCAGATGCAGGGGACCGGTGTCACCGCACTGCTCCAGCAGCTTGGACAGGCGAGCCTCGGCTTCGAGCCACGCTTCGCGATAGGGGGCCGCCGGCGATTCCGCGAGCGTGTCCAAGGTGCAGGCGGCGGGGTTGAATACGCCAAATCGGGCAAGCGACAACGCAGCATCCTGCGCTTCGGAGGCCAGCATCATGAGCTGAATCTTGAGCAGCGGTTCGGCGCGCAGCATCAGACCACCTCGGGCACGCGTTGCAGCGCCTGGCGGATGTCGGCAGCGGCCAGGCCGAGATGCCGCCCGCGCAACACGGCACGCACCGCGCGCAGGTCACGCTCGCGCAAAATCAGGTAGGCGAACGTACGGGCAATCGCTGGCGCACTGGAATGCAACACCCGCAGCGCCTGCTCGGCGGCAGCGTATTCCATGCGGGCGAACACGCCGGGGATGTCCGTCGCGCCGCTCAGCCGCGCTTGCCATGCAGCGGGCAGTGCGGCGAGCACCGCTTCCAGACTCTCCTGCGCGGCCAGTTGTTGCAGTTGCTTGCCAGACAGGCTGTAACGCGAACCTATCAGCAGGTAATACACCTGCGCCGGCGGCAGCTTGTAGTTGAAGCGGTAGCGCAGCAGCCAGACCAGGTTGATGCGATCGATGAGGCTGGCCATGAGACTGCGAAAAGGTGCGCCCACCGATTCCTCCAGTGGCTGGGCG
>JBAVFD010000181.1:0-26991 GCA_049588075.1 Thiobacillus sp.
CACGTGCTGAAGCTGCTGCACGAAAGCGAGGGGGCGGTGGCGGCCGGCCAGCCGCTGCTCGAAGTCGGCGATCCCGCCAGCCTGGAAGTCGAGGTAGAGGTGCTGTCGACGCACGCGGTGAAGATCGCGCCCGGCTCCAGGGTGATCCTCGACCGCTGGGGCGGCGAGCAGCCGGTCGAAGGCACAGTGCGGACGGTGGAACCGAGCGGCTACACCAAGATTTCCGCGCTCGGCGTCGAGGAGCAGCGGGTGCGCGTCATCGTCGATTTCTCCTCGCCGCGCGAGGCGTGGGCACGGCTCGGCGACGGCTACCGGGTGGAAGCGCGCTTCGTGCTGTGGGAAGGACGCGACGTGCTGCAACTGCCGACCAGCGCGCTGTTCAGACAGGGCGAAGGCTGGGCGACGTTCGTGCTGGACGGCCGCCGCGCGCGCGTGGTGCCGGTCGAAATCGGCCAGCGCGCCGGCCTCGCGACACAGGTGGTGTCAGGCCTCAAGGCCGGCGACCGGGTGGTGGCGCACCCGGACGAGACGATCAAGGACGGCGTGCGAGTGAAGCCGCGCTGAAACTCAGGCCTGGGCGTGCCCGGCCTGCCTGAGTATCTCGATCACGTCTTGGTCGTCGACCTGCGGAAAATCGGCGTAGAACTGCCCGACCGCCTGAAAAAACATCGGCGCCTGCAGGCACACCACCTCGTCGGCATAGCCCCGAATCTTTTCCAGCGTGTCCGGCGGCGCCACCGGCACTGCGCAGACCAGCTTCGCCGGTTTCTGCGCACGCAGCGCATGCAGCGCGGAGATCATCGTCGCCCCGGTGGCGAGGCCATCGTCCACCACGATCACGATGCGCCCGGCGGGATCGATCGGCGGCCGCAGCGGCGTGTACTGCGCCCGCCGTTTCTTGATGGTGTCGAGCTGCGCCTGCTTTTCCTGCTGCAGATAGGCAGCGGTGCCGCCGGCCGATTCGGCGTAGTCGGCGATATAGGTCCAGCCCGATTCGTCGATCGAGCCGATGGCGAATTCCGGGTTGAACGGCGCGCGCAGCTTGCGCACCAGCACCACGTCGAGTTCGCCGTCCAGCGCCCTGGCCAGACGCTGACCCATCGGCACCGCCCCGCGCGGGATGGCGAGGATCAGCGGATGCTGCCCCTTGTAAGCTGCAAGTGCATCGGCCAGCCGGTCAGCGGCTTGATTGCGATTGGCAAAAACCATGGCGCACTCCTCACGTCTTCAACGCTTTTATCTTAGCTGTCATTCCACCCGCAAGGGGCAGGCCGTGATTGCGCCATTCAAGGATAAATAAAGCCGATCAATCGGCAACAACCTCACTCCACAATCGCGCCGCGCCGCGCACCCCGCTCGAATCGCCGTGTTGCGGCGGCACCAGCCGGGTGTCGACGCGGTCGGAGAACACGTAGCGTGGCCAAAGCCGCGGCACCGTGTCATAGAGCCGGGCGATGTTCGACAGGCCGCCGCCCAGCACGATGACATCCGGGTCGAGCAGGTTGATGACGCCGGCCAGTGCGCGCGCCAGGCGTTCCTCGTAGCGCGCCAGGGTGGCGCTGCAGGGGCCGTATCCCGCATTCGCCAGCTGCACAATCTCGTGCGCGGGCAGATCTTCGCCGCCATATCTGACGTGGTCGGCGGCGAAGCCGGGACCGGACAGCCAGGTTTCGATGCAGCCTTTCTTGCCGCAGTAGCACGCCGGTGCGGCCTCGAGCTCGCGCGGGCTGGGCCACGGGTGCAGGATGGTTTCGCCGGTGGCTGGGTGTTGGCCGGTGGATTCACGGTCGGCCCGGGCGTGTGCGAACTGGAAGTAAGGCAGCGGCGAATGCCCCCATTCGCCGGAAATCGCATTGGCGCCGTTGAGCAGATGACCGCGCACCACCACCCCGCCGCCGACGCCGGTTCCCAGGATCACGCCGAACACCACGTCCGCGCCCGCCGCCGCGCCGTCAACCGCTTCCGACAGCGCAAAGCAGTTGGCGTCGTTGGCGAGCCGCACTTCGCGATTCAGCGCACGTTCGAGATCTTCCTGCAGCGGCCGGCCGTTGAGGCAGGTCGAGTTGCAGTTCTTCATCAGGCCAGTCGCGGGCGAGATCGCGCCGGGGGTGCCGATGCCGATGCTGCCGCTTTTTCCCAGCTCGAATTCGGCCTGGTGGATCAGCGCGGCGACCGCGGCCACGGTGGCGAGGTAGTCGCTCTGCGGGGTCGGCACGCGGCGGCGCAGCATTTCCCGTCCGCCGGCGTCGAGCGCGATCAGTTCGATTTTGCTGCCGCCGAGGTCGATGCCGAAGCGGAGGGACGGGGCCGGGGTGCTAAAATCGCGCATTATTTTTGCGTTGGAATCAACATGGCAGGACATTCGAAATGGGCCAACATCCAGCACCGCAAGGGGCGCCAGGATGCCAAGCGCGGCAAGGTCTTCACCAAGCTTATCAAGGAAATCACCGTGGCGGCCAAGATGGGCGGCGGCGACCCGGCGATGAACCCGCGCCTGCGGCTGGCGATCGACAAGGCCAAGGCCGAGTCGATGCCGAAGGACAACATTGAAAACGCGGTCAAGCGCGGCAGCGGCCAGCTCGACGGCGTCAACTACGAGGAAGCGCGCTACGAAGGCTACGGCATCGGCGGCGTCGCGGTGATCGTCGACTGCCTCACCGACAACAAGACGCGCACCGTCGCCGACGTGCGCCACGCGTTCACCAAGCACGGCGGCAACATGGGCACCGACGGCTGCGTGGCGTTCCAGTTCAAGCACTGCGGGCAGATCATCCTGGAGCCGGGCGCGAGCGAGGATGCGGTGATGGAAGTCGCGCTCGATGCCGGCGCCGACGACATCATTCCCAACGAGGACGGTTCGATCGAGGTGCTGACTTCGCCCGATCCCAAGGCGTTCGAACTGGTGAAGGAGGCGCTGGAAAAGGCCGGGTTCAAGCCGGCGGTCGCCGAGATCACCATGCGCGCCGAAGCCGAGACCGAACTCGCCGGCGACGACGCGGTGAAGATGCAAAAGATCCTCGATGCACTGGAAGTGCTCGACGACGTGCAGGATGTCTACACCAACGCCGTGCTGCCGGAATAAGCCTCCCTTTGCGCATCCTCGGCATCGATCCTGGCTTGCGTCTCACCGGCTTTGGCCTGATCGAACAGACCGGCCAGAAGCTGGCCTATGTCGCCAGCGGCGTGATCAAGAGCGGCGAGGGTGAACTGCCGCAGCGTCTCGGCGTGCTGTTCGCCGGACTGAACGAAGTGATCGCCACCTGGCAGCCCGACACCTGCGCGGTGGAAATCGTCTTCGTCAACGTCAATCCCCAATCCACCCTGCTGCTCGGGCAGGCACGTGGCGCCGCGATCTGCGCCGCGGTGTCGAACGAATTGCTGGTGGCCGAATACACCGCGCTGCAAATCAAGCAGGCCGTGGTCGGCCACGGCAAGGCAGCCAAGGAACAGGTGCAGGAAATGGTCAAACGCCTGCTGGGTCTGCCCGTCGCGCCGAAGGCGGATGCCGCCGACGCGCTCGCCTGCGCCATCACCCACGCGCATGGCAGTCGCCTGGGGGCGCACTCGACAGCAGGCTATCGGGTCAAGGGCGGACGGCTGGTATGAACACCGCCCTGACCTCACTCGAACCTTCGCGCGAGCGTCTGGCCAATCCGTTTGCCCGCTACCTGCTGGCGACGCGTCCGGCCTTCCTCAGCATCACCCTGGCCGGTTGCCTGCTCGGCTTTGCCACGGCGGTTGCCGGCGGCGCGGCGTTCGTCTGGGAACGCGCACTGGTCACGCTGCTGCTGGCCATGCTGGCGCACGCGGGCATCAATGTGCTCAACGATTATTGCGACCATCTCAACGGCACCGACGCGCGCAACACACAGCGCATCTATCCGTTTACCGGCGGCAGCCGCTTCATCCAGAACGGCGTGCTGACGCCGCGCCAGGTGCTGGTATTTGCCATCGTGCTGTTCGCCGTCACCATCGCCGGCGGGCTGTGGCTGCTGAGCGTGGCGGGCGCAGGACTGTTCTGGATCGGGCTGGCCGGCCTCGCCATCGGCTGGGGCTACTCGGCACCGCCGTTGCAGCTAAACAGCCGGGGGGTGGGCGAACTGTGCGTCGCAACCGGATTCCTGCTCGTCGTCGCCGGCGCGGACACGGTGCAGCGCGGCGCGTTTGCGCCATTGCCCTGGCTGGCCGGCGCACCCTATGCGCTGCTGGTCGCCAACATTCTCTACATCAACCAGTTTCCCGACCGCGAGGCCGACCGCGCCAGCGGCAAGCTGCACTGGGTGGCGCGGCTGCAACCGCAGGCCGCCGCCTGGGGCTATGGCCTGATCCTGCTGCTGGCGGCGCTGGCGCTGCTGGGCGGCATGCTGTCGGGCAGCTTGCCACTGGCCGCCGCATTCGCGTTCATTGCATGGATTCCCGCCGTACAGGCGTGGCGGCAGCTGCGACGTTTTGCTGCGATGCCCGGGCAACTCGCCCCGGCCATCAAGCTGACCCTGCTCGCCGCGCATGCACTGCCGCTCGTGCTTGCGGCCACTCTGTTGTTAACCGGAAGACTCTCATGATCGGACGCGCTATTTTGATTGGATTCACCCGATGATCGGGCGAATCACCGGCACGCTCGCCGCCAAGCAGCCGCCGCAGGTAGTGGTGGACGTGGGCGGCGTCGGCTACGAAATCGACGTGCCGATGAGCACCTTCTACAACCTGCCCGCGCTGGGCGAAAGGGTGAGCCTGCTGACCCACCTGGCAATTCGCGAAGACGCGCATCTGCTCTACGGCTTCGGCAGCGAGGTCGAGCGCGCGGCGTTTCGCGAACTGCTGAAAGTGTCCGGCATCGGCGCCAAGACCGCCCTGTCGGTGCTGTCCGGCCTGTCGGTCAACGACCTGGCGGCGGCGATCGCCGCGCAGGAAATCGGCCGCATCGTCAAGGTTCCCGGCATCGGCAAGAAAACCGCCGAACGCCTGCTGCTCGAACTGAAAGGCAAGCCGGTGTTCGCCGGCGCAATTGCCAGCACGGCCCCCGCGGGCGTGTCGGACGACGTGCGCCAGGCCTTGCTCGCCCTGGGTTACAACGACAAGGAAGCCGGGGCGGCGATGCAGAAGCTGCCTGCCGACCTGCCGGTGTCCGATGCGATCCGCCAGGCCTTGCAGCTGCTGTCCAAGGGGTAAGATGCGCGCATGATCGAAACCGACCGCCTCATCGCCCCCGCCGCTGTCAGCCCCGTCGAGGAACAGATCGAGCGCGCGCTGCGGCCGCGCACGCTGGCCGAATACGTCGGCCAGGCGAAGGCGCGCGAACAGCTCGAAATCTTCATTCACGCCGCGCGCAAGCGCAGCGAGGCGCTCGACCATGTGCTGCTGTTCGGCCCGCCGGGGCTGGGCAAGACCACGCTGGCGCACATCATCGCGCGCGAGATGGGGGTCAACCTGCGGCAGACCTCGGGGCCGGTGCTGGAGCGCGCGGGCGACCTGGCGGCGCTGCTGACCAATCTGGAGCCCAACGATGTGCTGTTCATCGACGAAATCCACCGCCTGAGCCCGGTGGTGGAAGAAGTGCTGTATCCCGCACTGGAAGATTTCCAGATCGACATCATGATCGGCGAAGGCCCGGCGGCGCGTTCGGTCAAGCTCGATCTGCCGCCGTTCACCCTGATCGGTGCGACCACGCGCGCCGGCATGCTCACCAACCCGCTGCGCGACCGCTTCGGCATCGTCGCGCGGCTGGAGTTTTACTCGGCGGAAGAACTCGGCTACATCGTGCATCGTTCGGCCGGGCTGTTGCAGATGAATCTGGAGGAAGCCGGGGCGCTGGAAATTGCCCGCCGTTCGCGCGGCACCCCGCGCATCGCCAACCGCCTGTTGCGGCGGGTGCGCGACTACGCCGAGGTGAAGGCCGAGGGCCACGCCACCGGCGCGGTGGCGGATGCGGCGCTGGTGATGCTCGACGTCGATCGCGCCGGGCTCGATGTAATGGACCGGAAGCTGCTGTCGGCGGTGGTGGAAAAATTCATGGGCGGCCCGGTCGGGCTGGACAACCTGGCAGCGGCCATCGGCGAAGAGCGCGACACCATCGAGGACGTGCTCGAACCCTATCTGATCCAGCAGGGCTACCTGCAGCGCACCCCGCGTGGCCGCATCGCCACTCCGCTGGCGTATCGCCACCTCGGGCTCGCCGCCCCGTCCAGCGAGCCCGATTTATTTTGAGGGTGGCGTTCTGAAAATGGCGTTCATCTGGCCGGTCCGCGTCTACTGGGAAGACACCGACGCCGGCGGCGTGGTGTATTACGCCAACTATCTCAAGTTCCTGGAACGCGCGCGCTCGGAGTGGCTGCGCGCGCTGGGCTTCGAGCAGGATGCGTTGCGCGACGAGACGGGCATCGTATTCGTGGTGCGGCGGGTGGAAGTCGATTACCTGTCGCCCGCGCGCTTCAACGATGCGCTCGAGGTATCGGTCAGCCTCGCCCGCATCGGCGGCGCCAGCCTGGTGGTGGAACAAACCGTGAGCCGGGACGTCACACCCCTGATTGCCGCGCGCGTGACGCTGGCGTGCGTCGATGTGGTGCAATTCAAACCCGTTAAAATTCCCGCGTCCATCCTTCAAGCCCTGGAACCCGCCACGTGAACCCTGAACTCGGCCAAGACCTCTCGCTGCTGCATCTCGTCTGGAATGCCTCGCTGCCGGTGCAGTTCGTCATGCTGCTGCTGCTGGGCGCGTCGCTGATGTCGTGGTGGTATATCTTCATCAAGCTGTTCACCCTGAAACGCACGCTGCGCGTCACCGACCGTTTCGAGCGCGAATTCTGGGGCGGCGGCGACCTCAGCGCCATGTACCAGCGGGTGGCATCCGAGCACGACAGCGCAGGCGAGATGGAACGCATTTTCGAAGCGGGCTTTCGCGAATTCATGAAGCTGCGCGGCCAGCCCGGGCAGTCGCTCAACGTCATCATCGACGGCACCCGGCGCGCCATGCGCGCCACCTATCAGCGCGAGCTCGACGGCCTCGAATCGCATCTGTCCTTCCTCGCCACGGTCGGCTCGGTGTCGCCCTACGTCGGCCTGTTCGGCACGGTGTGGGGGATCATGATTGCCTTCATGGGGTTGTCGAGCGTGGCGCAGGCGACGCTGGCGCAGGTCGCGCCGGGCATTGCCGAAGCCCTGATCGCCACCGCGATGGGGCTGTTCGCCGCGATCCCCGCGGTGGTCGGCTACAACCGCTACACCCACGACATCGATCGCCTGGCCAACCGCATGGAAAGCTTCATGGAGGAGTTCTCCAACATCCTGCAGCGGCAGGCGACCAAGGCAGCTTAGGCATGGCGCGCACCCGCAAGCAGGTTGCGCAGATCAACGTCGTGCCGATGATCGACGTGATGCTGGTGCTGCTGGTCATCTTCATGGTGACCGCGCCGTTCATCAATCCCGCCCATGTCGAGCTGCCGAGCGTCGGCAAGACCTCGCAGACACCGGCGCAGCCGCTCGAAGTCATCATCCGGGAATCGGGCGAATACGTGCTGAAGAACCGCGCCGTCGCCGGCGGCGCCGAGCGGGTGGTGGCGAAGCACGAACTGGCGGCCGAGATCGCTGCGCTGCACCGTGCGCTGCCGGATCAGCCGGTGGTCATCGCAGCGGATAAGAATGTGCGTTACGAGGAAGTGATGAATACGATGAACGTGCTGCAAAAGGCGCGGATCACCCGCATCGGCCTGCTCGCCCGCCCGGCGCCATGAATCCTGCGGCAGACGCGCCCTTCGTGACTCGCGCCAACGCCCGTTTCGTGTCGGGTGCGCTGGCGCTGGGGGTGCACGCACTGTTCGTGTTGCTGC
This sequence comes from Thiobacillus sp., assembly GCA_049588075.1. Lineage (GTDB taxonomy): Bacteria > Pseudomonadota > Gammaproteobacteria > Burkholderiales > Thiobacillaceae > Thiobacillus. The sequence continues at coordinate 7,824 of JBAVFD010000181.1, forward strand.
TGGTATTCGGCGTGTCGTGGCAAACCCAGCATCCCGCGCCGGTGATGGTGGATGTGTGGCAGACCTTGCCTGCGGCCGCGCCGCCGGTTGCGGTGAAGCCACCCGAACCCGTCAAGGCAGCGCCCGCACCCAGGCCGGCGCCCACACTCAAACCGGCACCCGTTCCCAAGCCCGTGGCCGAGGAACCGCCGCCGCCGAAAGCACCCGATATCGCGCTGGAAAAAAAGAAAGCCGAAGCCGAGCGCCTGAAAAAACTGCACGCCATCCAGGCGGCCGAAGACCGGGCGCGGGAAGAATCCGCACGCGCGGAAGCCAGCGCGATCAAGCAGGCACGTGACAAGCAAGTGGCCGAACAGAAAAGACAGGACCTGCTGCGCCAGATGGAGGCCGACGAATTGAAACAAAGCATGGCGGAAGAAACCGCAGCGAACGCGGCGCGGGCAGCGCAGGCAGCGGCGGGCAAAAACCAGGCCGCGCTGGCGCAAGCGGTGGGGCAATACCGCGATTTGATCAGCGCCAAGGTGCGCGGCAACACGCGCCTGCCCGACAACCTGAAAGGCAACCCGCAAGTGCGCTGTCTGGTGAAACTGCTGCCCACCGGCGAAGTGGTGAGCGTGCGGGTGACCCAGTCGAGCGGCAATGCGGCGTATGACGAGGCGGTGGTGCGCGCCATCGAAAAATCCTCGCCGCTGCCGCTGCCCGCCGAGCGCGACGCACGCGCTGCGTTTGTCCCGGAACTTTTGTTTACCCATCGCCCCAAAGACTGAGCCGGCCGAGGCGCGGCAGCCACACGCTCAGGTCGGCTATACTCGCCCGGCAATTAACCCTGAAACCGCAGCTGACCGCTCAATGCCACAATGAGAGCCGCATGAATACTGATTTTTCTGCCCTCGATTGCGTTCACCTTTCGGGTGACGCCGCTACGCACCCGCTGGCACGTCCGGTCGCGCACCTGCCTTTGTCGCGCCTCGTTGCAGGCCCCGGACCTGCCGCCTCGTTGCTTCGCGGCAGGCACTCGCCCAAACGCATGATCGGGCGCGTCCAACTGCAGTTTCCAGGTTAAACGTTTTTGATCGAGATTCCCGCCCCATGTTGCGTGCCGCTCTACTGTTCCGACTGTTTCTTTTTGCCCTGCTGAGCACTCCGTTTGCCGCGCATGCCGTAATGGAAATCCAGGTGGTGGGCGGTGCGGCCAACAGGATCGCGGTGGCGATGCTGCCCTTTCAATTCACGCCAGGTCAGGCGGCGTCGGGGCAGCCCGCACCGGGACTGGCGCAGATCGCCGGCGACGACCTCAAGCGCAGCGGCCAATTCAATTTGATCGACGTCAGCGGCACGCAAGCACCGGCCGATCTGGCACAGGTCAACCCCGGCGCGTGGCGCGGCAAGGGGGCCGAGGCGGTGGTGGTCGGCCAGGTCACCGCGCTGCCCGGCGGACGTTTTGAAGTGAAGTTTCGCCTGCTGGATGCCATCAAGCAGACCCAGCTGGCCGGCTACAGCTACACCATCTCGGCGGCGCAATGGCGCACCACCGCGCATCAGATCGCCGACATCGTCTACGAAAAGCTCACCGGCGCGCCCGGCGCGTTCGGCAGCCGCATCGCCTACGTGCAAAAACAGGGCAAGCGCTATGAATTGCGGGTAGCCGATGCCGACGGACAGAATCCGCGCACGGTGGTGCGCTCCGGCGAGCCGCTGATTTCGCCGATGTTTTCTCCGGACGGCGCAAGCTTGGCGTATGTGTCGTTCGAAGATAAAAAACCGGTGGTCTACGTGCAGTCGCTGCGCGATGGCGGCCGCCACAAGACCGCGGCGTTCAAGGGCTCCAATTCGGCGCCGGCGTGGGCGCCCGACGGCAAGCGGCTGGCGGTGGTGCTGACACGCGACGAGGCGTCGCAGATTTATCTCATCAACGCCGATGGCAGCGGCCTCAGCCGCCTGACCCAGGGTGGCAACATCGACACCGAGCCGGTGTTTTCACCCGACGGGCAAACCATATATTTCACCTCGGATCGCGGCGGCAGCCCGCAGATTTATCGCGTGGCGGCCAGCGGCGGCGAGCCCAGGCGGCTGACCTTCAACGGCAGCTACAACGTCTCGCCGACGATCAGCCCGGATGGCCGCTACCTGGCCTATATTGGCCGGGAGGATGGCCGCTTCCGCGTGGTGCTGCTTGAACTGGCAAACGGGCAGACCCGCGTGTTGACCGATACGGCACGCGACGAATCGCCCCGCTTTGCGCCCAATGGGCAGGCGGTGCTGTATGCCACGGTGCAGGGTGGGCAGGGGGTGCTGGGCACGGTGAGCCTGGATGGAAAAACCCATGCGCGCCTGTCCGAGTCGGGCGTCGATGCACGTGAACCCGCCTGGGGGCCATGATGTGGCTGCCGGGCACTGAAGTCCTTTAAGCAATCATTTTCCGAGGAGTGATCGATGAACAAGATTTTTTGGCCTGTCCTGCTTGCCCTGGCCCTGTCCGCGTGCAGCAGCACCCGCGGCACGCCCGCCGCGGTTGAAGACCGTACCGGTGGCACGACCCCGACCGAACAGACGGCAGGCGGCAGCAAACCCGCAGGGGGTGCCGAAACCACCGGCCTGGGTGGCGCCGGGGTGGCGGGCAGTTCGCTCGACGGCAGCGGCAAATACACGGGGGATCCGCGAAAAAATCCGGCCAGCCCCCTGTCCAAGCGCAGCATCTTTTTTGATTTCGACAGCTTCGTGGTGAAGGACGAATTCCGCCCGGTGCTCGAAGCGCACGCCGGCTATCTGCTGTCCAAGCATGACGCGCACGTGGTGTTGCAGGGCAACACCGACGAGCGTGGCAGCCGCGAATACAACCTGGCGCTGGGACAGAAGCGTGCCGAAGCCGTGCGCAAATCTCTGAAAGTACTGGGCGTGCCCGATGCGCAGCTGGAGGCGGTCAGTTTCGGCGAAGAAAAACCGCGCAACGAGGCGAATACCGAAGCGGCGTATGCCGAGAATCGCCGCGTGGATGTGGTGTACACCGACGAGTAATGGCCTGTGAAACTGCGCGTTAGCCTACTTTTCATATTGGCGCTGGCCCAGCCCGCGTGGGCGGCCGACACGGCCGAGCTCAGCCGTCAGATGCAGACGCTGCAACAGCTGGCCAATTCGCTGGACGCCCGTCTCGACAAGCTGGAAAGTGCGGTCCAGCAAAGCCAGAACGTGCTGGGCTTGTTGCAGGAGATCGAGACGCTCAAGGCCGAGGTCGCCAAACTGCGGGGCCTGACCGAAGTCCAGGCGCATCAGCTGGACACGCTGGACAAGCGGCAAAACGATCTGTATGCCGATCTCGATCAGCGCCTGGGCGAGCTGGCCAAGGCGGCCAGGACAGCGCCGGTGGCGGCTGCGGCCACGCCCGACACGTCCATCACGCAGTCGCCCTCCTCGCCGCCGCCCGATACCCAGGCTGAAACGGCGGCCTATGAGGCCGCGCTCAAGCTGTTTCGTGACGGCAACTACGCGGGCGCCATTGCGGGTTTCAAGACATTTCTCAAAACCTATCCCGCCAGCGCGCTGGCGCCCAACGCGCAATACTGGGTGGGCTACGCGTATTACTCGATGAAGGATTACAAGTCCGCCCTGGCACACCAGCAAAAACTGGTGGCCGCCTACCCCGGCAGCACCAAGGTGCCCGACGCGCTGCTCAACATCGCCACCAATCAGATCGCGCTGAACAAGCTGGCCGACGCCCGCAAAACGCTCGAGGAACTGGTGGCCAAATATCCCGGCACCCCGGCCGCCGCCCAGGCGAGCCGTCGGCTGTCTGCGCTCAAGTAAGCGACGTGTCCGAATCGCTTACGCTCCACCCGCAAGGGGCAGGCCGTGGTTGTATAGACGCTGAAGCGTCAACAACCACGCTCCACCCGCAAGGGACCACCACGCTCCGGTTGACCGAAGTATTCCTGTCGCTGCAAGGCGAAACCAGCCGTGCGGGCTTGCCTACCGTGTTCATCCGCCTGTCGGGCTGCCCGCTGCGCTGCCGCTGGTGCGATACGCCCTACAGTTTCCAGGGTGGCGAAACCGTTACCCTGACGTCCCTGCTGGCGCGGGTGGCGGACTATGGCGTGCCTACGGTATGCGTCACCGGCGGCGAGCCGCTGGCGCAAAAAAACTGCCTGCCCTTGTTGACGGCCCTGTGCGACGCCGGTTATTCGGTGTCGCTCGAAACCAGCGGCGCGCTCGACGTCAGCCAGGTCGACCCCCGGGTGTCGCGCATCGTCGACATCAAGCCGCCGGAATCGGGCGAGGAAGCGCGCAACCGCTGGGAGAATATCGCCCACCTCACGCCGCACGACGAAATCAAGTTTGTGCTGGCCAGCCGCGCCGACTACGACTGGGCACGCGAGGTCATCAAGGCGCAGAACCTGGCGGCAATCTGTCCCGTTCTGTTTGCACCGGTGCAGGGCGAACTGCCGCCTGTGCAGCTGGCGGAGTGGATCCTCGCCGACCGCTTGCCGGTGCGCATGCAGGTGCAACTGCACAAAATCCTGTGGGGCAACACGCCAGGAAAATGAAACCTGCCGTCATTCTGCTTTCCGGCGGGCTGGACTCCGCCACGGTTCTGGCGATTGCGCGCCAGGCGGGCTTCGCCTGCCATACGCTGAGCTTGGATTACGGCCAGCGCCACACCGCCGAACTCGCCGCCGCCGCGCGCGTGGCGCAGAGCCTGGGCGCGGTCGAACACCGGGTGCTGCGCCTGGGACTGGGCGACTTTGGCGGCTCGGCGCTGACCGACGCGTCCATCGCCGTGCCGGAAAGTCCGACCAGCGGCATCCCGGTGACCTATGTGCCCGCGCGCAACACCGTGATGCTGTCTCTGGCGCTGGCCTGGTCCGAAGTGCTGGGTTCGCGCGATATTTTCATCGGCGTCAACGCCGTCGATTACTCCGGCTACCCCGATTGCCGCCCGGAATTCATCGCAGCCTTCGAACACCTGGCCAATCTGGCCACCCGTGCCGGGGTCGAAGGCGAGCCCCTCCACGTCCATGCGCCGCTGCAATATCTGTCGAAGGCGCAAATCATCCAGCGTGGCATCGAACTCGGCGTGGATTACGCGCAAACGGTGAGCTGCTATCAGGCCGATGCCGAAGGCCTGGCCTGCGGACGCTGCGATTCCTGCCGCCTGAGACGCGAGGGTTTCCTCGCCGCGGGCATCCCGGATCCGACCCGGTATGCTCACGAAATGGAATAATCCGGGCGCAATCCTGATTTGCCCCTGGCGGGGGTGAAACGCGGATACCGCCCACGCCAGTCGCATTCCCGATTGCCCAGGGCCAATCCTAGCGAGCCCGGCTTTGCCGGCCTCAATGGTATTTATTATCCAGCCTGGCTTCTGCGCGAACGCATTAAGATTCGGCAATTTTTTTGAACACCCGCGGCAATCCCCGCTTTCCCATTCCAGAGGAGGAACAGACCCATGACCTACGCAGATTTCGCAAGCGCACAATCGTTTTTCCTGTGGTCCAGCTTCGCGATCGCCCTGATCATGGGCGCCGTGGTCAACAAGACCAACTTCTGCACCATGGGCGCGGTTTCCGATTGGGTCAACATGGGCGACACCGGACGCATGCGCGCCTGGGGGCTGGCCATCGCGGTCGGCGTGCTGGGCGTGATGGGCCTGGAAGCCGCCGGTCTGGTGGACGTCACCCACACCTTCCCCCCCTACCGCCAGACCACCTTCCCCTGGCTGGAAAGCCTGCTCGGCGGCCTGCTGTTCGGCGTCGGCATGACGCTCGCCTCCGGTTGCGGCAACAAGACGCTGATCCGCATCGGCGGCGGCAACCTCAAGTCGATCATGGTGCTGCTGGTCATCGGCCTGATCGCCTACTTCATGGTCAACCCCTTCCCGGGCAGCGACAAGACCCTGTACTCCACCCTGTTCTATCCCTGGACCAGCCCGACCGCCATCTCGCTGACCACCAACCAGGACCTCGGCGCGATGCTGTTCGGCGAGAAAGCCGCCACCGGCCGCATCGTGATGGGCGCCGTCATCGGCGGCCTGCTGCTGGTGTGGGCCTTCAAGTCGGCCGATTTCCGCGGCAGCCTCGACAACATCCTCGGCGGCCTCGTCGTCGGCCTCGCGGTGCTCGCCGCCTGGTACGTGACCAGCAACGTCCGGATTCACGCCGACGGCGACATGCTGTCGCTGCAGGCCTACGTGCAGGACTGGGATCTCTATGCGCCCGCCGATGCCGTCCGCCCCGCCGCCGCCGGCCCGCTCGCCGCGCAGTCCTTCACCTTCATCAACCCCATGGGCCAGGCGCTCGGCTTCGCCGCCGGCAAGTTCGACCCTACCCTGCTCACGTTCGGCGTGATGACGCTGGCGGGCGTGCTCGCGGGCTCCCTGCTGTGGTCGCTCGTTTCGCGCAGCTTCCGCATCGAGTGGTTCGCCTCCTTCCGCGACTTCGTCAACCACCTGATCGGCGCGATCCTGATGGGCTTTGGCGGCGTGCTGGCGATGGGCTGCACCATCGGCCAGGGCATCACCGGCGTCTCCACGCTGGCCGTATCGTCCTTCATCGTGCTGGCCGCCATCATCGCGGGCGCCGCCCTCACCATGAAAGCGCAATACGCCCTGATGATGCGCGCCGAGGGTTGAGCCGCCCGCAAAAAACCGTCATGAGGCTTTACCCGGCTGCGCCGATTCGGCTATAATCTCGCGCTTTCGCGGATAGGGCTTCATGCTCTTTCGCCAAGCCCTAATAAATCAAGGGGTCGGTAGCTCAGCCGGTAGAGCAGCGGACTTTTAATCCGTTGGTCGCGAGTTCGAATCTCGCCCGACCCACCAACACACAAACGGCTTGCAGCAATGCAGGCCGTTTCTACTTCTTGGCCACCGTAGCCAAATCGTAGCCAGCTACAACACTTCCCAAGCGCGCCGCGGACTCGGCCAGATGATCGGGTGCAAGGTGGGCATACCGTTCCACCATTGAAGCCGTTCTCCAGCCGCCCAGGCGTTGCAGCTCGTGCGTAGGCGTTCCCGCCCGCCGATGCCACGTCGCCCAGGTATGGCGCAGATCATGCCAGCGGAAGTCCTCTATCTCCGCTCGCGTGAGTGCTTCACGCCATGCCCGCGTATTCGCGTTGGTGATGGGCTTGCCCTTGTAGGTGAACACCCGCTGGGGATGCTTGCCCACTTGCTTGAGCAGCAGCTCGATAGCGTCCTGATTCAACGGCACCGAGATCGGGCGGCGGTTCTTGGACGTGCTTGAATCAATCCAAGCATGTCCACGTTCCAGATCGACCCGCGACCACTCCAAGCCCAACACATTCGCCTGCCTTAAACCTGTCAGCAGGGAGAACAGCACCATATCGCGCTGATGGGGCAGCAGCTCGTCCAGCAGCCGCTTGGCCTGTTCAGGCGTAATAGAGCGCTCGCGCCCCTCTGCTTCCTTGTATAGCTTCACCTTGGGAACCTTGTCGATCCATTCCCAGTCGTCCCGTGCCCGTCTGAGGATGGCCCGCACCAATGCCAAGTAGCGATTAGCCGTGGTCTTCGTGCCTTCCTTGAGTCGCGCCTCCCGGATGCTGTCGATCACGTCGAGCGTGATTCCGTCCAGGTGACGCTGTCCCAAATGGGTATGAAGCCACTTCAGCTTTACAAGGTCTTCACGGTGCGTGCGCTTGTCGGAAGTTTCCGTAATCCAGCGTAGCACCGCTTCCTGCCAAGTACGCTGGGGCTTGACGCCAAGCCGGGATTGCTCCCACAACGAGGCTTTAAGCCTGTCGTGGTATTCCTGCGCTTTCAGCTTGTCGTCAGTCCCAGTGCTTCTTTGTATTGCCTGTCCGTTGTGGCGGATTTTGAGCCACCAGACGGACGAGTCTTTGCGTTTGTAGAGAGACATAAGGTTTTCTCCTGTCTGTCGCCCTGCATCACCCGCAGCGGGTATTGTGCGCGGATATGCTCGATCAGATCAACGTCCACGAATACCCAGCTCTTGCCGATCTTGGCGCCCGGAATTTCTCCCCGGCGTGCCTTCTCCCGCAGCGTGACGGGATGGAGGCCAAGCAGTTCGGCGGCGGCGTGCAGGAGTAGAGTCTTCATGGCTACCAGGAGCAGGCCCATCCCGCCGTGTTTTGAGAATCAACCCAGACAAAACCGACTTTGCCTGCGCGCAGGTGAAGTTGAGAACGCACATACGCGGAAACATCCCCGCGCAAGTGCTGGGGAAGGCTTAAGGACTCGCTCGGCACCTTGATGCCCAGCGAGGCACGATAGCGGTGGCCGTTAAGTTCCCGGCCCCCTTCCGCAAAACCTTTGGCAAGGTATTTGCCCAGGTAGTTGACGATGGCAAGCCGCCGGTTAATACCAGCCTTGGGCCTCTGCACATCGATGTTGCCTTCTCCCACCACGGAACGCCATAGATGGCGCAGGAGCTTCACATCCTGACGACCGACCACGGCAAGATGCCAATGCCAGGCTCCGCGTTTTTGCTGCTCAGGGACGGCAATAAAAACCCAATGAGGCAGATGTTTTCTAACCCGGCGAATCAGGCTGGCCAAGTCCTGGCTGGCCTGCCCAAAATCGGTGACGTTCTCGCGATAGGTGAGGGTCAGCAGGTGATCGGCATTTGCAGACAAGATCAATTGCCGAAGCCGGGAACGTGCGCGACGGCTGGCACGGTCTTCATGAACTTGCCGCTGTTCCGATTCGCCACGTGCGGCCTTGAAGGCTTGGAGGTTGGAAACAAAAGACCAACCTGCCTCGCAGAAGCCCCCGCCGTAGTCCCTGAGGACGACTGTGAAATGACCTTGCTCCCGGTCGAGATATGTCCTTTTGTCAAGTCTAAGGGCGGCTTCGCCGCCCGCGGCCTCAGCACCAAGCACGACCTCTTGCGGGAAGCCACCGGCGGCGGTAATTCCGCCCCCGTTCGGGTGTACGGGCGACGCTGGCGCGTCCGTCCGCCCACCCGATCCGGGCGCGGCTGAATTGTCTTTGGTTTGGTTCTGCATTTCTGACTCCGTTTGTTGATGACGGAGACAGAGTCGAGGAATGCGCGATTAGGAAAAACTCCCGTGCTGCCGGGAAATGCATTTTCTGATTGAGAGGGGTATTTTTAGGCCGTGCCGTTACTGGGTTTCTGCCTTTTTTGGCCGCCCGGGCTTTTTGACATTCTCTGGCGCTACAGGGCTCAACCAGTCGCGCAAAGTGTTCTTTCCTTTATACAGTCCACCGTTGCCGAATTTGAGAATCGAGGGATGCTTAGTCATCGCTTCGATCGTCATATTGGGATAGATATCCCAAAGAGTTTTGGCGATGGCCTGGCAGAGCGATTGATCAAACAGCGAAGAGTTAGGACTTGGCGGCTTTGGAACTTCCTGAGCTGTCGGTTCCCTAAAAACGCCACCAAGATCCGTTATAAGTTTCTCGTCTTCCCAGAAATCTGGAAACTGTCCATGCTCCCAGATACTTCGCTCAAAGAGATTGTGCCTAGAAATCAGATGGTCATCTAATATGGACTTGTCGTACTTCCTGGCGAAAGCACAACTCTGGAGAGCGGGTGGCAGCTCTTCGACCGCGTAATACCTGATCTCACGGAAATAGTGTCCGTTTCCATCACTTGCGTCGATAGCATCCGAAATGTACAGCGGGACGTCACCGCTTAGCACTGCCCCACATAGATAGCGAAGCGCATCTTGAACGGCCAGCGGCAGGTCGGAGGCGTCGGTTTTGTTTGGGTCAACGCCGTGCCATCGATGAGCCACTTCCCATAGTGAAAGATAATCGCTGACAATCATTGGTATTACATACGGGTGATGGAGGGTCTGTATTATGCCAATAAGTCTGGCGCCCTCCGCTGATGTTTGCTAGCGGGTCTGCCGGTCATTGTCTGACTCCTCCCGACCCAAAGCGGAAATAGCCTTAACTGAAATCGACGTCTGCTTTACGCTTGCTCGAAATGAGTCATTCAACGACTGCGTTCACTTGCGGGCCGGCTGCAAGGAACGTGATGTCTCGAAAAACCGTCATGCCGGCCCTTCACGTGCAACGTTTTGTAGCCCGCGTCGCCCTCCCTACCTCCCCGACTTCCTTCGATTGCCATCCTTGCACAGCATTTGACAGTTCGCCGGTTCCGGCTTTCAGCCCTTGCTCCACGCGCCGGGCCGTAGTGTGCCCATATTATCGATTGCCTTTGGCCCGATTGTGGGTAACGCAGAGCATTTGGCAGTTTTTCGCCGAGCTTCCGCCGCCCTTGCTCCATGCATCGACGTGGTCCGCATCCATTTCGGAGAAACTCCATATCTTGCTTTTATTGGCACCATGGCCGACTGCGCAGAGCGGGCAATTTGATGTGTTATTGGCTTTCGCATCTGTGGTCTGCTTGGCGTAGACGGACTTCTTGGTCGCTTCGTCGAACACCCGTACATCCAAAAGCTTTGAATCTTGAAGACCGCCGAGAATATATTCGAATACCCCGCGACGGTTCTTGACGTAAGGGTCGCCATAAAGCCGTTTAACCTCGTCAGATACTTTGGCCGGATCAAATGACTGGGAGTGGTGTTGTTCGTAGAGCCGCCCCCACTCCAGGCCCTGCATTTCCTTCTCTACATCCATGAATACGCTCGACACCCAGTCGATTACGCTGTTGAAGTAGGTTTTCAGCTCATTGATGTTGCCGTTGGTGCGATGGTTGCTCATGTAGCCGCCAATATCGCCCTTGCTCACCCAGTCCAGCGCCTGCTCCAGAAAGTCCTGCCGGTTTGCGCTGCCCTTGATATATGCGCTCCATTTCTGGATGTTCGCGTTCTGGCTGTTGCTGAACTCGGCCTTGGCGAACGTCACGAACGGCCCGGAGTAGATGGCGTTCAACAGTTCTTGCTGATTGAGTGGCACACCCGCGATGTTGATCGTCTGAAACCATTGCTTGATCTCGGTCTCCGTGCCCTCACACTCGTAAATCAGCAATTTCGACTCGCGGATTTTGGCTTGTTGATCGGCGGGCAGGCTGTCGAAGTTCTTCGGATTACCGTTATCCATGACCGCGAACTTGTTCGTAACGAATCGTCCGATACTGGTGATGCGCTGCTGGCCGTCGAGCACCTCGAACTTATTCTCCGCGACTTTGTTGAAGTAGATCAGCCCGAGCGGATAGCCCTTGAGCAGGGATTCGATGACCGCCTGCTCCTTCTTGCCGCCGCCGTCCGCATAGATATAGTTGCGCTGGTACTCCGGCTGGATGGTGAGCTTTCCGCCCAGCCCGAACAGCCCCTTGCCCTCCAGTTGGTTGTACACAAAGCCGTTGCAGATGTCGGCAACGGAGATGTCGGTTTTCAGGGTGGTTTTCACTTTTTGGTTCTCTTAGCAGGCCGGATGCGGCGGTGGCGGATGACGACTCTGTCGTACATTCGGCGATAGCTTCCATCGCCATTGTCTATGTAGAAGCGCGGCCCACCTTGCAAGTAGCTTCCCTTTTTTGCGACCTGTGACATGGGGGCTCCAAGGGTCATGCTTGAGCCGAGAATCTCGAACTGGTCGGGGTTGTACTTGTCGAGGAAGGTAATGGGAACGCCCATGGCACCGTCGTAGTCGCTGGGGATCGCGTCGGTGAACGGCACCTCGATGGCGTCGTAGTTGGCGTAGTGGTCGTAGGTGGCCTTGCCCTTGATCTCCTTGTGCTTGCTGAACCGCAAGTTGTCCTCCATTTTCATGAGAGGCAACTCTTGGTGGCGGCGCCCATGGTCCAGGTTTGTCCACCAGCGAACGCCCTTGACTCGGATGTACTTAACGCCGTTCTCGTCGACACGCGAACCCGCCGCGTTCAGGGGATAGTGGCCTGGAACGCGGAACTCGCGGTCCCCACTGTGGATGGTGACGCCCATCCATAGCTTGTCCGCCTTGATCAGCGGAAAGACCTCCTTGTACGTGATCGCTTGGACGTTCCCGATGATCAGGAACTTCTTCTCGTGCTCCACGAGCTGAGCGACGTACTCCTTGAAAAGGGAGAATGGCGGGTTGGTGACCACGATGTCCGCCTGCTTGAGCAACTCGACGCACTCGGCGCTACGGAAGTCGCCGCCTCCCGCAAGAGGTGTGCGGGTGTGTGGGTTCTGCTTCAGGAAGAGCTTCACATCGTCGATGCCGGTCGCGCCGTCTCCGTTGATATCCTTCACTTCCTCGATCTCGACGGCGATCGCCTTGGGCCTTTGGCGTTTGCCATTGCCCTGGTCGTACTCACTGAACGTGAGTTGTGCGCCGGCGATGGGGGAGCCGTCGTAGCTGGTGGTGACGAGCTTTTTGAGGCCGAGCTTGTTGAAGTTTGCGGCGTAATACTTGAAGAAGTTGCTTTCGAAGGGGTCGTCGCAGTTGCAGTAGACGACCTTGCCGCGGAAGGTGTCGGGGGCGAACTCAAGGTAGGCCTCGACCTCTTTCTGGATGTCAACGTACTGGGTGTAGAACTCGTCCTGCTTGGCCGCCTTCGCGGCGCCGAGACCTCGATTCATCGGCGTGCTTTCCATGGCGCTATTGGCTTCTTTGGGTTTCCTTGACGTCATTTCGGGTTAACACTTAGTAGAGAGACCGGTGCGTCCGGACATTTTTTAACAAAGAGACAGGCTTCAATCGGACTTAACCCCCTGAGTGGTTTGTGAGTTTATGTTCTTGCGCCTCTATATTACTTCATGAAAATGCGGACAGAGCCATGCGCAATATGGCATACACCGATAGTCGGCTCAGGGACGGGAAGCTGTCGGTTTGTGCGTGAAGGTCAAAGACAGCTTCTGGCCGCAAGCAGCCCTCTAAATTCTTCGGGGCGTTTTATCTCTCCGTAGCCAAATCGTAACCACTTCAAGATGCCACCCACATTTTTTAGGCTTCGTGGGGCTTCGTGTCAATGTTGCGGGTGAGGCAAGGCATTGATTTATAAAGGCTGGCTAGATGTGGTTTCGCCTTTTAATCCGTTGGTCGCGAGTTCGAATCTCGCCCGACCCACCAGTATCAAAAAAAGCCACGGTTCGCCGTGGCTTTTCCTTTTCCGGGCCGGGCAAGTGACGAAAACCGTCACCCCGTGCCGTACAGGGGCAGGGGGGGCACGCTGGATTGCGGACCCCTGCGCAGCCTGTAAAGGCCGCCCCTCCGCACAAAGCCCAATAAATTCAAGGCATTCCGGGCGACCGGCGCAATTTATGCCGCCGCTCGCTCAAGTTGGCACAGCCCCTGCACGTTAATGAGCCAGACACGGCAGCCCCGTGTTCAACTTGCCCAAACCTAAGGAGATTTAAATGCGTAAAGTACAACAAGGTTTCACCCTGATCGAACTGATGATCGTCGTGGCGATTATCGGTATTCTGGCGGCGATCGCTCTGCCGGCTTATCAGGATTACATGCTCCGTGCCAAGGTGTCCGAAGTGATGCTTGCCGCATCGGCCGGCAAGAACTCGGTGGCGGAAGCTGCGGCTAACGAAGGCGGTACGACCATGCCTGCCAGTGCGGATGTGGTGAACCAAGTTTCGAAGTATGTCTCGGGCGTTACCTACTCGGCCGGCGTGATCACGGCGGTAGCTACGGGAACCGGCGAGTCAACTGTTGATAACTCCAATATTACATTGACTGGCACCAAGGGCGCCAATGGCCAAGTGACCTGGGTCTGCGGCGGCTCGATCCCGGCCAAGTACCGTCCTTCCGGCTGTAAGTAAGCCTGTAACCAGACAAGAAAGGCCCCGATGGGGCCTTTCTTCATTTCTGCACCTGCTTGATCCCATGCCCTGTCGTCAGCATATCGACCATCCCGTTGCCTTCATGCCCGCCGCATCAATAGGCTGGGTTCTGCTTGCGTCCGCGCTGTCCCTGCCCTGGCTCATGCCCGTCCACACGCTGCCGTGGCCCGGTTTTCATGCCGACGCCCTGATGGCGTTGGTCATCATGGCCGCGCTGACGGTTGTCCTGCTCAAGACGCGAGGCCGCTGGACGTTTCCGGTGAGCGCTGTCGTAATCGTGGGGCTGTCCTTCGTCCCGCTCCTGCAGCATCGGGTCGGCATGATTTACTTTTCTGCCGACGCATTTCTGGCCAGCGCATACCTGCTGGCCTTTGGCGTTGCCGTGTTGCTGGGGCGGCGAATGGAAGAGTACTGGCCCGGACGGCCGGCTGCTGCGGTGTTTGCCTCCTTTGCCATCGCAGCGGGGATCTCGTTCGCCATCGCACTGAATCAGTGGTTGCAGCTCGACCAGTGGAGCAACTTTACCCTCGGTATTTATGCAGGCAACCGACCCGTTGCCAATGTGGCCCAGTCCAACAAGCTCGCCACGCTGTATGTCTGGGGCCTGCTGGCTTTTGGCTGGGCTTTCCGTAGCGGCTGGGTCCGGGGCGGACTCACCGTGCTGACTGCCCTCCTGCTGCTGTTCGGCATCGCAATGACCCAGTCGCGGATGGGGGCTCTCGCCGTCGCATCAGTCATGGTCATGGCCCTCCTCCACCCCCGGGCTCTTGGGACAAACTCTCAACGGTGGGTTTTGCTGGGTCTTTTCGCCTGGTTTGCGGGCTGCGTGTTCAGCTGGAATGCATTGAATGCCCTGCTCGAGTTGGCGCCGCCGCAGGGCCTTGGCGAACGGCTGAACCCCGGTGCCCGTCTTTTGCACTGGCAACTGATCATGGATGCGATCCTCCAGCGTCCGCTCCTGGGCTGGGGCTGGCAGCAGGTGAGCGTGGCTCAGAGCACGCTTGCCTTGCAGCATCCGGTTACCGGCGAGGTCATCATGTTCAGCCACAACCTCGTTCTGGACTTGCTGGTCTGGAACGGGTTGCCGCTGGGTCTGTTGCTGACGGGCGGGATCGCTGCCTGGTTCGTTCGGCATTGGCGCAGCGCGGACAATACGACAGCCGTTTTGGGCATGATGGTTTTGACAATTTTCTTGCTGCATTCGATGCTGGAATATCCTCATGCCTCCCTGACCCTGCTCTTGCCTGCTGGATTGCTGGCCGGGACGATGTCTGTCCCTGGCTGGCCCGCCGTGAAGCAGAGTGCGTGGTCTGGCTGTCGCGAGGGTTTGATCGCGTTTGTTGCACTGGCTATGGCGCTGTGTTTTTTTCTCGTCGTTCGAGACTATTCGAGAATCGAGGCTGCCTGGATGGCCGAGCGGGTGAGGGCCGCAAGAATCGGCAATTTGGACCCGATCCCGCTACCGGACACGCCAACTCTGGGGCACCTGAATGCCGTGCTCGTTCTTGGAAGAACCGAGCCCCGCAAGGGGATGAGCGCCGAAGAGATCGCGGCCATGAAGCAGTTGACATACCGAATTCCGGGAGTCGGCGGCATGCTGAAGCTGGCGCAAGCACAGGTGCTGAACGGCCAGAAAGTCGAGGCCGAAGCGACACTGGATCGCCTTTGCAGGATACATCCTCAGCCAGTCTGTGACAGGGCACGCAAGGCCTGGGCGGAGATGATGGGCACCCCCCCTCATTGAGTAACAACGAATGGAGCCCGTGTCCTGCTTCCCATTGGCTCAGCCGGCAGACGGCTGGTTCTTTTCCCGCATTCCCGCAAACTGATCACGCCGCTGCCCGCTTGGCGGCGATCAGCCGCTTCAACTCCGGCACGCACGAACCGCACTCGGTGCCGCATTTCAGCGTGGCTTGCAACGCTGCCAGATCGGCGCCATCCACAATCGCGGCGACGATGTCGGGCTCGGCCACATTCAGGCAATTACAGACGATGCGCCCGCGCCCGGCGCTGCCCGCTGGCGGCTGTGAGACGGGCGCCAGCAGCCAGCCACGCACGTCCATGGCCGATGCGCCTTCGGCGATGAGGCCCTTGATCCAGTCGTAGGCCGCGGTTTCGCCGGACAGGCGGGCGCCGGTCATCACGCCGTCTTCCACCCGCGCCTTTTTCCAGATGCCGCGGCGGGCATCCTGGTAGTTCATGGTCAACAGCGGGTCATCGAGGCCGAATGCCCGATCCATCTCCTGCACCAGCGATTCGGGCAGCGGACCTGCGCTGGCGGCCTGGAACACCAGCACGCTGTTGTTGCGCCCGGTGAGGCTGGCGGTGGCGAAATCGAAACGCGCGAGAAAGGGCTGTGCCAGCCGCAGCAATTCGGCGCCATCGCCGCGCCGCATGATCGCGTGGCGATAGGGCAACCCGACTTTTTCCACCTGCACCGCGCAATGCTTGAGTTCGGGCTGGCGGGACACCGGATCGACGCTGCGCTGGGTCAGGGTGTTGACGCCCTGCCCCGCCATGAAGCGGCCGCCCCAGTGCATCGGGATGAAGGCCTGGCTGCCGCGCAGCTCGTCGCTGGCCTGCGCCTTGATGACGAGGCTGCCGCGACGGCTTTTCACCCGCACCAGATCGCCGTCCTTTAATTGCCGGCGTTCCATGTCCAGGCGGTTCATCGACAGCAGCGGTTCTTCGACGTGGGCATACAGCCGGGACACCAGCCCGGTGCGGCTCATGCCGTGCCACTGGTCGCGCAGGCGGCCGGTGTTGAGGTGCAGCGGGTAGCGCGCGTCGATGGGTTCGGCCACCGGGCGATACGGCGCGGCGTAGAACGTCGCCCGGCCGCTGGCGGTGGGGAATGCGCCGTCGCCATACAGGCGCGGCGTTCCGGTTTGCGCGCCTGCGGGGAACGGCCATTGCTGCGGCGCCTGATCCAGCAGCGCGTAACTCAGTCCGCCGATATCGAGGTCGCGCCCACGGGTGGATTCGCGATGCTCGTTGAATATCTCTTCGGGACCGGCATAGGGAAACAGCTTGCGGCCATCGCGCGCCAAACTTTTATCCGGGAGATTGCTCGCCAGCCGGTCGCCCAGCCGCTGCGCAAAATCCACCACCGCGTCGCAATCCGGGCGCGCCTCGCCAGGCGGCGGAACCGCCGCGCGCACCCGCGAAATGCGGCGTTCGGAATTGGTCATCGTGCCCTCGGACTCGCCCCAGGTGGCAGCGGGCAGCAGCAGGTCGGCGTAGCGCACGGTTTCGGTGTCGGCGAAGGCTTCCTGCACCACCACGAACGCCGCCGCGCGCAAGGCTTCGTCGATCAGCGCCTGATCCGGCATCGATTGCGCGGGGTTGGTGCAGGCAATCCACAGCGCCCTGATCTCGCCGCGCTTCACCGCCTCGAACATTTCCACGGCGGTCTTGCCCGGCGTCGCGGGCACGTCGTCCACCCCCCACAGCCGCGCCACTTCGCCACGATGTTCGGGATTGCCCATGTCGCGATGCGCCGACAGCAGATGCGCCATGCCGCCGACCTCGCGTCCGCCCATCGCGTTGGGCTGGCCGGTCAGCGACAGTGGCGCCGCGCCCGGCTTGCCGATCTGCCCGCTCGCCAGATGCAGGTTGATCAGCGCGGCATTCTTGTCGACGCCGCAGGTGGATTGATTCAGCCCCTGGCAATACAGCGACAGCGTCGGCCCGGCGGCGAACCAGCGCGCGGCCTGCACGATGTCGGCGGCGGCGACGCCGCAGAGCGGCGCCATTTTTTCCGGCGTGTATTCGCGCACCAGATTGCGCAGGCTTTCCCAGCCTTCGGTATGCGCGGCGATGTAATCGCGGTCGATTAACTCCTCCCACAGCATCACGTTGAGCATGGCGTGAAACAGCGCCACATCGGTGCCGGGCAGGATGGACAGATGCAGATCGGCCTCCGCCGCGGTATCGGTGCGGCGCGGGTCCACCACGATCAGCTTCAGGTCAGGATTTTTTTTGCGCGCCGCCTCGATGCGGCGAAACAGGATGGGATGGGCATAGGCCGTATTCGATCCGGCGATGAAAATCACCCCCGCGTGGTCGATGTCCTCGTAGCAGCCGGGCGGCGCATCCGCACCCAGCGTGGCCTTGTATCCCGCCACCGCGGACGACATGCACAGACGCGAGTTGGTGTCGACGTTGTTGGTGCCGATCAGCCCCTTGGCCAGCTTGTTGAAGACGTAGTAGTCCTCGGTCGTGAGCTGGCCGGAAATATAGAAGCCCACCGCGTCCGGCCCGTGCTCGCGGATGATGGCGCCGAACCTGTCCGCCGCGTGGTCGAGTGCGGCATCCCAGCTCACCCGTTCGCGCGGTGCGGCGCGATCCTGCCGCAGCTCGGGATACAGCGCGCGCCCCGACGCCTGCGCCGACAGGTGCAGCGTCGCGCCCTTGGTGCACAGCTTGCCCTGATTGGCCGGATGCGCGGGGTCGCCGCGCACGCCGGTGATGACCCCGGCATCGGTCTCGATCAGCACGCCGCAACCGGTCCCGCAGTAACAGCAAATGGATGCCACAACAGACATAAGATTCCTCGAGGGGAGGCTAAAGCACGGCGGATGCCAGCTGGCTTGATGGGTGTGGAATCAAGTGCTTAGGCCATGCAGGCGGCTGGCCGGAACGGTCTGCAGCACGATGGTTGTGCATGGCATGCGCGACACGCTGCAAATTGGTGCGCCGGATGTCCAGGAGGGGGAAGTCGGCTACGCCGTGCTGCAATCGTACGGCCATCACTTGTTTCCAGAATCAGGGTGCCGCCGGAATCGGGCCGTGCCAGCCTGGCGCTCGCGGCCGGATCAGATCGACGTTTCCACCGTCAGACCCTCACGCGCGCGTCACGCAATCGACCGCCGCAACCACGCCTTGCGCGCTTCCTCCGCGATCCCCATCAGCGCGGCCAGCGCCACCGCGAACAACCAGACCTCCGTGCCGACCGGCGCGGTGCCGAACAGCCAGTTGCCGGCCGGCGTATAGGTGATGAACAGCAGCAGGCCCAGTTCCACTGCGATGCCCAGCAGGATCAGCGGATTGCTGAACAGCCCGAAGGAAAACGCGGACTTGAGCGGATGCCGGCACAGAAAGACGTTCATCACCTGCGAAATCACGATCGTCGCCAGGCAGGCAGTGGTGGCCTGCAAATAAAGCGGCGCCGTTGTGGCCAGGGTTTCGCCATACTGCCAGCCGGCGGCGTGGAGGACCAGGAAGAACACGGTCATCGCGGCGGCGGCTTCCAGCACGCCGAGGAACAGGTAGGCGCGGGCGATCAGGCCCCACGACAGCAGCCGTTCGCTGCGCGCGCGCGGCGGACGCCGCATCACGTCGGGGTCGGGCTTTTCGGCACCCAGCGCGAGCGCGGGCAGCATGTCGGTGCCGAGATCGACCGCCAGGATCTGGATGATGGTGAGCGGCAGCGGAATGCGGAACAGCACGAAGGCGAGATAGGGCACCAGTTCGGGAATGTTGGAGGAGA
>JBAVFD010000182.1:0-19094 GCA_049588075.1 Thiobacillus sp.
CTTCTCGGCCGCCACCTCCAGCATGTGCTCGGCGAGATCGGTCACCGTCACGCGGCCGCGCGGCACCCGCTCCGCCGCAGTGAGCCCCGGTTCACCGGTACCGGCGGCGATGTCGAGGACATGTGAATCCTCGCGCAGGTTGGCGTGCCGGATCATCGCCTCGCCGAAGGGGGCAATCCAGCCGAGGACCATCGCGTCCCACTTCTTCCAGCCCGCGGAGAACCGGTCCCATGTTTCGCGCTGCTGGTCCCGGATCTGGTCGAGGCTGGGTGACGTGCGTGTTTCCGTGTCCATGATGTTCCCTCCGTCTGAGTCATGCATTCGGCTGCGCGGGTTGATCTCCGGCAGGCTTGTTCACGTGATGAGGCAGCGGAGCTCGCAGGCCGCGTGCCCCCCATGAGGCTTAAGGAAGCGCTGAACAATTCGATGTCGTCGTTTCCATGAATGCGGGCGTGACGAATCAATCAGCTCCGACTTATCGATTCATCACAGCGGCGCGAAGCATCACGCCCATTTCCTGCCGATGTCCTCCAGGCCGGCCTTTTGCAAATCCTCCGGGCTCATCAGGATGCGAAATTTGCAATTGGCCTGGAAGTTGAGGAAGAAGGGCTCTGAAAAGGAAGGAACATCCGACTGATTCTGGACGTTAATCACAAATATTCCGCCGCGTGTTCCATCCTGCTCGGTGAAGTAGGCAGCCTCCGGCTTGATCGTGTCGAGGATCCTCCCAATGATCTCGCCCGCCTTGCCGCTTCTGACGAGAGAGTTGAAAGGCTCATGTGGAATTTCGACCGTGAGTAGCATTTTCATGGGATGCCCCCTTTCTGTCGCGGCACTTGAAGTGCGGTACCGCACACGCCTGGCAAGTTTGTAGTAATAGCCCAAGAGTGAAGCGGTGTCTAACCCGGCTGTTTCCTTTGCCAAAATCTGCATTTTTTATAGGCAGGGCTTGGCACTGGTTCTTGCGAAGCTGACCCCTTTGGTTCACCTGTGCGTGGATACGTTGGGCTTCATTTCATTCAACCCAGCCTACGCGTGCCAAGAGCCAATAAAATTATTGGTGCCCACCCTGAAAATTGAATTGAATTTTCTATAATGTTATTGGATAGAGGTGTCTTAATAAGGAGACAGCATCATGCCGCGCATCGAAAAGAATTCGGATTTCGTCAGTGTCCTCTCGAACCTTCCACTGGATCAGCAGCACAAGCTGGCGAAGAAGTTTATTTCGGGTGTGATTCATTTATCAGACAACCCACGCCTGATGCCGTTGCTTGATTTGCTGAAAAAGCCGGAATGTTCAGCGGATGACATCAGCAAGGCCCATTCCATCGCCCAGTCGGTGTATGTCGAGACAGGCCCGCATTCCGACATTGCGGAGGTCAAACACAATTGCCAGGCCACGCATTTCATCGCTCAGGCCGTTCTGGCGTGCACCACACCAGCAAACAAGGGTGCATCAACCTCCCATTTGGCTCATAAGGTGGCGAATTATTGCCGCATGGCCCAAACCTGCTCGAGCATGGGCCAGGGTGGGGAGACACCCGATTTCGCCCATGCCGAAGTGGAGTACAACCGGGTCGCGAAGGAGCAGATCAGCATCGCGAACCAGTTTCTGAACCCCTAGGGGTCGGAACCGCTAAAGGAGTCAGCTTCACATTCTTTTTTCTCGAGTCCTACCGGGGCTGCGACTTCACCACGCTCATCGCCCCCGCAATCAGGGTGCCGATATCCGCCATGTTCGACGGCACGATCAGGGTGTTGCCGGTCTTGGCGATTCCGGCAAAGGCTTCGACGTATTTCTCCGCCACTTTCAGATTCACCGCCTGCATGCCGCCGGGCATTTCGATGGCCTGAGCGACGCGGGCGATGGCTTCGGCGTTGGCCACGGCAATTGCCTTGATCGCTTCGGCTTCGCCCTGGGCGACGTTGATGGCGGCCTGTTTCTCGCCTTCGGATTGCTGGATCGCGGCATTGCGCTCGCCGGTGGCGATGTTGATCTGTTCCTGCATGCGGCCTTCGGATGAGGCGATCAGCGCGCGTTTTTCGCGCTCGGCGGTGATCTGCCGCTGCATGGCGTGGAGGATTTCCTTCGGCGGCGTCAGGTCCTTGATTTCGTAGCGCAGCACCTTGACCCCCCAGTTGGTCGAGGCCTCGTTCAGCGCCATCACCACGCCGCGGTTGATGTCGTCGCGTTCCTCGAAGGTGCGGTCCATTTCCATCTTGCCGATCATCGAGCGCAGGGTGGTCTGCGCCAGTTGCGAAATCGCCGCGATGTAATTGCTGGATCCGTAGGACGCCATCTTGGGATCGGTGACCTGGAAGTACAGGATGCCGTCGACCGACAACTGGGTGTTGTCGCGCGTGATGCAGATCTGGCTCGGCACGTCGAGCGGGATTTCCTTCAGCAGGTGCTTGTAGGCCACATTGTCGATAAACGGAATGACCAGATTGAGGCCGGGCGCGAGCACGGCGTGGAACTTGCCCAGGCGTTCGACCACCCAGGCGTTTTGCTGCGGCACCACGCGCACGCCCTTGGCGACGACGATGGCGATGACGATGAGGAAGACCAGTGCAACGACGTCCATATACTTTTCCCTTTATTGATGTTTGCGTAAATCGAAACCGGGTTTCAGCCACCGTTCGCCCTGAGCCTGTCGAAGGGCATGTCCGAATGGGTACAGGGCCGCTTCGGCAAGCTCAGGACAGGCTTCGACAAGGCTCTCCTGAGCGTAGTCGAAGGGCTCAGCCCGAACGGTGGTTTTGTCTTGCGTAATGGATAACCCATTAATTCCCGAGAACCAGCGTATTGCCTTTGACTGCACGAATAATCAGCGGCCGCGTGCTGTCGACGCTGGCCGACTCGGCCTCGGCATCCCACAGTGCACCGCGATATTTGACCTGGCCATGGCCATCCTGCCAGGACTCGAGATGCACCGGCTGGCCGATGTCCATATCCTGCACGCTGGATTCGGGATGCTCGGTGCTGCGCTTCCAGTGGCGCAGCGCCAGCGTGCCGAGGACGGCAATCACCGCAGCCGTCAGCAGTTGCACCACCATGCCCGCGCCGAGCCAGGCGACCACCCCCGCTGCAGCGGCAGCGACGCCGTACACCAGCAGATAAAACGTGCCGCTGGTGAGTTCCACCCCCACCAGCACCGCCGCCACAATCCACCACCACAGGTGTGCCTGCATGTCCTCTCCTCGCTGTTATTGGGTAACGATCACGGGGCGATCCGCCAGTTCGTCCGGGTTGCGTCCAGCGGGCGGAAAGTGCGCCGCCAGCAACGCGCTGATCCGGCTGATTCCATCCAGCACGCCGCGCTCGAATTCGCCTTGCCGGAACGCGGCCTCCATCGCCTGCGCCACGGTTTCCCAGGCGGACTGATCGACCCGCGCGGCGATGCCGCGGTCGGCGACGATTTCGATATTGTGATCGGCCAGCAGCAGATAAATCAGCACGCCGCTGTTGTGTTCGGTGTCCCACATGCGCAGCCTGGAAAACACCTCGACCGCGCGTTCGCGGCCGCTGATGCCGCGCCACACCCTGGCCGGGGCGAGGCTGGCCTCGATGGCAAAACGAATCTCGCCGGCGTGGCAGGTTTCCGACTGGCGGATCGCCGCTTCGATCGCATCCAGCGTGGCCTGCGGAAACGCCCGTCGCCATGCCCACGGCGGCATGAACACATGCCTGATCCAGCGCCTGACATTCACCATGAGCCTGATGCGCCTCCGCCGCCGAATCCGCCGCCACCGCCGCCCCAGGAGCCACCCCCGCCGCCGAATCCCCCGCCGCCGCCGCTGGACCAGCCGCCGCCGCGATGGAACCCCGTGGCCACGCCGGCAAATACGGCCACCGCAACAAACAGCAATATCGGCGTCAGCCCCAGCAGGAATGCGCCCACCACTCCGCTGCCGAGCGCGGCAATGCCGCCTGCTGCCGGGCGGCTCATCAGGGTGGAGAGCAGTCCGCCCACGAGCATGCCGCCGATGATGAGAATGACAAAAACTCCTTCGCCCCCACCCCCGCCCCCGTCCGTGCCGGATGCGTCAGGCGCGGGCAGCGACTCACCATTGATGAGTTGCATCAGTTGCCCAAGACCCGCCTCGATGCCGCCGAAAAAATCGCCCGATTTGAAGTAGGGCGTGATGGTTTCGGCGATCACCCGCTTGGCGATGGCATCGGGAATCGCGCCTTCGAGCCCGTAACCCACTTCGATGCGCAATTTGCGATCGTCCTTGGCGACGATCAGGATGACGCCGTCGTCGACCCTGGCGCCATTGACCCTGGCGCGGCCGATTTTCCATTTGTCGGCGACGCGGATGCCGAATTGCGCGATGTCCTCGCCTTCCAGCGTGGGGATGATCAGCACCGCGATCTGGCTGCCCTTTTGCGCTTCGAATGCGGCGAGCGTGTTTTCGAGTGCTGCGGTTTGCTGCGCGCTCAGCGTGGCGGTCAGGTCGGTGACGCGGCGCGACAAGTCCGGCACCGCCACCTGTGCCCAGGCGGACAGCGTACATAACAGCAGGAAGAAACCGAGCGCTGCATACGCCCGGATTGCCCTCATTGCCTACTTCGCAGGTGCGGGTGCAGGTGCGCCGAAGTCGACCTTGGGCGGCACGGCGATGGCCTTTTCGTTTTCCACCGTAAAGCTCGGCTTGGTTTTATAGCCAAACAGCATCGCGGTGAGATTGGACGGGAAGGAACGCACCGCGACGTTGTAGGTTTTCACCGCATCGATGTAGCGATTGCGCGCGACGGTGATGCGGTTCTCGGTGCCCTCGAGCTGTGCCTGCAAGTCGCGGAACAGACCGTCAGCCTTGAGTTGCGGATAGCTCTCCGCCACCAGCATCAGTTTCGACAGCGCGCTGGTCATTTCGCCCTGTGCGGCGATGTATTTCTGGAACGCCGCCTCGTCGTTGACCAGTTCGGGCGTGGCCTGCATCGAACCGACGCGGGCGCGCGCCTCGGTCACCTGGATGAACACGTCCTTCTCGTGCGCGGCGTAGCCCTTCACCACGTTGACCAGATTCGGTACCAGATCGGCGCGCCGCTGGTATTGGTTCAGCACCTCGGCCCAGGCCGCCTTGACCTGCTCATCGGTAGTCTGGAACGTGTTGTAACCGCAGCCCGACAAGGCCAGCGCCAGAAAAGAAACCCACAGCCATTTCAACATGATTGCTCCTTGGTCAGGGTGCCACGCCCCAGGTGGCGAACAGGGGGTCGGACTCGCTCAGACGGTCAGCGTACCGGTCATCCCTGGGGCGCTTCAAACCGCGCTCCAGATACGTTTCCACTTTCTTGAAACCAGCGTTCTTGATCAGCATGCCCACCCAGGCCATGCGCTCCATCGGATGCAGCTGCGTCCACAGTTTAATGACTTTGGGCGGAAAGTTCCGGTTCGACAAGGTGACCACGAACATCCCGCCCGGCTTCAAGACCCGCCGGGCTTCGGCAACGATTTTTTCCGGATGCGTCAGGTATTCGAACGACACCGTGCACACCACGGCATCGAAGCTGGCGTCGGCGAACGGCAGGGCGGGATCGGCGTTGAGGTCTTGCACGATGTGCTCGGCGAGCTGAGGGTTGTCGGCCAGTTCCTCGGCGTTCATCCCCAGCCCGACGGCGGACTGCACGGTGTCCGGCAGGTGCGAGCGCCAGCCCGCCATCAGATCGAGCACCCGCGCGTTCTCCGGCAGCACGGTGCGGTACAGCGCCTGGATGCGGCGCGCGCACACGGCGTCGACATGAATGAGCTTCCTGGGCCGGGCATAAAATTCGGCATCAGGCGTTTCGTCCTCGCGCTCGAACGAATCGGCGCTGACGAAATCGGTCGGCATCTGCATCTGCGTTTCCATGCCGCTCCATTCGAGCAACTGCCCCACATGGCCGACAGGTTCGGTTCCCACATCGCTTTTGCCGCTGTCGATGCTGAAAATGCGGCCTTGCAGCGGGTGGCTGAAATTGGCGACAAAGCTGTCGTCGTTCAGCTTCATCACGCGGAACATCGGGCCGGGCGCATCGTCGGCGCGCAGCAGCTGTGACGGATAAAAGCGCCCCAGTTTGAGCGGCGCGATGTCATGCTTGAATGCCGCGGTGGGCACTTCGTGCTCGATCTTCGGACCCACATCGACCTGGGCGTCGACCGGCGGCGTGTCGGCAGGCATCCACACCACCACCTGATGGCGGCCGAGGTCGGAAAAATAATTGACGCGAAAACGCAGGGCGGAATGCAGCAGTTTCATGGATCGATCATTCAAAAAAAACAAATAAATTGTCCGCGAAGTTCGCGGATGAAAAAATCATAGCGCCTGCATCGTGCGCCGCGCGAGACACAAGTCCTCCCACGCGCGCGCCTTGTCGGGCAGATTGCGCAGCAGATAGGCGGGGTGATACGTCACCACCAGCGGGACGTTCTGGAATTGATGCACCCGCCCGCGCAGGCGGCCGATGGTCTCGTCGGTGGCGAGCAGGCTTTGTGCGGCAAAGCGGCCCAGCGCGAGGATCAGTTTCGGCTGGATCAGTTCGATCTGCGCCAGCAGGTAGGGGCGGCACGCGGCGATCTCGTCCGGCTCGGGATTGCGGTTGCCGGGCGGTCGCGATTTCAGCAGGTTGGCGATGTAGACGTTGTTGCCGCGCTGCAAATCGATCGCCGCCAGCATGGCGTCGAGCAGCTTGCCCGCCTGGCCGACGAAGGGTTCGCCCTGTGCATCTTCGTCGGCGCCCGGCGCCTCGCCGATGATCAGCCAGTCGGCATTGCGGTCACCCACGCCGAGCACGCCCTGGGTGCGGGTTTGATGCAGCTTGCAGGCAGTGCAGTGGGCGACGGCGTCGGCGAGTTGCTCCCAGCTGGTGAACGCTGAGCCGGGAGCGGCAAGCGGCGGCGAGGAAGGCGCTTCGCGCAGCCGCCACACCGGGCCGATGCCGAGCTCGTCGAACACCTCGTCGCGGCTCAGCACGAAAGTTCCTTTTTCATGATCAGCGCATCCTCGCGGCCGACGCGCGCGGGGTAGTAGGCGCGCCGCACCGCCAGGTCGACGAACCCGCTGCTGTGATACAGCGCAATGGCGGCAGCGTTGGAGGTGCGCACTTCCAGAAACAGGCTGCCTGCCTGGTGGTCGCAGGCGCATGCCAGGCAGTGGTCGAGCAGGTCGCGTCCGAGGCCGTGCCGTCGCCAGCTCGGCGCAATGGTGAGATTGAGCAAATGGGCCTCGCCCGCTGCCGCCATCATCGCGTAATAGCCGATCACTTCGCCCGCGGCTTCGCGTACCCACATGCTGTATCCGGCGTGAAGGGAATCGGAAAAATTGCCGATGCTCCACGGGTATTCGTAACTTGCGAGTTCGATCCGGTGGATGCGCGGCAGGTCGGCCTCGGTCATCGGGCGCAGACGGTGCGCGATTTCGAATACCACGCTCATATGGAATTTTTCGCGCGGCGTTCATCCACCGTCAGCGCCACCTTGTCACGCAGATAAATCGGCGCGGCGAGGGCGGCGTCCATGCCTTCGCCGCGTGCGAATGCCCGGGCGGCGAGCGGCGCCATCGCGGCGGCATCCGGCACCAGCGTGTCGTCGATGCGCGTCAGCCGGGCTGCCAGGCGCGGACGCAACACCTCGCCCAGCACGACAAAACCATTGCCTGCGCCAACCCAATCCACACCAGCCCACTCATCGCCCTCCGGCACCGCCACCGATTCGGGCAATGCGAGCTGCGGCTCGACCACCGCCTGCCAACCGTCGCCCTCGCGCCGATACGCCGCCCAGTAGACTTCGGCCATGCGCGCATCGAGCACGGCCAGCACCCGCTCCGCCGCCGTCTGCTCGGCGATCGATTCCAGCGTGGAAACGCCGACCACCGGCAGATCGGCGCCCAGCGCCAGGCCCTGCGTCACCGCACAGGCAATGCGCAGACCGGTGAACGAACCCGGCCCCGCGCCATAGGCAAGGCCGTCGAGCTGGCGCAGGCTGATGTCCGACTCGCGCAGCAGGTCATCCAGCATCGGCAACAGCAGGCTGCTGTGCCGCTGTTCGGCCAGCACCCGCCGCGCATGAATCCGGCCGTCCAGCCACAGCGCGACCGAGCACCATTCGGTGGACGTATCGAGAACAAGGTATTTCATGGTGAGGATTTTATCGGAGGCTGGCCGTCGCCGAGCGGAATCAGGATTTCGAAGCGCACCCGCGACCACGGATCGCGCCCCTCGGCCAGGCGGGTGATGCGCGCCACCAGCGTTTGTCCGCTATCCATGAAGCGCGCGACATCGGCATTCTCGCGGCGCGGCACGTAGCCGATGGGGTGGCCCTGCCACTCCACCCGCACCGCTTTCGCGTCATGCGAATTGTCCGGCTCGCGGATCAGGGCAAGCGCATCGCCCACCCGCATCTGCGGCCACAGCGTCTTGCCCATGTGGTACTGGAACCCCGCCAGCGGCGAGTCCTGCAACAGGATGTGCGCGGCAACCTGGGCGTGAAGCGATGGCGCCCACAGCCAGACCAGAATCAGCCCGAACAGACGAAACATGGCGCAATCATTAAGCGAGCGAGGCAGTTGACGGCAAGGATCGCGTCCATCTCGGGTCGGCAGGTTGGGAAGCCGATCATTCTACTGATAAAACCCACGCCAAATCCGCACCGCCGGGCAGGTTTCAAGTTTACTTTTTTGACTGGACAAGCCCCCTTCAGCTTGATGTAGGATGAAGGCATTCGCTTTCCCACCCCCACGAGCACGCCATGCCAAAAAAAGCTGTCGCCCAGACCAAGCTGTTCGTTCTGGATACCAACGTGCTGATGCACGACCCCACCTGCCTGTTCCGCTTTGAAGAGCACGACATCTACGTGCCGATTGCCACCCTGGAAGAACTCGACCAGCACAAGAAGGGCATGACCGAAGTCTCGCGCAACGCACGCCAGGCCAGCCGCTTCCTCGACGAAATGGTGAGCAAGCTCGACACCATCGAGGAAGGCGTCCCGCTCGCGCCGCACAGTCACAACGCCGCTTCCGGCAAGCTGTTCCTGCAGACCCAGGCGATCACCGGCGACATCCCCCTGAGCCTGCCCACCAGCAAGGTCGACAACCAGATTCTCGGCGTGGTGCTGTTCCTGTCGCGGCATTACCCCAAGCGGCAGGTCATTCTGGTGTCGAAAGACATCAACATGCGCATCAAGGCGCGCACGCTGGGGCTGCCCGCCGAGGACTACACCAACGACAAGGTGCTGGAAGACACCGACCTGCTTTACGCCGGCGTGCGCGAACTGCCCGCCAACTTCTGGGACACCCACGGCAAGGGCATGGAATCCTGGCAGGCCAACAGCCACACCTACTACCGCATCAAGGGTCCGCTGGTAACGAACCTGCTGCCTAACGAATTCGTCTTTCAGGAAGGTCCCAACCCGCTCTACGCCAAGGTGCTGAAGGTCGAAGGCAAGCTCGCCGAACTGGTCACCGTGCGCGACTTCAGCCATCAGAAGAACAATGTCTGGGGCATCACCGCGCGCAACCGCGAGCAGAACTTTGCGTTGAATGTGCTGATGGATCCGGAGATCGATTTCGTCACCCTGCTGGGGCAGGCCGGCACCGGCAAGACCCTGCTCACGCTGGCGGCGGCGCTCGCCCAGGTGCTCGACAAGAAAATCTACAGCGAGATCATCATGACCCGCGTCACCGTTCCGGTGGGCGAGGACATCGGTTTTCTGCCCGGCACCGAGGAAGAAAAAATGACGCCGTGGATGGGCGCGCTGGAAGACAACCTCGACGTGCTGAACAAGACCGACGACGACGCGGGCGACTGGGGGCGCGCGGCGACGCAGGACCTGATCCGTTCTCGCATCAAGGTGAAGTCGCTGAATTTCATGCGCGGCCGCACGTTCCTCAACAAGTTCCTGATCATCGACGAGGCGCAAAACCTCACGCCCAAGCAGATGAAAACCCTGATCACGCGCGCCGGGCCGGGCACCAAGGTGGTGTGCCTGGGCAACATCTCGCAGATCGACACCCCCTACCTCACCGAAGGCAGCTCCGGCCTCACTTTTGTGGTCGACCATTTCAAGGGCTGGCCGCACAATGGCCACGTCACCCTGCAACGCGGCGAGCGCTCGCGGCTCGCCGATTACGCAGCCGAGGTCTTGTAATCCATTCCACCCAGGAGCGCACGATGAGACACTGGATCATTCTGGCCGCCGGACTCAGCCTGACCCCGCCCGCCCTGGCCTTCGACTGGAATGCCACACTGAAGGACGCGGTGGGCAAAACCGGCGGACAAACTGCGGGCACCGCCGCCACTTCAAACACAGCCGGCATGAATGCCTTATCCAACGCCGACATCAGCGCCGGCCTGAAAGAAGCGCTCACGCGCGGCGCCGACACCGCCGTCGCACAGTTGGGCGTCAAGGATGGTTTCTACGGCAACCCCGCGCTGAAGATTCCGCTGCCCAAGAACCTGCAAAAAGCCAGCAAGGCCATGCGCATGCTCGGCATGGACAAGCAGGCCGACGAACTGGTGCTGGCGATGAACCGCGCGGCAGAAGCCGCCGTGCCCCAGGCCAAACCGCTGCTGGTCGATGCGGTGAAAGGGATGACACTGGACGATGCCAGAGGCATCCTGACAGGCGGGCCCACCTCGGCCACTGATTTTTTCCGCAAGAAAACCGAAGCCCAGCTCACCGAACGCTTCACCCCCATCGTCAAGGCCACCACCGATAAAGTCGGCCTCGCCCAGCAATACAACCGCTTCGGCGAAATGGCCGCGCAGTTCAACCTGGTCGACAAAAGCCAGGCCAGCGTCGAACAATACGTCACCCAGCAATCGCTCGACCGTCTGTACCGGCTCATCGGTGAGAAGGAACAGGCCATCCGTGCCAACCCGGTGCAGGCCGGCAGCGATCTGCTGAAGCAGGTCTTTGGCGCAGTCAGCGGCAAGTGACGGGGCGAACGCGCCAGCGTGTTGAAAGCCATGACCAGACGAACAACAATCATCAGCCTGTTTGCCGGTTTGCTGTTCGCCCTGCCCACCCAGGCCTGGGAAGTCGGCGAATTCACGAATGGCATGGCGCGCGGCGAAGTCGAGCAGGCACTCAAAACCTGGAATTTCGACAAAACCCTGCCGGTGGGCACCGACGGCCTGTTTGCCTACGACCTGCCCAACAACCCGGCCGGCCGCCGTTTTCTGTTCACCTTCTGCAACGACAAGCTGGTGGCCTTCGACCAGGAAATCGAACCGGCCTTCCGTTCCTTCATTGTCATCGCGTCGAACTATTCCAACCTGTACGGCAACCCGCTCAAGGTCATCCCGTATTCCAGCGTCATCGCCAACGGCGAAAAAAATCTGCTGGCGATGTTCTGGCGCAAGGGCTCGGATTACATGGGCGTCAAATACGCGCTGTACCCCACCAGCGAACAGCTCTCGATGACCTGGCAGGTCAACAACAACTGCTGGCAGGCGCCGCGCTGATTCGCTGCACCTGCGATGTCCGTGCTGCGTGAACTGACCGCTGCGTTCACCCACTCCGGGCGCATCGAATCGATCTGGCTGCGCCCTGCGCGCCGTGCGCCCATGCAAGCGGTCGAGCGCACTGAAGCCATCGCCGGACGCGGCCTGGCGGGCGACCATCGCGCCGCCCGCGCCTCATCAAGTGCCGATGGCAGCCCGCGCCAGGTCACCTTGATCCAGGCCGAGCACCTGCCCGTGATCGCCGCCCTGCTCCGCCAACCCGAAGTCAGCCCCGCCGCCTTGCGCCGCAATCTGGTCGTATCTGGAATCAATCTGCTGGCCGCGCGCAGCCTGTTCCGCGACCAGCCCCTGATCCTGCGCATCGGCGCCGAAGTCGTGCTGCAACTCACCGCCCCTGCGAGCCGTGTTCGCGGATGGAAGAAAACCTGGGCACGGGCGGCTGCAACGCCATGCGCGGCCATGGCGGAGTGAATGCCCGTGTGCTTGTGGGCGGCCGGATCGCGCGACACGACACGGTGGCGTGCGAACCTGCAATGAACCGCCGGGGCTCACCCCGGCCTATGGATCAGGCTGTCAATCCGCTTCTTGCCGAAGCAGGCCCCGCTCATACCAGCCCCGGCTGCGATTGACGATCTGCACCACCAGCAGCATCACCGGCACCTCGATCAGCACGCCGACCACGGTGGCCAGCGCCGCGCCGGACTGGAAGCCGAACAGCGCAATCGCCGCCGCCACCGCCAGTTCGAAAAAGTTCGACGCGCCGATCAGCGCCGACGGGCAGGCGACGCTGTGTTTTTCGCCCACTGCGCGATTCAGCCAGTAGGCCAGCGCAGAATTGAAAAACACCTGGATCAGGATGGGCACGGCCAGCAGCGCGATGATCAGCGGCTGCCGGATGATCGCCTCGCCCTGGAAGGCGAACAGCAGCACCAGCGTGGTGAGCAGCGCCAGGATGGAAGCGTGGCCGAGCTGCGCCATGACCGCGTCGAACGCCGCCTGCCCGCGTTTCAGCAGCAGCTTGCGCCACAGCTGCGCCAGGATCACCGGGATGACGATGTAGAGCACCACCGAGGTGAACAGCGTGTCCCACGGTACCACGATCGCGGACAGCCCGAGCAGCAGGCCGACGATGGGCGCGAAGGCGACAATCATGATGGCGTCGTTCAGCGCCACCTGCGACAGCGTGAAATACGGGTCGCCGCCGGTCAGCCGGCTCCACACGAACACCATCGCGGTGCACGGCGCGGCAGCCAGCAGGATCAGGCCGGCGACATAGCTATCGAGCTGCTCCGCAGGCAAATACGGCGCGAACAGGTGGCGGATGAACAGCCACGCCAGCAGCGCCATCGAAAACGGCTTCACCGCCCAGTTGACGAACAGCGTCACGCCGATGCCTTTCCAGTGCGACTTCACCTGATGCAAGGCGTCGAAGTCGATCTTCATCAGCATAGGGATGATCATCACCCAGATCAGCAGGCCGACCGGGAGGTTCACCTGCGCCACGTTCATGCGCCCCAGTGTCTGGAACGGCCCCGGCAACAACTGTCCCAGCAGCACGCCGGCGACGATGCACAGCGCCACCCACAAGGTGAGCCAGCGTTCGAACACGCTCATCGGCGCGCCGGCAGCTTTTTTAGCAGTGACTTCGCACTGTGCGCTCATCGTGCGCACTCCATTAAGCTTGGCGCGCGCATGACCGTTCAGGCTGCTGCCACTTGCAGGCCGAGTTTCTCGCGCACCGCGGCAACCAGCCGGGTACGGATGTCGTCGCGCACCGCGAGGAAGCTCTCCAGCGGCTCGCCGTGCGGGTCGTGGAATGGCAGGTGGATGGCCGGGATCGGCTTGGGGAAGATCGGGCAGGCTTCCCTGGCGTTGTCGCACACCGTCACCACCAGGTCGATGTTTTCGTTCATCACTGAGTCGATGTCCTTCGGGTGCAGGCCGTCGGTATTCAGCCCGGCCTGTTTCAAGGCCGCGATCGCGCCGTCGGCCACTTTCGGCTGCGGCCGGGTACCGGCGGACAGCGCGCGTACCTGACCGGCGAGGTCATGATTCAGCAGCACTTCGGCCATTTGCGAGCGGCAGGAATTGCCGGTGCACAGCACCAGCACGGTGTAGGGTTTTTCAGCCACGATGGATCCTTGAATGATGGAATTTGAAACTCAACAGCAGCCGCTCGCGGCCGGCTTGGCCTTGACCGGGATGCAGCCCGACACCTTGGCGACGGCAGGCTCGGGCACGCAGCAGCCGCTCGCCTCCTGCCCGCCGAACACGGGAATGCTGTCGAGCGTGTGATAGGTCTCCCAGGCGATGCCGGTGGGATCGGTCGCCCAGTATTTGTCCGATTTGGCGTAGCAGCAGGCGGTGCCCATTTCCTCCACCACCTCGGCGTCGAGCTTCTGCAGGCGCGCGTTCATCTCGGCCAGTTCCTCGGCGTTTTCGACCTGCACGCCCAGATGGTTGAGGCCGGGGGCGGCGCCGCGCGCCGAAATCGCGAAGTTGACGCGCGGATCGTCGAGCATCCATTTCGCGTAGTCGTCCTTGGTGACGGTCGGCTCGGCGGCGAACATGGTGGAATAAAAGCGAATGCTGGCGGCGAGATCATCGACCGCCACATGTACATGCAGGCGTTTCATGTGGACTCCTTTTCGATTGAACAGGCCGGTTCGCACACCGGCGTACAGGGATTGCCGCCGCAGCAGCTTTCGGTGAGATAGGCAATCAGGGCATTCATCGCGTCGAACTGCGCGGTGTAGATCACAAAGCGGCCTTCCTGGCGCGGCACGGCCAGCCCGGCGTGGCTGAGTTCCTTGAGGTGGAACGACAGCGATGACGGCGGAATGCCGGTCAGCTCGCTGATCCGGCCGGCCGCCAGCCCGGCCGGACCCGCCTGAACGAGTGCGCGGAATACCGCCAGGCGGGAAGCCTGGGCAAGGGCGGACAGGGCGGTGACGGCATCTTTTGTTTCCATGTTTTGATGATAATGGAAATATGGAAACAAAAGCAAGTCCCCATGTCTTGACTACGATGTTTAGAGTACGTCGAACTCGACCCACCCACCCGGGAGCCCACCATGTCCGACCCTGTCGCCTGGCCGACCAAGACCCGCGAGCTGCACAACCATCATTTCGATTCCACCATCTGGAACGATTTCGCCTTCCGCGACGACGACATCATCATCGCCACCTACGCCAAGTCCGGCACCACCTGGACGCAGCAGATCGTGGCGCAGATGCTGTTCGGCGGCGACCCGACGCTGCCGGTCGCCGAGATGTCGCCCTGGCTCGATCTGCGCGTGCCGCCCAAGGCAGTCAAGCTGCCGCAGGTGGACGCGCAGACGCATCGCCGCATCCTCAAAACCCATCTGCCGCTGGATGCGCTGGTGTTCTCGCCCCAGGCCAAATATCTCTACATCGCCCGCGACGGACGCGACGTGGTGTGGAGCATGTATAACCACCATGCCAATGCGAACGCGGCGTGGTACGGCGCGCTGAACGACACCCCGGGGCGGGTGGGGCCGCCGATCGAACCGCCGCCTGCGGACATTCGCCGCTACTGGCGTGACTGGATGGATCGCGACGGCCACCCCTTCTGGCCGTTCTGGGACAGCGTCCGCAACTGGTGGGCGATCCGCCATTTGCCGAACGTGCTGTTCGTGCATTTCAGTGCGCTCAAACGGGATATGCCAGGCGAAATGCGGCGCATCGCGGATTTTCTCGATATCCCGATCGACGAAGCACGCTGGCAGGACATTCTCACGTATTGCAGCTTCGACTGGATGAAACGGAACGCGAGCCAAAGCGTGCCGCTCGGCGGCGCATTCTGGGACGGCGGCGCCGAGACCTTCATCAACAAGGGGGTGAATGGCCGCTGGATCGACACGCTGACGCCGGAAGAGTCGGCGGAATACGAGGCACGCGCCGAACGCGAACTGGGCAAGGACTGCGCGCGCTGGCTTGCCACGGGCACGACCTGAATCGCGGAACCTGCCCGCGTCGGCGCGCAAGGCGCGTCACGCCAGACAATTCAGCGCCACCGCCTCCGCCACCTTGATTTGTTCGGCGTGCCTCCGGGCGATATTCGGCTCGATCGATCAGGCGCTTCAAAAATAAAGTATTGATCGGGAATAAACTCGACCGGTCAAGTGTTCACGTCAATGCAAGCATGCAAACTTGCGCATTTCACTTAACCTTTGAACAAGGAAACGCCATGAAAAACGCATTGACCCTGTCCCTCGCCACACTGAGCATGCTGGTCGCCTGCGCCAGCCCCTACGCTTCGCCCACCATGAACCAGATGGGCGTTCTCACCAACCCTTCCGGCATGACGCTGTATGTGTTCGACAAGGATGCGGCCGGCTCCGGCAAGAGCGCCTGCAACGGCGAATGCGCCAAGAAATGGCCCCCCCTGACCGCAACCGCGACCGACCAGGCCAGCGGCGACTACGCCGTCCTCACCCGCGACGACGGCTCCCTGCAGTGGTCCTACAAGGGCAAGCCGCTCTACCAGTGGTCCAAGGATCAGAAGCCGGGCGACATGACCGGCGACGGCTTCAACAATGCGTGGCACACCGCCAAGCCCTGAGTGCGTGCCCGCCCCGATCTGATCGAGCACCTCCCCCGCCTGCGCCGCTACGCCCGGGCGCTGACGGGGGACCTCAATCGCGCCGACGATCTGGTGCAGGACACCCTCGAACGCGCGCTGGCCAAGCTCGACCTGTGGCAGCCCGGCAGCGACCTGCGCGCCTGGCTGTTCACCCTGATGCACAATCTGTTCGTCAACCAGATCCGCATTCGGCGACCGCCGGAAACCGTGATGGAGGATGCGCCGGACGAGCCGGTGAGCGGCGGGCAAATGGAAGCGCTGACGGCACGCGACATCCACGACGCGCTGGCACAACTGCCTGAGGAACAACGCGAAGTGCTGCTGCTGGTGGGACTGGAACAATTCGGCTATGCCGAAGCCGCCCAGGTGCTGGGGGTGCCGGTCGGCACGGTGATGTCGCGGCTGTCGCGTGCGCGCGAGCGCATGCGGCAGATGCTGGCGGGAGAACCCGCAGTCAAACTGAAAGTGGTGAAATGACCGACGAAGTGCGCGAACACGAACTCCACGCCTATGTGGATGGCGGACTGAGCGAAGTCCGCCGTCTCGAGGTCGAGGCCTGGCTGGCGGCCCACCCGGCCGATGCCGCGCGGGTGCAGGCCTGGGCCGGGCAGAACCAGTCCCTGCATGCCGCCTTCGACGCCGTCCTCAATGAGCCGCTGCCGCTGAACCTGGTCCGCGCCACGCGCCGCCCGGCCATGCCCGTGCCATTCCGGGCGGTGGCGGCGCTGCTGGCCATGGTGGCCACCGGACTGGTCGGTTACGCCCTCGGCCTCAACGCGGAGCAGGCGCCCGCCGCCCCGGTTTATCTGGCCCGCGATGCCGCCATCGCCCACGCGGTTTTCAGTACCGAATCGCGCCACCCGGTCGAAGTCGACGCCGCCCACGCGGACCATCTGGTGGCCTGGCTTTCCAAGCGCGTCGGCACGCAACTGAAAGCGCCTGATTTCAGCGCGCAGGGATTCGAGTTGCTCGGCGGCCGCCTGCTGACCGGCGAAACCGGCCCGGTGGCGCAGTTCATGTACCAGGACCGGATCGAGCGTCGCGTGACCCTCTATGTGCGGCGCGCGGTTGCAGGCAACCAGCTGACGGCCTTCCGCCACGCGAGCGAAAACGGTGTCGACGTGTTCTACTGGATCGACGGCGATTTCGGCTACGCCCTGTCGGGCCAGATCGGGCACCAGGCGATCCGGCAGCTGGCCGATGCGGCCTATGCCCAGTTGGTGACAGCGCCCGGCAAGAAATAGCCGGCCTACGCCCCTTGAGACAACGCGCCTCAGGGCCGCGCCGTTTTCCCCAGCACGTCAAGAGCGACGGCCTCGGCGACCCTGATGCCGTCCACGCCGGCCGACAGAATCCCGCCGGCATAGCCTGCCCCCTCGCCTGCCGGATACAGTCCCCTGACGTTGAGGCTCTGGCAATCGTCGCCGCGGGTGATGCGCAACGGCGACGAGGTGCGCGTTTCGACACCGGTCAGCACGGCGTCTTTCATCGCGAAGCCCTTGATCTGCTGATCGAACGCCGGCAGCGCCTCGCGGATCGCCTCGATGGCGTAATCCGGCAATGCGGATGCGAGGTCGGTCAGGTGCACGCCGGGCTGGTACGACGGCTCGACGCTGCCGAGCTGGGTGGAGGACTTGCCCTCGATAAAGTCGCCGACCAGCTGAGCCGGCGCCTCGTAATTGCGACCGCCCAGTTCGAACGCACGCGCTTCCAGTTTCCTTTGCAACTCGATGCCGGCCAGCGGTCCGCCGGGAAAGTCCTCGGGCGTGATGCCCACCACGATGCCCGCATTGGCGTTGCGCTCGTTGCGCGAATACTGGCTCATGCCGTTGGTGACCACGCAGTTCGGCTCGGAAGCGGCCGCCACCACGGTGCCGCCGGGGCACATGCAGAAGCTGTACACCGAGCGGCCGTTTTTCGCGTGGTGCACCAGCTTGTAGTCCGCCGCACCCAGCAGCGGGTTGCCGGCGTTCGGCCCCAGCCTGGCCTGGTCGATCAGCGACTGCGGATGCTCGATGCGAAAGCCGATCGAAAACGGCTTGGCCTCCATGTAGACGCCGCGCGCGTGCAGCATCTCGAAGGTGTCGCGCGCGCTGTGGCCGAGCGCGAGGACGACGTGATCGCTGCGCAGCGTTTCGCCACTGGCGAGCGTCACCCCCCGGATGTGACCATCCTCGATCAGCACGTCGGTGACGCGCTGCTGGAAGCGGATCTCGCCGCCGAGTGCCTCGATCTCGTGGCGCATGGCTTCGACCATGCCGACCAGGCGGAAGGTGCCGATGTGCGGTTTCGACACGTACAAAATTTCCTCCGGCGCGCCCGCCTTGACGAACTCGGTCAGCACCTTGCGCCCCAGATGCTTGGGATCCTTGATCTGGCTGTAGAGCTTGCCGTCGGAAAACGTGCCCGCGCCGCCTTCGCCGAACTGGACGTTGGATTCGGGGTTGAGCACATGCTTGCGCCACAGCCCCCAGGTGTCCTGGGTGCGCTCGCGCACCGCCTTGCCGCGTTCCAGCACGATCGGCTTGAAACCCATCTGCGCCAGCACCAGCGCAGCAAAGATGCCGCAGGGGCCGAAGCCGACCACGAGCGGGCGTTCGGTCAGATTTTCCGGCGCATGACCGACGAAGCGATAGGCCGTGTCCGGCGTCGGCACGAGGTGACGGTCGTTGCGGAATTGCTTCAGCAGCGCCACCTCGTTTTTGACTTCGATGTCGACGGCATAAATCATCAGCAGCGCATGCTTTTTGCGCGCGTCATAACTGCGCTTGAAGATGCTGAAGCCGACGAGCTCGTCATCCGCCAGCTCCAGGCGATGCAGGATCGCCGCACGCAAGGCGTCCGCGGGATGGTCGAGCGGCAGTTTGAGTTCAGTCAGTCGCAGCATGGTGTCGTACTTGAATGTGGCCAGCCAGGTAATTCAACGCGCCCTGCCCCGCCACGTGCCCGCTGGCAAAACAGGCAGTCAGCAGATAGCCGCCGGTGGGCGCTTCCCAGTCGAGCATCTCGCCCGCGCAGAATACGCCGGGCAAAGATCGCAGCA
>JBAVFD010000183.1:0-4016 GCA_049588075.1 Thiobacillus sp.
GGCGTCGCGCTGTTCGGCGGCCGCAGCCTGTGGTGCAGCTACGAGTCCTTCGCCATCAACGGCCTGCCGATCTGGCAGACGGTGACGCAGGCGATGGCCGAACTGCGTCGCGCCACCCCCGCGACGGTGTGCCTGTTCACCGCCGGCGCGCTGGAGCAGGGCCGCAACGGCTGGACCCACCAGCGCCCCGAGATCGAGAGCTACTTCGCCGCGATGATGCGCAACGGCAACGTCTACCCGCTGTTCCCGGTCGACGCCAACATGATCCAGGCGAGCTACGACTGGGCGCTGAAGCAGCACAACAAGGGCATCGTCATCACCGCCTCGAAATCGCCGCTGCCGGTGCACGCGACGATGGCGCAGAGCTATCAGGCAATCGACGATGGCGCGATGGTGCTGCAGGAGCGTCCAGGCTCGCACACCGTGGTGTTCGCGGTGACCGGCGACATGGTGCTGCAGCCGGTGTTCGCCGCCGCCGAGAAGCTGGCGGAAACCGGCATCGGCTCGCGCATCGTCGCCGTGGTCAACCCGCGCCGGCTGTACCGCCCCAGCGACGTGCTGTGGGACAGCGTGTCGGAACCCGACGGCCGCTTCATGGATAACGCCGCCTTCAAGGCGATGTTCCACGGCGACGTGCTGATCGGCGTCACCGGCGGCCCCTCGGCGCCGCTCGAGCCGGTGCTGCTGCGCAGCCAGGCCGCGCAGCGCGACGTGTTCTGCTGGAAGCGCGGCGAGACCACCGCCAGCCCGCAGCAGCTGTTCGACTTCAACGGCATGAACGCGCAGGCGATGCACGAGCGTGCGCTGGCCATGCTGGAGCGCACGGCGGCTTGAGACGTCTCCGCGGATACACCGACGCGTATTCGCGGACATGAAAGGTTTTGACCATGAATCCGAAAATCATCGTTCTCGACGACGACCCCACCGGCTCGCAGACGGTGCATTCCTGCCTGCTGCTGACGCGCTGGGACGTCGCCACGCTGAAGACGGCACTCGCCGACGCCGCGCCGCTGTTCTTCGTGCTCACCAACACGCGCGGCATGGACGCGGCGCGTGCGGCTGCGGTGACGCGCGAAGTGTGCGAAAACCTCAAGACTGCGCTCGCCGATTATTCGGGACCGGTGCTGTTCGTGTCGCGCTCGGACTCGACCCTGCGCGGCCACTACCCGGTGGAAACCGACGTGATGAACGCCGTGCTCGGCCCGTTCGACGCGACGCTGCTGACCCCGGCATTTTTCGAGGGCGGCCGCATCACGCGCGACAGCACGCACTATCTGCTGGTCGATGGCAAGCCTGTGCCCACCCACGAAACCGAATTCGCGCGCGACTCGGTGTTCGGCTACCGCACGGCGTTCCTGCCCGAGTATGTGGCGGAAAAAACCGGCGGCCGCGTCGCCGCCCAAGATGTTGCGCGCCTCACCCTCGACGACTTGCGCGCCGGCAAAACCGACGCCTGGCTCGCCGCCCTGCACGACAACGCGATCGGCGTGGTCGACGGCGAGTCGCCCGACGACTATCGCGTGTTTGCCGACGCCGTGCTGCAGGCGGCGGCGAGTGGCAAGCGTCTGTTGTTCCGCAGCGCCGCCTCGCTGCTCACGGCACTGGCGAAGCTGCCGCCGCAGCCGGTGGCCGCAGAATCCTTCGCCACCCTGGTGCGTGATGGCAAGCCCGGTGCGGTCGTGGTCGGTTCGCACGTCGCCAGGACCACCGCGCAGCTCACTTCGCTGCTGAAGCAACGCGGCGTGGTCGGCCTGCCGCTCGACGTCGCCCGCCTTCCGGCCGAGCGCGCCGCAGTGGCCGACGAGCTGACGGCGAGCATCGCCCACGCCCATGCGCAGGGCCTCACCCCGGTGGTGTTCACCAGCCGCAGCGAGCGCCAGTTCGCCAGCACCGCCGAGCGGCTTGCGTTCGGTGAAGGGGTCTCGGGCACGATGATGGATGTGGTTAAAAGGCTGCCGGCGACGCTGGGCTTTCTCATCAGCAAGGGCGGCATCACCTCCAACGACGTGCTGTCGACGGGGCTCGAACTGACCGCGTCGCGCGTGCTGGGACAAATCCTGCCCGGCGTCACCGTGGTGCAGACGCCGCCCTGGCATCGCCTGCCGCAGATGCCGGTGGTGATCTTCCCCGGCAACGTCGGCGACGACGGTGCGCTGGCGGAAGCCTACCGGCGGCTCGCGCCCTCGCACGCAGCGGCAAGCCCGGCTAAACTCGCGGCCTGATCGCTCACGTTTTAGCCATGCTCAGTCCTGCCTTCCTGTCCCAGTTGCGTCGCCTGCTCCCGTCGCACAGCGTGCTGTTCGAGCGCGAGGACCTGATGCCGTTCGAGTCAGACGGCCTGTCGGCCTACCGCAATATTCCCGACGTGGTAATGCTGCCGGAAAACGAGACGCAGGTGGCGGCGATCCTGCAGCTGTGCCATGCCGAGAAAGTTGCGGTGGTGGCGCGCGGCGCGGGCACCGGTCTCGCGGCCGGCGCGCTGCCGATCGACGGCGCAGTGCTGCTGGTGCTGTCCAAGCTCAATCAAATAAAAGACATTGACCCACTGGCCCGAACCGCCACAGTGCAGCCGGGGGTGCGCAACCTGGCGATTTCCGAAGCGGCTGCCGCGCATGGCCTCTACTATGCGCCCGATCCCTCGTCGCAAATCGCCTGCTCGATCGGCGGCAACGTGGCGGAAAATTCCGGTGGCGTGCACTGCCTGAAATATGGCCTCACCGTGCACAACATTCTCAAGCTGCGCGCCTGGACGATCGCCGGCGAGCTGCTGGAAATCGGCAGCGACACGCTGGATGCCGCCGGCTACGACCTGCTGGCGCTCATGACCGGATCGGAAGGCATGCTGGCGGTGATCACCGAAGTCACGGTCAAGCTGCTGCCGCGCCCGCAGCGCGCGCAGGTGGTGCTGGCTGCGTTCGACGACGTGGCGAAGGCGGGCGCCGCGGTTGGCAACATCATCGCCGCCGGGGTGATCCCGGCCGGGCTGGAAATGATGGACCGGCTCGCCATCCAGGCCGCCGAGGCCTTCGTCCACGCCGGCTATCCGCTCGACTGCGAAGCCCTGCTGCTGTGCGAGGTCGACGGCGTCAACGAGGAAGTGTCGGACGATATCTTCACCGTGCGCGAGGTGCTGACCGCCTCCGGCGCCACCGAAATCCGCACCGCGGAAAGCGAGGAGCAGCGCCTCAAATTCTGGGCCGGGCGCAAGGCTGCGTTCCCGGCGGTGGGGCGTCTCGCGCCCGATTACTACTGCATGGACGGCACCATTCCGCGCGCGCAGCTGCCGCATGTGCTGAAGCGCATCAGCGAGATGAGCGCGGAATGCGGCCTGGCGGTGGCCAACGTGTTTCATGCGGGCGACGGCAACCTGCACCCGCTGATCCTGTTCGACGCCAACCAGCCGGGCGAACTGCACAAGGCCGAAGCCTTCGGCGGAAAAATACTCGAACTGTGCGTCGCAGTCGGCGGCACCATCACCGGCGAGCACGGCGTCGGGCTGGAGAAGATCAACCAGATGTGCGCGCAGTTTTCCACTCCGGAACTGGTGCGCTTCCACGAAGTGAAGGCCGCGTTCGATCCTGACACCCTGCTCAACCCCGGCAAGGCCGTGCCCGAACTGCACCGCTGCGCCGAGTGGGGCGCAATGCACATCAGCGGCGGGCAGCTGCCGCATCCCGAGCTGCCGAGATTCTGATGCTGGAACCCCTGATCGAGCGCATCCGCGCCGCGCACGAAAACCACGCCCCGCTCGTTATCCAGGGCGGCGGCAGCAAGACCTTCTACGGCAACCCCGACGAAGGTGAAGTGCTAGGCACGCGCACGCTCAGCGGCGTGGTCGATTACCAGCCGAAGGAACTGGTGCTGACCGCGCGCGCAGGCACCCCGCTTGCCGAAATCGAGGCGCTGCTCGCCGGACAGAATCAGATGCTGGCGTTCGAGCCGCCGCATTTCGGCGGCGCCGCCACCCTCGGCGGCTGCGTGGCCAGCGGCCTGTCCGGACCGCGCCGGCCTTATGC
>JBAVFD010000184.1:0-1896 GCA_049588075.1 Thiobacillus sp.
CTGGTGGAGAAATTCGTCGATGCGCTGGTGTGGGTGTTCTTCCCGGTCTACCTGCATCAGCGGGGGCTGTCCCTGCCCGGCATCGGCTGGGTGGTCGGCGTGTACGGCTTCGTCTGGGGCATGTCGCAGTTCTTCACCGGCCATCTGTCCGACCGCATCGGCCGCAAAAAACCTATCGTCTGGGGCATGTGGCTGTGCGGCACCGGCGTCGCGCTGGTGCTGCTGGGCGAGGGTGAATTGTGGTGGTCTTTCGCGGCTGCGGTGATGGGCTTCGGCATGGCCTTGCTGTATCCGACGCTGTCGGCCGCCGTCTCCGACATCGCCCATCCCAACTGGCGCGGCTCGGCTATCGGCATCTACCGCTTCTGGCGCGACCTTGGCTACGGCATCGGCGCGCTGCTGCTGGGTGCGGTGGCGGCACTGGCCGGCGGCATCGAGGCGGGCTTCTGGTTCACCGCTGCCGCCATGTTCGTCTCCGGACTCATCGTCCTGCTGGCGTGTGACGAAACCCATCCGCGCCTCAACCCGGCAAAGGAAACTCAATGAACAAAACGCTGATCGCCCTCTGCACCAGTCTTGTCTTGCTGGCAGCGCCTGTCCATGCCGAAGAAAACCCCGTCGTGGTCGATGCGTTGTCCGGTTACATGGACTTCGCCGAGTACGGCAGCAGCCTGATCTGGCCGGAGCAGATTCCTGCGGAAGACTGGAACAAGGTCTTCATCGTCGATGCCCGCGACGCCGCGCAGTACGCCAAGGAACACATCCCCGGCGCGGTCAACATCGACTGGCGTCAGGCCGTGGCGCGCCGCAGCGAGTTGCCGAAAGACCGCATGGTGGTGGTGTATTGCAACTCCGGCTCGCTGTCCGCGCAGGCGGTGTTCG
Organism: Thiobacillus sp.; assembly: GCA_049588075.1. Taxonomy (GTDB): domain Bacteria; phylum Pseudomonadota; class Gammaproteobacteria; order Burkholderiales; family Thiobacillaceae; genus Thiobacillus. The sequence goes on from JBAVFD010000184.1 coordinate 883, forward strand.
CGCTGCGCCTGCTGGGCTACGACAACGTCAAGGTGCTCCAGGACGGTTTCGAAGGCTGGAAAGCCAAGGGCGGCTTCGAGGCCCATGCGCGCGCCAGCAAGCCCGCAGGACATTGATCAGCCGGCGTGAATCCCGCCGACTACGATGCCTGGTACGCCACCCCGCGCGGGCGCTGGGTCGGCGAGACCGAATACGCGCTGGCGGCGCGCTGCCTGAAAACCCGGCCGGGCGACAGTCTGCTCGACGTCGGCTGCGGCACCGGCTGGTTCACGCGCCGCGCCGCGGCGGATAATCTCTGCGTCACCGGACTCGATCCCGATGCCGCCCGGCTGGATTACGCGCGCACCCGCAGCAGCCCGTCACTGAACTGGGTGGAAGGCGATGCGCGCGGGCTGCCGTTCGCCGACGCCAGTTTCGATCACGTGCTCTCCATCGCCGCACTCTGCTTTATCGACGACGAACGGCGGGCCGTGGCCGAATGCGTGCGGGTGGCGCGCCGCCGCTTTGCCATCGGCTGGCTCAACCGCAACAGCCTGTTGTATCGGCATAAGGGCAGGGACGGCGGCAGCGGCGCCTATCGTGGCGCGCGCTGGCATAACGCAGGCGAAGTGCGCTCGATGTTCTCCGGTTTGCCGGTGCGTAATTTGAAGCTGCACTCGGCCATTTTTCTGCCCTCCGCAACGCGCTGGTCAAGGGGGCTGGAGCAGGGCATGCCGAGCGGATTGCCGTGGGGCGGCTTGTTGCTGGCGACCGGCGAAAAGACCTGATTCGATCCGCCGGTTACCCCACGATCAACCTTGAGGGCCGGCGCGCGCATCCGTCGCCCAAGGCAGGGTGCTGCCGGCCGGCCTGCTGCGTGCAAATAAGAAAGGCGACGCCCAACGCATGACGCCGCCTTTGACTGCTTTTGGGGAAATTACTGGATCGCCAGTTTCCTGGCCGCACTGGTCGCCTTTTTCGGCAGCGTCAGTTCCAGTACGCCGTCGCTGTATTTGGCCTGCGACTTGGCTTCGT
>JBAVFD010000185.1:0-4813 GCA_049588075.1 Thiobacillus sp.
TCGTGCTGCCGCTGTTGCTGGAAGACGAGCCGCCACCGGCAAGTTTGCTGGCCGTGCGCATGGCGACTGCGCCAGCATCCGCACCCGAACAGTCGGCGTTACCGGCCCAGTCCGACAAGCCCGACGCGGCAATCACCCCCGCCACGCCGCCCCCGCGTGCAGCGTCCGCTGCGCCTCAGGCCGAGGCCGCCGCAAAACCTGAACCCCAACCTGAATCGGAACCGGTCAAGCCTGCGCCGGCCAAAGCGGAGCCGGTCAAGCCACCATCCAAACCAGCGTCCAAGCCCCAGCCCGCCAAACCTGCTGCGACACCGGCCACCCAGGCCAAGCCTGCTGCTGCCGGCACGGTGTACGTGGTTCAACTGGCCGCGCTGTCTGATGCAGCCAAGGCCAGTGAGCTTAAAACGCATGCGGCCCAGGTGGGGTTGCCTGCCTACACCGACAGCGTCGGCAAATTGACGCGCGTGCGTGTCGGCCCCTATCCATCCCGCGAAGCCGCCGTGGCGGCTGCAGTGAAGCTGGCCGAAAACGGCATGGCCGGGCAAGTGGTCGCAAAATGAGCATGCTCGACTTCATCGTGTTGCTGGTGTTGCTGCTGACGGTGGTGCGCGGTCTGATGTGCGGCATGGTGAACACGCTGTTTTCGCTGGCCGCCTGGGTGCTGGCGTTTGTGCTGGGCAGGTGGGGCGCATTGATCGCGGCACCGCTGCTGCCCATCGGGGTCGACAACCCCGCGATCCGCTATTTCGCCAGTTTTGCAGTGGTTTTTCTGGTGGTGCTGATCGGCGTGCTGCTGTTGGGACACGCGATGGCCTCGCTGGTCAGGGCGATGGGCCTGGGTGGCGCCGACAAGGTGCTGGGTGGCGTATTGGGCCTGGCCAAGGGCATGCTGTTTCTGACGGGTTTTGCTCTGGCTGCCGGGCTGACCTCGCTGCCGCGCACCGATTTCTGGAAGCAGGCCCTGTTGTCGGGCAGTCTGCAGAGGATGGCGCTGGGCGTGTTGCCGCTGCTGCCGGCCGACATGGCGAAATACGTCCGCTTTGAGTAATCTGGTCGAATCATTTTATGGATAGGTGCACAGCATGTGCGGAGTAATCGGGATCGTTGCCAATACGGCGGTGAATCAGCTGTTGTACGACGGGCTGATGGTGTTGCAGCATCGCGGCCAGGACGCAGCCGGCATCGTGACGGCGGAAGAAAACCGCTTCCACATGCACAAGGGGCCGGGGCTGGCGCGCGACGTGTTCCGCACCCGCGACATGCGCAATCTGCTGGGCGACATGGGGGTGGCGCATGTGCGCTATCCGACTGCCGGCAGTGCGTCGTCGTCGGCCGAATCGCAGCCGTTCTACGTGAACTCACCCTACGGCATCGTGCTGGGGCATAACGGCAACCTCACCAACACCGACGAACTGAAGGAATCGCTGTTTCGCGCCGACCTGCGCCACGTCAACACCAATTCGGATTCCGAGGTGCTGCTCAACGTGCTGGCACATGAGCTGCAGGTGCGCGCTGCGGGGCGCCAGCTCAACCTGGACACGATCTTCGGCGCGGTGTCCGGCGTGCATGCGCGCTGCAAGGGGGCCTATGCGGTGACGGCCTTCATCGCCGGCCATGGCCTGCTGGCTTTCCGCGACCCGCATGGCATCCGGCCGCTGGTGATCGGCATCAACGAGGCGGTCACGCCGCATGAATACATCGTCGCCTCGGAGAGCGTGGCGATCGATACGCTGGGTTTCCGTCTGCTGCGCGACGTGGCGCCGGGCGAAGCGGTATTCATCGACTATGAGCGCAAGCTGCACAGCCGCCAGTGCAGCGACAAGGCCGTGCTCAACCCCTGCATTTTCGAATATGTCTACCTCGCCCGCCCCGATTCAGTGATGGACGGCGTCTCGGTCTACAGCACGCGGCTCGCCATGGGCGTGTCGCTGGCCGAAAAAATCAAGCGTGAGTTTTCCCACCTGAAGATCGACGTGGTGATCCCGATTCCCGACACCAGCCGCCCCTCGGCGCTGCAGCTGGCGAATCACCTCAACGTGCCCTACCGCGAAGGTTTCATCAAGAACCGCTACATCGGCCGCACCTTCATCATGCCGGGGCAGGCGCTGCGCAAGAAATCGGTGCGGCAGAAGCTCAACGCCATCGCCGAGGAATTCAAGGGCAGGAACGTGCTGCTGGTCGACGACTCCATCGTGCGCGGCACCACCAGCCGCGAGATCGTGCAGATGGCGCGCGACGCCGGCGCCGCGCAGGTGTATTTCGCCTCCGCCTCGCCGCCGGTGCGCTACTCCAACGTCTATGGCATCGACATGCCGACACGCAACGAACTCATCGCCAATGGCCGCAACGACGCGGAAATCGCCCGCGAGATCGGCTGCGACGCGCTGATCTATCAGGACCTCGACGCCATGGTGGAGGTGGTGCGTGCAGGCAACCCGGCGATTCCAGACTTCGACACTTCGTGCTTCGACGGCCGCTACATCACCGGCGACATCACACCGGAATACCTCAACTACGTCGAAGCCGTGCGCAACGGCGAGACCCCGCCGCCGTCGGCGCTGTCCACCCAGCAGCTGGATCTGAATCTGGCGGCGAACGGTTGACCGCTCCCGGCGCCGGGCGTAAATTTATCTATGTAATTTTTTGCTGGCGCCGATTTGAACTTCAGCTTGCGGGCGCTTGATAAATTCGGCTAAAGCGTCGCCAGGGAAACCCCGAACCGCGCTTGCCGTTCGGGGTTTTTAATTTTGGGATCAAACATGAACGACGAATACGACATCGAAACCCTGGCCGTGCGCGCCGGCACGGTGCGCAGCCAATTCAACGAGCATTCCGAGGCGCTGTTCCTCACCTCCAGCTTCGTGTTCGGCAGCGCGGCGGAGGCGGCGGCGCGCTTCAAGGGCGAGCAGCCGGGGCCGATCTACGCGCGCTTCACCAACCCCACGGTCCAGATGATGGAAGCGCGGCTCGCCGCACTCGAAGGGGCCGAGCGCTGTGTGGCATTTGCTTCCGGCATGGCGGCGATCCTGGCGACGGTGATGGGGCTGATGAAGGCGGGCGAGCATGTGGTCGCGTCGCGCTCGATTTTCGGCTCCACGGTGCAGTTGTTCAGCAACATCCTCGGTCGTTTCGGCATCGAGACGACCTACGTGTCGCCGACCGATCCTGAGGAATGGCGCGCGGCGGTGAAGCCGAACACGAAGCTGTTTTTCGTCGAATCGCCGTCCAATCCTTTGACCGAGGTGAGCGACATCCGCGCGCTGGCGGACATCGCGCATGAATCGGGTGCGTGGCTCGCGGTCGACAACTGCTTCTGTTCGCCCGCGCTGCAACAGCCGCTGAAACTGGGCGCCGACATCATCATCCACTCCGCCACCAAGTATCTCGACGGCCAGGGCAGGGTACTGGGCGGCGCGGTGCTCGGCAGCCAGGCGCTGATGGACGGCGTGTACACTTTTCTGCGCACTGCCGGACCGACGCTGTCGGCGTTTAACGCGTGGATTATTCTGAAAGGCATGGAGACGCTTTCGCTGCGCATGGAGGCACATTCGCGAGGTGCGCTGGCGCTGGCGCACTGGCTGGAGGCGCAGCCGCAGGTTTCGCGCGTGTGGTATCCCGGCTTGCCGTCGCACCCGCAGCATCAACTGGCAATGGCGCAGCAGAAAACCGGTGGCGGCATCGTCGCGTTCGAGTTGAAGGGCGGCCAGCCTGCGGCGTGGAAATTGATCGATGCGACCCGGATGCTGTCGATCACCGCCAATCTGGGCGACACCAAAACCACCATCACCCATCCGGCCTCCACCACGCACAGCCGCATGACGGCTGAACAGCGCGCGGCAGCCGGCATCGGCGACGGGCTGGTGCGGATCGCGGTGGGGCTGGAATCGATGGCCGACATTCAGGCCGATCTGGCGCGCGGACTGGCGGGATGAAATGGTTCGTGCTCCTGGGCCTGCTTACGGCGGGTGCCGCCCAGGCGGCGGAGATGACCGGGCTGCGCCACATGACCGAGCTGCGCTATATCGATCAGGATCCGGGTGACCCGCCTTACGCCACCCGCATTCTGGTGACGCCCGATTATCTGCGCATGGATACGGGCGAGGACGGCGGCGATTTTGTCCTGCTCGATCGGCGCCAGCACAAGGTTTTCAACGTCATGCGCGAGAGCCGGCTGGCGATGGTGTTCGTTCCCGCCACGCTGCCGCCACGGCCGGAAACGTGGCAATCCCGCCTGCTGCTTGAACCGCACACCCAGGGCGCGCAACGCTATCGTCTGCTGGTCAACGGCCAGACGTGCAGCGAGGGCGTGGCTGACCGCCGCGCGGCGCCGGACGCGGCGCGCGCGATGGCCGAGCTGAAAACCGTGCTGGCGGCCACCCAGTATCGGGTCTGGCGCGATACGCCCGCCGAACTGCGGCACGATTGCGATCTGGCGAATCTGGTGTGGGAGGCCGACCGTGCGTTGCGGGTGGGACTGACGCTGGAGGAGCGCGAATTCAGCGGACGCAGCCGCACGCTGCAAGGGCGTTCGAGTGCGCCAGTCAAACCCGGCTTGTTTCGCCTGCCGGACGGCTTTGCCGAGATGCAGGCGCCCGGTTTATAAGGATTCGACCATCAGCGCGCAGCCCTGTGCGTCGCACACCACATAGCCCCAGCGGGCGTACCAGTCCGGTACCACCCAGCGCTCGCAGTCATGTCCATCGACCGCATGAAGCTGCCGCGCCGGGCGATGGGTGTGACCGTGGATCAGGCGGCAGACCCGATGTTCGCGCAGCACGCGCGCCACTTCACCGGCGTTCACATCCATGATGGC
>JBAVFD010000186.1:0-23129 GCA_049588075.1 Thiobacillus sp.
CGGTGACGGTGGTCGGCAACCTCAAGTTCGATATCGCCCCGCCGCCGCAACAACTGGCGCTCGGCGCAAGCTGGCGCGCGCGCTGGGGACCGCGCCCGGTGCTGCTCGCAGCCAGCACGCGCGAAGGCGAGGAAGCGCAGATTCTGCGGGTCTTTGCCGCGACCGCGCCGGCCAGCGTGCTGCTGGTGCTGGTGCCGCGCCATCCGCAGCGTTTCGATGCGGTGGCGGCATTGATCGAAGCGGCGGGGCTGGCGTTTCAGCGCCGCAGCGCGATGGACGGCACGGAACTCAACCCGGCCACGCGGGTGCTGCTGGGCGACAGCCTGGGCGAATTGTTTGCCTATTACGCGGCGTGCGATGTGGCCTTCGTCGGCGGCAGCCTGCTGCCGCTGGGCGGACAGAACCTGATCGAGGCGGCGAGCGTGGGGCGGTCGGTGCTGGTGGGACCGCACACCTTCAACTTCGAGGAAGCGACGCGGCTGGCGATCGAAACGGGTGCGGCAATTCGGGTGGGCGACGCCGCAGGCTTGATGGCGAATGCGTTGAAATTATTGGCCGATGTGCCGGCGCGCACCCGCATGGGCGAGGCCGGCCTCGCCTTTGCCGCGCGCCATCGTGGCGCGGCGGCGCGGATAGCGGGGCTTATTTCGCCGCGGTTGACGGCCGCAGAACCTGATCGACCGTGGTCAGGTCGCCCTCGGTAAGCGTGCCGACTGCTGCCTTGAGGCTGAGGCTGGACAGAAAGAAGTCATAGCGCGCGGCAGCCAGGCGCTGCTGCGCGGAAAACACCTGCTGCTGCGCATTCAGCACGTCCAGACTGGTGCGCACGCCGACCTGCACCCCGAGCCGGGTGGATTCGAGTTGCAACTGGGTGGACGCCACCGTCCGCTCCAGCGCCCGCACCTGCGCATCGGCGCTGGTCACGTTGAGATATGCCTGGCGCGCGTTCAGGGTGGCGTCGCGCAGCGCGGTGTTCAGATCCTGGCGCGCTTTTTCCTGATTGGCGACGGCTTGCCGCACGCGCGAATCGACCAGTCCGCCCTGATAGATCGGCAGATTGAATTCGACTCCCACCAGCGCAGTGTTGATGTCGGCGAGGGTGATGCCCAGGCTCTGGTTCCTGCCGTATCGGTAGCTTGCGACGGCATTCAGCGTGGGGTAATGCCCCGCCCGGCTGAGCTCGATTTGCTGGTCGGCGATAGTCTTGTTGTAGCGCTGGATCGCCACATTCAGATTGCCCTCTTCGGCACGCGTGGCCCATTCTTCGATGGGATGGGCTTCGGACAGTTTGCGAATGATCGGATCGATCAGCGCGGCCTGCTCGGCTTTGTCGGCCAGCGTGTCCAGCGCAGCCGGGGGCTTGCCGATAATCCGTTCCAGTGCGTGCAGACGGATGTTGAGGAGGTTTTCCTCGGCGATTTCCTGTGCGAGGGTCAGGTCGTAGCGCGCCTGGGCCTCCTGGGTGTCGATGATGGTGGCGGTGCCGACTTCGAAATTGCGCTTGGCGGCGGCCAGTTCTTCGGTGATGGCGGCTTTTTGCGCGCGGTTGAGGCCGATGTTGTCCTGCGCCTGCAGCACGTCGAAATAGGCTTTCGCGGTGCGCAGGATCAGATCCTGTTCCGCGAGTTCCAGTTGCTTGGTGACGATCTTGACCTGCTCCTCGGCCTGCTGGACCTGCACCGAACTTGCCTTGTTGTAGAGCGGTTGCACGGCATTGAGGTCGAGCGCGCTATTGCCGCTGTTGGTGTCGCCATTGGGCAGGCTGGTGCGGACGTCGTTGTAGCGCGCGTTGCCGTCGGCGTTCACATTCGGCAACAGCGCCGAGCGCGCCTGCGGCAGCGCCTCCAGCCCGGCCTGATAGGCGGCGCGGGCGGCGGCATACTGGGTGTCGTTCGCCTGCGCTTCACGGTAGATGTCGCCGAGGTTGGCGGCGTGGGAAACCGGGCTGAATGCCAGGCTCAGTGCGAGTATCAGAGGTTTGAACTGCATGTTGTTCCAGTCAAGTAAGTTCAATAACGCGGCATGGCCGGATCGACTTCGTCGGCCCAGGCGGCCACGCCGCCCGACAGGTTGATCACATCCCCGAATCCGAGCGACTCCAGATAGCGGGCGGCCTGGTAACTGCGCACACCGTGGTGGCAGATGACTACCGTTTCAGCTTTTTTGTTCAATTCCTGCAGGCGCACGGGCAGGTCGCGCATCGGAATCAGGATCGCGCCGGGAATGCGGCACAGGTTCCATTCCCACGGTTCGCGCACGTCGAGCAGCTGCGGGGCGTGTCCGGCCTGCAGATGCGCAGCGAGTTCAACGGGGCGAAACTGACGCATGCTTAAAAAACAAAAGCTGCCGGGTGCGGCGCGTTGCGCAGCGGCGCGACACAGGTTTCAAACAGGGTGACGCTGCGGAACGCGCCCGGCGCAGTACACGTCACGAGTTGCGCCTGCATGACCGGCGACTCGCCGGTAATGGCGAACAGGCGCCCGCCCACACGCAGGCGGCTGCGAAAGGCATCCGACAGCAAAGGGGTCGAGCCGGTCAGCACGATGACATCGAAACCGGCTGCGTCCGGCCAGTCACGCGCAGCGTCGGCGGTGTGCAGCACGACATTGTTGAAGCCATGCGCGCGCAGCTTGTGGGCGGCGGCGGCGCTGAATTCGGGCTGGATGTCCACCGACACCACTTCCGCCGCTTCCATCGCCAGCAAGGCGGTGAGGTAGCCGCTGCCGCTGCCGATTTCCAGCACGCGGTCGCTGGGACGGATCGCCACTTCCTGCACCACGCGCGCTTCCAGCTTGGGCGTCCACATCGTCTGCCCATGGCCGATGGGGATTTCCATGTCGACGAAGGCCAGCGCGCGGTGCGCCTCGGGTACGAAGTCTTCACGGCGCACCTTGAACAGCAGGTCGAGCACGTTCTGATTCAGCACATCCCAGGGGCGGATTTGCTGTTCCACCATGTTGTAGCGCGCCTGCTCGATATCCATGTATGCCCTTGCCTGAAGAGTATTAAGTTGCGGCGAAAATTGAGTTATGACTCAATAAGTTAGATGGGGTCTCGCCTTGCAATTATTCCACATTTCGGCTACCTTGAACCGCTCGCCAGGGGTCTCCAGCCAATGTTTTAGCGGTTGGAGTGAGACATACCCTTTGAACCTGATGCGGTTGAGACCGCCGTAGGGAGGCCGATATTACGGCCTCCTCATATTGATCCATCGAGGCCGATTCAAGGCCTCCCTGATTTTACCCAGCGAGGTGCGTCTGACGCCTCCTGTTTTTTTGGAGCGCCACCATGAACGCCAACCCCAAATTTCTAGCCGCCACGGCCCACGTCGATGAGGCGGCGGTGCAGCCTTTGCCCAATTCACGCAAGATTTACGTGCAGGGCAGCCAGCCCGACCTGCGCGTGCCGATGCGCGAAATCAGCCAGGCCGACACGGCAACGGGTTTTGGCGGGGAAAAAAATCCGCCGATTTTCGTCTATGACTGCTCGGGCCCCTACACCGACCCGGCTGCCAGCATCGATATCCGCAAAGGCCTGCCGGCACTGCGCACCCGCTGGATCGAGGCGCGCGGCGATACCGAAGTATTGACCGACCTGAGCTCGGAATATGGCCGCCAGCAGGCCGCCAACCCCGAACTGGCGACGATGCGCTTTCCCGACCTCGCCCGTACCCCGCGCCGCGCCAAAGCCGGGATGAACGTGACGCAAATGCACTACGCGCGTCAGGGCATCATCACGCCGGAAATGGAGTTCATCGCCATCCGCGAGAACAACAACCGCGCCGCCTATCTGGAGTCGCTGAAGCAATCCGGTCCGCTGGGCGAGAAGCTCGCCGCGCTGATGAACCGCCAGCATCCGGGGCAGCACTTCGGCGCCAGCCTGCAGAACGAGATCACGCCCGAGTTCGTGCGCAGCGAGATCGCGCGCGGCCGCGCCATCATCCCCAACAACATCCACCACCCGGAATCCGAGCCGATGATCATCGGCCGCAATTTTCTGGTGAAGATCAACGCCAACATCGGCAACTCGGCTTTGGGTTCCAGCATCCAGGAAGAAGTCGAGAAGATGACCTGGGCGATCCGCTGGGGCGGCGACACCGTGATGGATTTGTCGACCGGCAAGAACATCCACGAGACGCGCGAGTGGATCATCCGCAATTCACCGGTGCCGATCGGTACCGTGCCGATCTACCAGGCGCTGGAAAAGGTCGACGGCAAGGCCGAAGACCTGACCTGGGAAATGTTCCGCGACACCCTGATCGAACAGGCCGAGCAGGGCGTCGACTACTTCACCATCCACGCCGGCGTGCTGCTGCGCTACGTGCCGCTGACCGCCAACCGCATGACCGGCATCGTGTCGCGCGGCGGCTCGATCATGGCCAAGTGGTGCCTGGCGCACCACAAGGAATCGTTCCTCTACACCCACTTTGAAGACATCTGCGACATCATGAAGGCCTACGACGTGGCCTTCTCGCTGGGCGACGGCCTGCGTCCCGGCTCGATCTACGACGCCAACGACGAGGCGCAGCTGGGCGAACTCAAGACGCTGGGCGAACTGACCCAGGTGGCGTGGAAGCACGACGTGCAGGTGATGATCGAAGGCCCCGGCCACGTGCCGATGCAGTTGATCAAGGAGAACATGGACATCCAGCTGGAACAGTGCCACGAGGCGCCGTTCTACACCCTCGGCCCGCTGACCACCGACATCGCCCCCGGCTACGACCACATCACTTCCGGCATCGGTGCCGCGATGATCGGCTGGTACGGCACCGCGATGCTGTGCTACGTCACGCCGAAGGAGCACCTCGGCCTGCCCGACAAGGACGACGTCAAGGAAGGCATCATCACCTACAAGCTCGCCGCCCACGCGGCCGACCTGGCGAAGGGCCACCCCGGCGCGCAGATCCGCGACAACGCCTTGAGCAAGGCGCGCTTCGAGTTCCGCTGGGACGACCAGTTCAACCTCGGCCTCGATCCCGACAAGGCGAAGTCCTTCCACGACGAGACCCTGCCCAAGGAATCGGCCAAGGTCGCGCACTTCTGCTCGATGTGCGGCCCGCACTTCTGCTCGATGAAGATCACCCAGGACGTGCGCGAATACGCCGCGAAGGAAGGCTTGAACGAAGCCGACGCGCTGGCCAAGGGCATGGAAGTGAAGGCGGTGGAATTCGTCAGGCAGGGCGCCGAGGTGTACCGCAAGGTCTGACGTCCGGCCCATCCATCGCCAGCCCATCTTGCGCAACGGACTTTTCGGTCGGGTCTTCCGGCTCGCCGGCATGCTGGCTTTTTTATGCAGCACGCTGGCTGCTGCGGCGCCCCTGTCGGCAGCACGCGATTACGCATCCGCCATCGGCCTGTCCACGCAGCTTCTGCAAGAGCAACACGACCGGCTCAGGCTGGCTGATGCGATGGCCGCCTATCAGGCGGGAAAATTCAGGCCCGGGAAAAGCCCGGTCCTGAACTTTGGCATCGGCGCCAAGCCGGTGTGGATCCATTTCGCAGTGGACAACCCGACGGCGACCCCTTTGCATAGAAGACTGTCGATCGAGACCGCCTGGCTCGACCGGGTCGAAGTCTATTTCCAGAATCAGGGCCGGACGGTCGCGGCGTATCGTGCCGGCGACGAACAGCTTTTCATGCAGCGCCCGGTCGCGAGCCGCTATTTTGTTTTCGATCACGCTTTCGGCGCCGGCGTCAGCGAGGTGTTCATCCGCGTCGAAACCCCTGACCCCATGGTTGTCCCGATCACGTTGCTGGACCCGGAGGCCTCGCGGCTCCGGCAAACGCAGCAGGAACTCAGTTACGGCATCGTCTACGGCTTCCTGCTTGCCCTGATGGCGTATAACGCGATTCTGTATTTCAGCCTGCGCAATTCGCGCTACCTGTTTTATTCAATCTATCTGGCGATGTTCGTTGCCATGAACATCGCCTACACCGGCCATGGCTTCGCCTGGCTCTGGCCCGATTCGGTGCGCTGGCAGCAATGGTCCAATCCGGTTCTCATGTATTGGTACGGCGTCAGTGGCCTGTTGTTCGCCAGCCGGTTTCTCGATCTGCGGGTGGTTTTCCCCAGGGTACGCAAGGCCGTCATCGCGTATTGCGCCCTGTCCGGCGCCTTGCTAGGCGCCGCCATCCTGGCGGGCAGCCAGAAAGTCGCGCTGCTCGTGTCGTTCAGCTTTGTCTTTCTGTTTACCGGACTCATGCTGTTGCTCGGCGCCATTTCGGTTCACGCAGGCCAGAAACCGGCGAAATATTTCCTCATCGCCGCCATCGCCGCCATGGTCGGCGCCGTGTTGACGACGCTGTCCACCTGGGGCTTCATCCCCCACACCAGTTGGACATTCCGTGCCGTGGAAATCGGCATGCTGGTCGACGCCACGCTGCTCGCTCTGGCGCTGGCCTACCAGCTGCGTGTCGGCCAGGAAGAACGGATACGCGCCGAACGGCTGGCGCAACTGGATCCGCTGACCGGGCTGAACAACCGGCGCGCCTTTTACGATCGAACCAGTCCGCTCTGGAGTAATGCCATTCGCCATGGGCATGACACGTCGGTGATGATGCTCGACATCGACTTGTTCAAGCAGATCAACGACGCGCATGGTCACGCTCACGGCGACAAGGTGCTGAAGGCCCTGGCGGACATCCTCAAGCGATCCGTCAGGCAAGGCGATGTCCTGGCCCGGTGGGGCGGCGAGGAATTCATCGTGTTCCTGCCCGAAACCGGTCAGCAGGAAGCGGCGGCGCTGGCGGAGCGGCTGCGTGCGGAGATCGCGCGCATGCGCGTCCCGTGCGAAACGGGAGAAACCGCTGCCACCGCAAGCTTCGGCGTCGCCCAAAAGGAGGACCGTCACGCGACGCTGGACGCGCTGATCGCCTCCGCCGATGAATGCCTGTACCAGTCCAAGCAGCACGGCCGCAACCGGGTGACCGCCTGTCAGGCGGCCGTGCACGCCATGGCTCCGTAGATGTCCGTCTGGCCGCCGAAACGAGGTCATCCCGCCCGCGTATAATCCGCAGGCGCGTCCGACGGACGCGCCTTTTTTCTGTCCAAAGCCTGACCATGACCGACCCCACACTGCTGTTTCACGCCCTCATCCTCGGCATCATCGAAGGATTGACCGAGTTTTTGCCGGTATCCAGCACCGGGCACTTGATCCTGGCGGGGCAACTGCTCGGCTTCAACGACGACAAGGGCAAGGTGTTCGAAATCGCCATTCAGTTCGCGGCGATTCTGGCGGTGGTGTGGGAATACCGGGCGCGGCTGGGGCATGCGCTGATGAGTGTGACCTCCGAGCCGGCGTCGCAACGGCTGGCGATCAATCTGTTCGTGGCGTTCCTGCCCGCGGCGGTGCTGGGCTTCCTGTTCCTCAAGCAGATCAAGACCTATCTGTTCAACCCGATGGTGGTGGCGACGGCGCTGATCGTCGGCGGCGTGCTGATCCTGTGGGCGGAGCGGCGCAAGCACGTGGTGCGCGCGGAGACGGTGGACGAGATGACCTGGCGCGATGCGCTGAAGGTCGGGTTCGCGCAGGCGGTGGCGATGATCCCCGGCACCTCGCGTTCCGGCGCAACGATCATCGGCGGCCTGTTCTTCGGGCTGTCGCGCAAGACGGCGGCGGAGTTCTCGTTCTTCCTGGCGATCCCGACCATGTTCGCCGCCACCGCGTATGACGTGCTCAAGCACTGGAGTTTGTTCAGCGCCAACGATATCGGCATGTTCGCGGTGGGCAGCGCGGCTTCGTTCGTCAGCGCCCTGCTGGCGGTGCGCGGCTTGATCCGCTTCATCAGCCGCCACGATTTCACGGTGTTTGCGTGGTACCGCATCGTGTTCGGCATCGTGGTGCTGGCCACCGCCTATTTCGGGTGGGTGGACTGGGGCGTGGGCCACTGATTCCCAGCCGGATCATTCCGGCTTGGGCGGGCGTTTGTCGAGTTTTCTTTGCAGGGTGCGGCGGTGCATTTTCAACGCGCGCGCGGTGGACGAGATGTTGCCGTCGTGTTCGTTCAGCACTTTCTGGATGTGTTCCCATTCCAGCCGCGCCACGGTCAGGGGTTCGGGCGCGATGTCGAGCGCCGCATCGGGCTGGTCGCGCAGCAGTGCGGCGAGGATTTCGTCGGCGTTGGCGGGCTTGGCCAGATAATGCCGCGCGCCCAGCCGCACGGCCTCAACGGCGGTGGCGATGCTGGCATAGCCGGTGAGCACGACGATGGCGATATCCGGCCAGCGTTCCGTTAACCCGGCGATGACCTGGAGCCCGGATTCGCCGGGCAGTTTCAGATCGACGACGGCATGGCTCGGCGCGAAGCGCTCGGCAACCGCCAGCGCGCCGGCGGCGTTGTGCGCCAGTTCGACGGTGGCGCCGCGTTTCTGCATCGCGCGCGCCAGCGCCGCAGCAAAATCAGTGTCGTCTTCAACGATCAACAGTTTCATGGGCTGGGGCTCCAGGGTAGTTGGATGCGTGCCAGGGTGCCGCCTCCGGCGCGCTCGGCCAGGGTGAGGCTGCCGCCGATGCGCTCCAGGGTGGCATGGGTGAGCGCCAGCCCCATGCCCCAGCCGCGTCCTGCCTTGCTGCTGAACAGCACGCGCCCGGCCTGCGCCTTTTGCTCGGGCGTGAACCCCGGGCCGCGGTCGGCAATGTCGATGACGAGCGCGTCGGCGTCGGCGACGGCGCTGAACTCCACCGGCTCGGACGCGGCGTCGGCGGCATTGTTCAGGACGTTGAGAACCGCCTGTTCCAGTCCATCGGGCGGGGTGAATTCACGGCGGCTGGACGGCAGGCTGCTCTGCAACCGCGCGTCCGGGCGCAACACCTGCCAGCGTTCGATCAGGGCCGCCAGCCAGGCGTCGAGTGGCTGCGCGGTGGGCGCCTGATCCTGTGCGCGCGCGGCGAGCTGCGTGAGAATCTGCTTGCACGCCTGCGCCTGTTTTTCGAGCAGGCGGCAGTCGGCGCCGATGTCGGGATCGTTGGCGAATTCGCGGGCGAGTTCGTGCGCGGTGGTCTGGATGGTGGCGAGCGGGGTGGCGAGTTCGTGCGCGGCCAGCGCGGCCTGGGTGCCGAGCGCGAGGATGCGCTCGTCGCGCAGCTGCTTTTCGCGCAGGGCAGCCAGTTCGCCGTCGCGCGCGCGCAGTCCGGCGTTCATGCGGGTGACGAAAAATGCGATCAGCGCCGCGCTGATGAGGAAGTTGAACCACATGCCGCCCAGGTGCATGCCGTAGGCGGCCACCGGGTCGGCGATGGCCAGCGGCTGATAGACGAACAGCAGCAGCGCATAGAAGCCGCCCGCCACCGCCGCCAGCAGCCATACCCAGCGCGGGCGCAGGCTGATTGCGGCGATCACCACCGGCACCAGCATCAGCGAGACGAACGGATTGGTCGCGCCGCCGCTGAAAAAAACCAGCACCGCAAACGCGGTGAGGTCGGCCAGCAGATGCGCCAGAAATTCCATCTGCGTGGCGGGCAGATCCAGCCGCAACCGCCATGCGGTGGACAGCGCGAACACCCCGAGCAGCGCGAGCACCGCGCTCATCGGCAGCAGCGGCATCGCGATGTGGAGCCCCCAGTGCAGCCAGGCAATGCCTGCCGCCCACCCGGCGATGAGGAGTCCGCGCAGCACCAGCAGGCGGCCCAGCAGCGCGCGCGTGGGCAAGGTGGACAGCAGCGTGGAATCGATTACGGACGGCATGGCGGCATTGTAATGCGCGCGTCTCCAAGTGCCCCGGGCATTTGGAAGGATTGCCGTCGCAACGCCCTAGAACTGGACGTTCAGACCGGCATAGATCGAGCGGCCCATGCCCGGAACGGCGGTCCCCCAGGCGGGGCGTCCGGTACCCGGTCCCGGCGGCATGGTAATGCCCTGGCCGACGTAGGCCCCGCCGAGCGGGGTGTAGTAGAGCCGGTCGAACACGTTCTCGATGCCGACGTCCAGCCGCACGGTTTTCCATGCGTAGCTGCTGCGCAGGTTGAGCAGGCTGTAGCCGGGCGTTGCGATCTCGTTGCGTATCTGCGAAACATCGGACTTCGCATCGACCAGCAGCACTTCCGCGACGTTGCTCCAGCCGCCGAGGGTTTGCGTCACCGACAGCTTCGCGTTCAGCGGCATGATGTTGTAGAGCCTGTCGTCGGTTCCGCTGGCGGTTTCGCCGCGGACATAATTCAACAAGCCGGTTGCGGTGAAGCTGCCGAAGCCGGTGTTCCGGGCCAGCGGGAAATAACCGGACACATCGATGCCGTAGAGCTGCGCGTCCTGATTGTCGTATTTGAGGAAGACAAACTGGTTCGTTGCAGTGAGGTTCGCGTTGGTGCAAACCGCCATCATTCCCGTCATGCCGGTGTCGCCCGGTCCGCAGCGCCGCGCATTGATGTAGTCCTGCACGTAGGTGTAGTAGGGCGTGATTTTCAGCCCGCTGTTTTGCTGCGCGGCGTCATGCCAGTCGAACGTCGCGCTCAGGGTGTGGGCGGTTTCGGGCTTGAGGTCGAGATTGCCGACATAGCCATTGCCGTCCCCGGCCAGGTTGACCATGTTCATCGCCATGCCGCCGGTCGACCAGGAATAGCGTTCGTAGAGGTTGGGTGAGCGGGTCTTGCGCGCGTAGCCGAATTCGATGGTCTGCGTTCTGGCGGGGGTATAGCGGGCGAGCGCGGTCAGATCCCAGTTGTGGTCGGTGAGGTCACGGTCGCTGGCGTTGAAGGCCGCCGCATCGCCAGCATAGGCGCTGTTATAGCCCTGCACCGCCCCGCTATTCATGTTGACCGTTTCGTAGCGCAGGCCGAGCAGGCTCAGCCATTGCGGGGCCCATTGCGCCTCCCATTCGGTGAATGCCGCATAGCGGTCACGCTCGCCGTTGTTGATGTTCCAGAAGGTGTTCGGCGCCATGCCGCCGGTGCCGGACGGCGGCCACCAGTCGTCGAGACGATACTGCTGGACTTCCCCGCCCACGCGAATCAGGTCGCGCGCGGACAGCAGGATCTCGCCCTTGACGACCGCACCGGTGTTCCTGCCATCGGTGTACATCGGCATGCCGGGCGCATTGCCCGTGTACCAGAACGCCTTGTCTTCGAGGAAGTTCATCTCGTGCTCGGTGTGCTCGTTGTAGATGCGCGCTTCGAGCTTGCCCCAGTCGTATTTCCCCGCATAGCCGAGGTTGATTTGGGTGCTGGTGTTGTCGGTCATGTCCATGCGCTGGTTCGGAAAACCCTGATGGGGAATGTGCTGATAACCGAGCTTCAGATCGACCAGATGATTATCGTGGCGCAGCGCAAGGCCGAGCGACTGGTTGGTGGATTGGTAGAGGGTCGAGCCGACTTCGTCACCATCCAGCCAGGTGGTCGAGTTGTATAACGACTGTGGTGTTTTGATAAACGCCAGCCCGGCCGGCTTGAAGTCGCCGCCGGCCGTGTAGTTGCCGGATTGCGCGGTCGAGCCGCTATAGGTCACGCTCAGATTTTCGCCGGCAGCGGTGGCGGAAAGGTTGGCGCCCCTCGCATTGCCGTTGCTGCGATAGAACGCACCGGCTTCGCCCTTGAGCAGGGTGCCTTGCCCCTCCTGGGCGAATTCCGGCGCGGGCGAATCCACCCGTATCGTGCCGCCTATGCTGTCGCCGCCCGAACTTACCGGCGCCAGGCCGGCGAACACCGTGGCAGTGCCGACGTGGGTCGGGTCGATGTAGGAAAGCGGCGGGTTCATGTGGTTGGCGCAGGCGGAGACCAGATCCATGCCGTCGACCTTGATGCGCAGGCGGTCATCGCCCAGACCGTGAATCACCGGCTGACTGGACACGCCGCCGGCGCCGTAGAAACTGATGCCCGGCACGTCCCTGAGCAGGGTGGCCGTGTCGCTGGTGGCGGCACGCAGCGGCAGCACATCGGCTGCATCCAGCGTCACGCTGCCGGGTTCGGTGTCCACGGATTGCGAACCCACGACGACCACGGTCATGAGGGGCGCGTCCGATGACGCGGCCACCGCATCGTTCTGCGCGGCGGCGTTGTTCCAGAGTGCCGACAGGGCAAGCGAGACGGCGAGGGCGAGCGGTTTCCGGCTGAACAGCATGATGGCTTATGGGTTGTTGAAACTTTGCCGAGTCTAGGGAAATCCCATGCGCGCGAGAATGTGGCAAATTGTCGCAAGCGACGGACTTGGCTGGCTGGCGAGGTGTTGGCTTCACAAGGTGCTGCGACAATATGACGCATCGCATTTTGCGTCGCGATTGCATATCGTTCGCGAATAACCTGAATGGAGTGAATGGAGAAAACCATGAGATTGAATGTTCTGATTTGCAGCGCCATCGCTGCCCTGGCCGCGCCGCCCGTCTGGTCCGCCAACATCAGCGTCACCGACGCGTGGGCACGTGCCACCATGCCGGGCCAGCCGGTGAGCGGGGCCTACATGAACATTCAGGCGGATGCCGACGCGCGGCTGATCAGCGTATCCAGCCCGGTGGTGCCGCAGGTCGAAGTGCACGAAATGAAAATGGACGGCGACGTGATGCGCATGCGCGAGGTGAAGGCGATCGACTTGCCGAAAGGCAAAACCGTTTCGCTCCAGCCCGGCGGCTATCACATCATGCTGATGAACTTGAAGAAGCCGATCACCGCTGGCGAAATGATTCCGCTGGCGCTGGTGATCGAATCAGATGGCAAGCGGCAGACGGTCGAAGTGAAGGCCGAGGCGCGCGCTGCGACCGGCGGTATGCAGCATCACTAGGCTGCGCTGCCGAGGATGGCGCCGCGCGCACGCAGGTCGTCCAGTAGCGCGCCGCCAGCTTGCACGATCAGGGCACGGTCAGGGTGGCGGCTTTCGTCGGCCACCTGCTCCAGCGCGGTGCGGCCGCTGACGGTGCCGGGTTCCAGCAGCGTCAGCAAGCGGGCGGTGAACGCGTTGATCTCGCTGAATTGCACGTGATCCCCCGCGTCGCGAAACACCAGTAAATACGTCTCGGCAGCTTGCACCTTGCGGCGTGGCGCGATGCGATGCACCGGCCAGTCGTAGCGCAGATTGGCCAGCACCGGATTCAGCACCGGCACGCCGTCGAGCAGATCGCCTGCCGCATCGGCGGCGCGATCGACGCTGCGATTCGACACCGACAACACCAGCTCGATCCATTCGTAATGCGCCAGCGTCAGGGTGAAGGGCGGATAGCCTTCGGGCGGCGCCCATTCGTCTTGCAGGAACTGGATGAACTCGTCGGGAATCTGCCGGAAATAGGGCGTGCGGCTGCGATGCGTGCTGAAAAACGCGCGCACCAGCCGGGCCCATTTGCGCGCGCCCAGCACCTGGCGCAGGACCGGAAAACACGCCAGCAGAAAGCCTTCGATGTTGTTGTAGAGCAGTTCGTTGTAAATCTTCATGCGCCGCGTGGTCACCCCGGCCGGGCGCGGATGCGCCTTCGGATCGCGGATATGCGCGGCAAAGGCGTGCTGGTAACGCTGAAACTCAGGAAGCGCGGACGGCTTGTTCATGGGGGCGACAGGCAGCCTGGAGGCGCGCGATGTGTTCGACTTCACGCACCAGTTCGGCCAGCGGCGGAATGTTGAAATCACGTTCCAGCAGCGTGGGGGCGACGCCGTGGATGCGGTAGGTTTCGTCGAGCAGCGTCCATACCGGGTCGATCACGTCGGCGCCGTGGGTGTCGATCAGCAGGTCTGCCGCTTCGTTGTAATGACCGGCCATGTGCAGGTAGACGATGCGTCCGGTCGGCAGGGCGCGGATGAACTCGAGCGCGTCGTAACGGTGATTGACGCTGTTGACGTAGACGTTGTTGACGTCGAGATGCAGGTCGCAGTCCGCTTCTTCCAGCACCGCACGGATGAAGGCGAGCTCGTTCATCTCGGCGATCGGGCTGGCGGTGTAGTAGGAGGCGTTTTCGATCGCGATGCGGCGCTCGAGAATGTCCTGCGCGCGGCGGATGCGCGCAGCGACGTATTTCACCGCCTCCTCGGTGAAGGGGATCGGCAGCAGGTCGTACAGATGCCCGTCGTCCGAGCAGTACGACAAATGCTCGGTGTAAAGCGCGATGCCGTGGGCATCCATGAACTGCCGCGTCTTGCGCAGCAGCATTTCGTCGAGCGGCGAGGGGCCGCCGAGCGACAGCGACAGGCCGTGGCAGACAAACGGGTAGCGCTCGGTAAAGCCGCGCAGGTCGCGGCCGTACGCGCCGCCCAGATCGATCCAGTTTTCCGGAGCGAGCTCGAAAAAATCGATGGCAGCGGGGACGCGGGTTTTCAGCGCAGGCACAAGTTCGCGCCGAAACCCCAGCCCCGCGCCCTTGGGGCGCAGCGGCATCATGGCTGGCTGCTTATTTATTTCGTCCCGCCGCTTTTAGCTTCCGGAACCTTGGCTTGACAAGCGCCACACATGCCGTTTCGCATCTTGCCCATTTCGGTTTGGTCGATGAAGCCATCCTTGTTGGTGTCCATCAGGTTGAACATGGCTTCATGATGTTTGGCGGCCTCTTCCTTGCTGATCTTGCCGTCCTTGTTGGTGTCGGCCATCGACATGCCGCACTTGCCTTCAGCCGCCTTCATGCCACCGCACTTGCCTTCGCCTGCTTTCATGCCGCCGCACTTGCCTTCCATGGGTTTGGCCGGGGTGTTGTCGGCCACTTGATAGCCGGAAGCCAGGCTGGACAGCCCGAAGGGGTTTCCCGCAGCCGATGCGATGGGCGCGACAGCCAGGCTGGATACGAAAGCGGTACCCATGGCGGTAGCGATCAGGGTTTTCTTGGACATGGTGTTCTCTCCTAAAAGGTTTAACGACAGTACTACATGATTTCCGGACGACTCCGGCTGTTTGCAAAAAGCTCAGGCATCGAGCTTGCTCCGCAATTCGTTTGCGATGCGCTGCCGGGCTGCAGGGGCGAGCCCGGGCGCATCATCGTCGGCCACTGTTACTGAACGAAACAGGCGCCGCATTTCCTGCAACTGCCGGTTGAATCGGGCGCAATTCTCGCAGATGGCCAAATGAAATCGCAGCGCCATTCGGTTGGAGAGCGGCAGCCGTTCGTCCATGGCGCGCGAGGCAAGTTCCGTTGCGTCCCTGCACCTCAGCATCCATTTCATGCGGCACCCTCTTTCGCAAACCCGTTCAACTCCAGGCATTGCCGCATGAACAAACGAGCCCGATGCAGCAGTACCCAGCAGTTGGTCGGCGTGATGTCCAGTTCCTTACAAATTTCTTCAGTCTCCAGGCCGGCCACCTCGCGCAGGCTGAAAACTTGCGCCATTACCGGCTTCAGGCGGTCGGCGCATTCGTCCAGCACGCGCCGCAGCTGCCCCAGTTCCGCTTCGGTCTGTGGGTTGCCCCAGGGACGCAAGGGCTCGGCCCAGTGGCCGTCCTGCCTGAACAGGCTGTCGACCGCTTCCTCGCCCTCTTCGTCACGCGGGATTTCCACCTCGCGCACGTTGCGCCGGATCAGGTCGACGATCTTGTGCTTGAGGATGCCGGTGAGCCAGGTGCGCGGGCTGGCGTCGCCCGTGTAGCGGGCCTGCGCGGAAAGCGCGGCCAGCAGGGTTTCCTGTACCGCATCCTCGGCCAGCTCGTCGGAATGCAGCTGGCGACGTGCGACCCGGAACAGGTAGTCCCCATGGTCGGCCAGCCAGCGGTGAGCGTCGAGTGTGTTCAAAGGCATCCTTCCTGCATTGCGCCGGAGTCGGCACTTTAGAGGCTGCCGCACAATGCGACAACTCTGGGTCTTGAAATCGCTGCGGCTTCCCCCAAGTTCGGTGTCATCCGTAACCTAAGCTGAAGGAGCACAAGATGGCCAATATCACCCGCCGCGATCCGTTTGAAATGACCGATCCGCTGGACAACCTGTTCCGGGGCTTTTTCCGTCCGGTGCAATTGGACAAGGAGATGCCGCAGATCCGCATGGACGTGAAAGAGGACGAGAAAAGTTACGCCGTTCATGCCGATATGCCCGGCGTCGCCAAGGACGACATCCATGTCACGATCGATGGCAATACCGTGTCGATCAGCGCCGAGGTGAAGAAAAACACCGAGCAGAAGGAAGGCGAGAAAGTGCTGCGCCGTGAGCGCTATTTCGGCCGCGTGAGCCGCAGCTTCGCGCTGGAACATGAAGTGGACGAGGCCGCCGCAAGCGCCCGTTACCAGGATGGCGTGCTGGAGCTGGTGCTGCCGAAGAAAACGGCGGCTGCCGCCAGGCGGCTCAACATCCAGTAAGCATGCCGGGCTGGAGAAGAGGCGGCCGCGCGCCGCCTTTTTGTTTGGCGTAAAATCCGGCGAACCCTTCATCCGGAACTGCCATGACCGTCCCCCACTCAGCCGCCGACAAGGCAAACATCCTGTCCGAAGCGCTTCCCTATATTCAGCGCTTTTACGACAAGACCATTGTCATCAAATACGGCGGCAACGCGATGACCGAGCGCCATCTGATGGAGGCCT
This sequence comes from Thiobacillus sp., assembly GCA_049588075.1. Classification (GTDB taxonomy): domain Bacteria; phylum Pseudomonadota; class Gammaproteobacteria; order Burkholderiales; family Thiobacillaceae; genus Thiobacillus. The sequence continues at coordinate 16,398 of JBAVFD010000186.1, forward strand.
TCGCCAAGGATGTAGTGCTGCTGAAGCTGGTGGGAATGAACCCGGTGGTGGTGCACGGCGGCGGCCCGCAGATCGCCGACCTGCTGAAGAAAATCGGCAAGCAGTCCGCCTTCATCCAGGGCATGCGCGTCACCGACGAGGAAACGCTCGACGTGGTGGAGATGGTGCTGGGCGGACTGGTGAATCAGGACATCGTCACGCTGATCAACAAGCACGGCGGCAAGGCGGTCGGGCTGACCGGCAAGGATGGCAATTTCATCCACGCCAAGAAAATGCTGGTGGCGAGCAAGGACAATTCCGACGAGATGCTCGACATCGGGCAGGTCGGTGAGATCACCAGCATTGATCCGGAAATCATCCAGGTGCTCGACGCGCGCGATTTCATTCCGGTGATTGCGCCGCTCGGCACCGACAAGGAAGGCAACGCCTACAACATCAATGCCGATGTGGCGGCGGGCAAAATTGCAGGCGTGCTGCAGGCGGAAAAAGTGATTTTCATGACCAACATTCCCGGGGTGCTCGACAAGCAGATGAAGCTGCTCACCGGACTCACCCCGCGCCAGGTGGACGAACTGATGGCCGACGGTACCATCACCGGCGGCATGATCCCCAAGGTCGGCTACGCGGTCGATGCGGTCAACAGCGGTGTCAAAACCGCGCACATCATCGACGGCCGTGTCGAACATGCCCTGCTGCTGGAAGTGTTGACGCCTGAAGGGGTCGGCACCCTCATCAAGCGCGCCTGACCGTGGCACGCCCGGCTTTTCCGCTCCCTGCTTACCGCTTTCCGTTCACCCAAACATGCGCTACTGGCTGATGAAATCCGAACCCAGCGATGTCAGCATCGACGACCTCGCCGGGTTTCCCAATCAAAGCGTCGCCTGGTATGGCATCCGCAATTATCAGGCGCGCAATTTCATGCGCGATCAGATGCAAGTCGGCGACAAGGTGCTGTTCTACCATTCGTCGTGTGCCGAACCGGGCATCGTCGGCCTGGCGGAAGTCAGCGTGCTGGCGTATCCCGACGCGTTCCAGTTCGATCCCGGGCACAAATACTTCGACCCCAAGTCGACGCCGGAAAACCCGCGCTGGGTCAACGTCGATGTGAAACTGGTGAGGAAGACGCGGCTGATGCCGCTGAGCGAAATTCGGACCTATCCCGAGCTCGCCAACATGCGCATCCTGCAAAAGGGCAATCGCCTGTCGATTACCCCGGTCGACCCCGCCGAATACCGCTTCATCGTCAAACACCTGTGATGCTTGACCCAGCGCTGTTCGCCGCTTACGGCGGACTCGGGTTGCTGGTCGGCTTCGTCGCCGGGCTGCTCGGCGTGGGCGGCGGCCTCATCATCGTGCCGGTGCTGATTTTCCTGTTGCACGCACAGGGGCTGGCGGCCGGGATGGAGCCGCAACTGGCGCTCGGCACCTCGCTCGCCTCGATCCTGTTCACTTCGCTTTCCAGCGTGCGTGCGCACCATCGCCATGGTGCGGTCGAGTGGCCGCTGGTGCGGCGCATCGCGCCCGGCATTGTGCTCGGCACGCTGGCCGGCGCAGTGCTGGCGGCGCAGATGCCGGCGACGGTGCTGAAGCTGTTTTTTGTCGTCTTCCTGTTTGTTGCCGCCACCCAGATGTGGCTCGACTTCAAGCCGGCACCGCATCGCGGATTGCCGGGGCGCCTGGGCACCACGCTGGCGGGCGGTGTGATTGGCGCGGTATCGAGCTGGGTCGGTATCGGCGGCGGCACCCTGTCGGTGCCGTTCATGCTGTGGCACAACATTCCACTGCACCGGGCCATCGCCACCTCGGCGGCAATCGGTTTTCCGATTGCCCTGGCGGGTGCAACAGGCTACGTGCTGGGCGGCCGGGGCGTCAGCGGTCTGCCTGCCGCAAGTTTTGGATTTGTGTATGTGCCGGCGCTTGCCGGCATCGTCATCGGCAGCGTGTTGACCGCACCGCTGGGCGCACGCACCGCGCACCGCCTGCCGGTGCGCCCGCTCAAACGGGTGTTTGCACTGCTGCTGATCATGCTGGCGCTGCGCATGGCCTGGACATTCTAGGCAGACGGCTACTGAATCATGATCTGGTGTGGATGGGTTTAAATCACACTACATGTTGAGGTCGTTCACCTGTCATGATTTCCTGCTTGAGTAACGGCAGGGCGCGCGTTAGGCTTCCGATGCATGCCGAGAATTCGTCGCATGGCCGATCAACACCGATACACGGAGATACTTATGGCGCATCTGCAAGCTGTACGCACCACGCTGCAACCGCAGCAAGCCCCCTACACACAGCTCACCACGTATTTGGATGCGCATAACCAGATCGCCTGGGGTTACATGCATGCGGAACCGCGCCCGTGTTTTACGGGGGGATTGTTGCGTGAAATCGTCGACTGGTTTGGGGGCATTGCCAGAAGCCTGGACGACCCGGACGGCATCGATGTGAATTACGTGGTGGTCGCTTCGGCACACCCGGGTGTGTATAACCTGGGAGGCGACTTGAACCTGTTCCGGCAGTTGATCGAGGCGCGTGATCGGGACAGCCTCTACAAATATGCCCAAGCCTGCATCCGGCCGCTGTTTTTGAATGCGCTGCATTTGAATCGTCCCGAATTAAAAACCATCACGCTGGTTCAGGGTGATGCACTGGGCGGCGGATTCGAATGCGCGCTTTCCGGCAACGTGGTGATCGCGGAACGCGGCTGCAAAATGGGCTTCCCCGAAATTCTTTTCAACCTTTTTCCCGGCATGGGCGCGATGACTTTGCTGGGCCGTAAAATCGGCTATAGCCAAGCCGAGAAAGTGATTCTGAGCGGCAAGCTGTATTCCGCAGAAGAAATGCACGCCATCGGCGCTGTGGATATTCTTGCGGAGCCGGGTGAAGGCGAACAGGCGGTGTATGAGTTTGTTCGCAAAGAGACGCGGCAGCGTAACGGTGCACTGGCATTGCGTGCGGCGCGCGAAATTGCCCAGCCGATTGCACATGACGAATTGATGCGTATCGCCGAGATTTGGGTTGATGCGGCGCTGCGCCTGGAGCCCAAGGATTTGCGCATGATGGAGCGCCTGGTGGCGCGTCAGACCGGCAAGGCCGAAGCTGCGCCGGCAGCGCCCTCAAACGTTTTCAGCGCGTAATTTGCGGTCGGTGTAGGCGGCCAGCGCGGCTTGCGCGTCGGTCAGCGCAAGCCGCACGGCGTCGAGTTTCTGGCGCGCTGCCGGACTGGCGATTTCAAACGGTTTGATGCGTTCGGCTTCGCTGCACAGGCGTGCCAGCTGGCAGGCGCCCATGTCGCTGGCGCCGCCTTTCAGCATGTGCAGCTGGTCGTGCCACAGGCTGTAGTCCTGCGTAATCAGGGCGCGTTCCACCTCATTGATGGAGCGCAGGCTGTCTTCCCCAAAACTGTTGACCAGTTCCTGGACGAATCCGGTTCCGCCGAGCCGGGCCAGGTCTTCCAGAATCGATTCATCGAGCGTGATCGCGTGCGCGGCGGGCGGGCTGTGACTGGGCGCGGCGCCGGCAGGCTGCTTGTGGGCCAGCCGGGCAATGACGTCGATCAGTTCGCGGCTGTTCACCGGCTTGGTGAGGAAAATGTCGGCGCCGGCCTCGGCGCTGGCATGCTCGGCTTCTTCGCGAGCATCGGCAGTCAGCATGATGATCGGCAACCGCCCGTTTTCCATGAAGCGCCAGCGCTGAACCACTTCGGGTCCGGATAGCTGCGGCATGTGCATGTCGATGATCGCCAGATCGAAGCTATTGTCGTCCGACTCCAGCATGGCCAGCGCTTCCTCGCCGTCATGCGCCAAAAAAGCTTCATGGCCGGCGTGTTCGAGCAGGCCGCGCAGTACGCGCTGGTTGACCGGATTGTCTTCGGCCACCAGGATGCGCAGACGGCGGACAAGCCCGGATTGCGACTGGAAGCGATCCACCAGCGAGACGACGTTTTTCGGCAAATCCTGGCTGACCACGGCGTGGATCGCGTTGAACAGCAGCGTGGCGTTGACCGGCGTGCCGAGCACCGAAGCGAAACCGGCTTGCAGCATCTGGCCGTCGCGTCCCCCCGCCGTTTGCGCATCGGTGATCAGGATGACCGGCAGCGTGGCGAGGCTGGGATCATCGCGCAACAGCCGCAGGAATTCGACCGGGTCGCCTGGCAGTGCGTTGCGCTCGACCACCACTGCGCCGAGCGGCAGGCCGCCCGTCAGGTAGGCTGACAATTCCGCCGCCAGCCGGGCGGTGTTGCCGACGGCGACGGCTTCCGCCCCCCAGCCGCGCACCATGTTTTGCACCCGCGCGGCAAGCTCGCTGCCGGCCAGGATGGCGACGCGCATGGGGACGTCGAAATGCGCTTGCGGCTTGGCCTGCGCCTCCGCCGTCTGCACGGCGAAAGGCAGTTCGAACCAGAACGTGCTGCCTTCGCCCAGGCGGCTGTGCAGGCCGATCTGGCCGCCGAGCATTTCCACCAGCTGTTTGGCGATGGTGGTGCCCAGCCCGGTGCCGCCGTAGCGCCGCGTGACCGAACTGTCAGCCTGGGTGAAGCGTTCGAAGACACGGGCTTGCGCGTCTTCGGCAATGCCGATTCCCGTATCCACCACCTCGAAGCGCAGGCGCTGCGGATGGCCCTGCCCCATCGGCCTCACGTAGACGTCGACGCGGCCATGTTCGGTGAACTTGATGGCGTTGCCGATGAGATTGATGAGCACCTGGCGCACATGGCGGGCGTCGCCGTACAGCTGGAACGGCGTCTGCGGTGCGATGTGCACGGCGAGTGTCAGCCCTTTGCCGCTCGCCTGCGATTCCATCATCGCAATCGTGCCGTTGACCAGCCGGTGCAGGTCGAAATCCTCGCTGCTGCTGGAGAGCCGGCCGGATTCGATGCGCGAGATGTCCAGCACGTTGTCAACCAGATCCAGCAGCGTGTTGGCCGAGGTGCGGATGATCTGGGTAAATTCTTGCTGCTCCTTGTCGAGCTGGGTATCGGCCAGCAGGTCGACCACGCCGATCACGCCGTTCAGCGGGGTGCGCAGTTCGTGGCTCATGTTGGCGAGGAAGCTGGATTTGGCCTGGTTGGCTGCGCGCTCCCGCTGGATGGCGGTATGCATTTGCCGGAGCAGCGAGGCCGAATACAGGGGCACTGCGATCATCGACAGCAGAAAACCAACTCCGATCGATAGGTGCTGGCTCCAGTAGGCTGATTGAGTCAGAACCAGTGCGAAACCAGTGACAGCCATCGCAGCGGCGGCATACAGATAGGCCGCGCCATACCTGAAGCCGTTGCCTAATGTGACCCAAAGATAAACAACCAGCAGCGGGCTGCCCGCCTCGCCGCTCAGCACCAATAAATAGGAGCAGGTCGAATAGTCGAGGAGCATGGCGCCAATGCGCCGCAAGGGGGAAATATTCGTGCTGGACAACACGAGCAGCGACAGCGCCGCCGCAACGCAGGTAAACAGCGCGCTGATAATCAGAACCGAGGTGCGTGTATCGAGGGAAAGCGCTGCCAGGTCGCTCGAGAAATAAACGAGAAAAATCAGCCCGATCGCTACCCTGATGAAGGATTGCTGAAACTCGCTATCCGGACGGCTGCGCACACGCTGGACCAGACGCTGGGCAAACGCGGGCAATCTGGGGGGGCGTGCGGGTTTCATGTTCGTGCGGTCAGGCGTGGCTGTCGCCCAGCTCGCGCATGATCACCGCGACCGAGTCGATGCGCATTTCAAAGGCGCGCACGCAAGCCGGGTCGAAATGCCGGCCGCTTTCTGCCTTGACGAAATCGAGCGCCTGCTGGAAGCTCCAGGCGACTTTGTAGGGGCGGACGGAAGTCAGCGCATCGAATACGTCGGCCACGGCGACGATGCGCGCCGCCAGCGGAATGCTCTCGCCCGCCAAGCCCTGCGGATAACCGGTGCCGTCGAACTTTTCATGATGGCCGAGGGCGATGATCGCGCCCATCTGCAGGTAGCGCGAGGGACTGCCGACGAGGATTTCATGCCCGATCACCGGATGGCGGCGCATGATGACCTGCTCTTCCGGCGTGTGCTTGCCGGGCTTGAGCAGAATCAGATCGGGGATGCCGATCTTGCCGATGTCGTGCATCGGCGACGCCGCTTCGATCTCGTCGCATTCCATCGCGGTGAGCTTGAGTTCCTCGGCGATCAGCCGGGCGTATTTCGACATGCGGATAATGTGGTTACCCGTTTCCTGGTCGCGGTATTCGCCCGCCTTGGCGAGTTTCATCAGGGTTTCGCGTTCGCGGGTGCGCACTTCGCGGGTCGCCTGCATCACCTGATCCTCCAGCCATTGCGCGCGGTCGGCTACCGCTTTCTGGCTGCGTCGCAGGGCCAGCAGATTGAGGCAGCGGGCGCGGCATTCCTGCGGGTCGATGGGGCGGGTGAGGAAATCGGTGGCGCCGTTTTCCAGCGCCTGGTAGCGGATCTGACGGTCTTCCACCACCGTGACGATGATCAGCGGCACGTCGGCCAGGCGGCGTTCCGCGCGCACCCGGCGGGTGAATTCGATGCCGTCCATGCCCGGCATGCGGTAATCGGTGATGATGATGTCCGGCGTGATCTGCTGCATGTACGCCAGCGCTTCCTGCGGGTCGGCAAAGCTGTCGACGATGACGCCGGGCTCCAGGGTGCGCGCCAGGCCCTCAAGCAGGCTGCGTGCGGTGCCACGGTCGTCCACGATCAGCACGCGCGCGCACGCGCGCGCACGCACGCCGGGGGTGGAAGG
>JBAVFD010000187.1:0-2681 GCA_049588075.1 Thiobacillus sp.
GGTCTCGCTCGGTCACACCGGCCGCATGCTGGAGCCGGCGCCGCTGATGACGCTGGCCTTCGTCGCGGTCAATCTCGCGGCGCTGATCCGCGTCGCGTTGCCGCTGTTTTTCCCGGCGGCACACGCACAGGTCATGGCTGTTTCCGGGCTGGTCTGGATGGGCGCGTTCGGCCTGTTCGCCGCGATCTACACGCCGATCCTGCTGCGTCCGCGAGTCGACGGCAAGCCGGGCTGAGCTGCCCGGCGAATCTGCCCGGCAGACAATCCCGAGATGCAGAAAAGACAGGTGCTGAGACACTCCTGGCAAGGCCACGTTTGCGGCCGATGAAATTGTTCCAGGCCGGTAGCCACACGTTGATCGCTCAGGTGTACATTATCGACGCGTCCAATCCGTTCTTGTCCTCACAACGATTTCAAGGGAGGCGATATGAATCAGCATACAAGTCTCGTTGTAGTGTTGGCCACGGTGATGGCCGGCTGCCTGACCCAGGCGCAGGCAGCCAAGGACAAGAAACCGGCGGACAAGCCCCCCGTGGCGCAAGCCTGGATCGATGTGGCCACATTCTCGGGCATGGGAATGCCGGGAATGGGCGGCAACATGAATCCAATGGGCGCGCTGGGCAGCATGTTCGGGGGAGGCAGCGGGAAAAATGCATTCGGCAACACGATTTCCGGGGGAGCCGGGTCGTGGCTCGACGTCACGCTGTACACGCGCAACAACCCGGCATTGCAGGAAGCCATCCAGAATGTGCCTTCCGGCAGCAAACTGGCGCCGGAGCTCAAGCTCGTATCCCCACTGAAACAGAAAACGCCCCCTTCCGATGACGAGGTGACCGTCAATGACGATTTCGAACCTCCCAAGGGCAAGATCTACCTGTATTGGGGCTGTGGCGATGCAATCCGGTCAGGTCAGCCGAAGGTGCTGGACATGTCCAAAGCGAGCATCGAGGACTACAAGAAATTCTTCGTCAGCCGGCGCGCAACGCAACGCGGCACACATCTGGCGCTGGGCCGTCCGGTCTGGCCCAATGATCAGGACTCGCGCCTGGTCCCGGCCGGGGCCAGCCTCGTGGGTGAACATGCATTCAAGGGCCAGGGCGTCCCCGCGAGCTTCAAGTTCACGCTCCCGACGCCCCAGGACATCATGCCTGCCATCGAGCTGAGCCAGCGCAACGACGGTGGGGTCTACCGGCTGGAGTGGAGAAACATCCCGACTGCCCGGGCCTATTTTCTTGCCGCCATGGGAAGCCGGGGTAACAGCGACAATGAAATGGTGTTCTGGACGTCGAGCGACGTGCCGGAGATCGGGACCGGCTTGCTGGACTACCAGACCAATCCGGCAGTGGACCGCTGGCTGAAGGAAAAAGTGTTGTTGTCCACGGATACCCGTAAATGCGCCGTACCGAAGGGCATATTTGGAGAAGCCGCAATGCTGCGCATGATTGCCTATGGCAGCGAGCTGAATCTGGCCCACCCGCCCAAGCCGACCGATCCCACGGCTGCCTGGGAGCCTGAATGGGCGGCCAAGATCAGGGTGAAGTCCGTGCTGAATGCCATGCTCGGCATGGAGCAAGCCATGGGGACGGCGCCAGGCGAACGTGATAACGGCAGCCAGCCCCGCCGCGAAAATGAGGACAAGTCCGGCAGCGAGGGCGCCCCTGACGGAATAGACCAGGGAATCAAGAAGCTCAAAGGGATTTTCGGTCTTTAAAGCGCTGGTCGGGCGGATTGAATAGCCAGCGCCACATGGCGTTGCGCCAATCCGGAAATTGCTCAGCAGGTGACGTGAAAAAGGCCAATTGCCCTGGCCTTGCCCCGGGTTTTGTTGAAGGTCTCGATGGCATCCGGCGTAGGCATCAGAATCACCTGGCAACCATGATGCTCGAAGAATCCGGCGGCCTCCGGCGATAGTCTGACATTGCCATATTGCCCCGTACCCAGCACCAGGGTATCGCAGCCTTTTTCGTAAACGAATTCAGCCTCCTCCAGCGAAATGATGTGGGAGGTGCCGTAATATTTCTTGGAAAGTTTCTTCTTGCGCTTGACCACCTCGCCCGACAGCTGGATGAGAATGTCATGTGAATAGGTGGTGCCGTCGATGGTGATGCTTCCGAATTCGGTGGAATCGATTTTCATGGCAGACCTCCAGGCTCAATGACAATTTATATCATTGGCGATGACGTGCTTTAATCAAATCAGGTTGAATCGCCACAAAAATTCCAGACTCCGTTGATCATTAAGTTTGTTGTCGGCCCAGGCAGACAACAGGACATCGACGTGCCCGGCTTGAATGCGCGAAGCCGGCTGCGGATTCAACACTGAGGCAGCGTGAGCGTGACCGTGGCTTGATCGTTCGGCTATTCATTCGCAATCTGATTGAGTTTTGCCTTGTGCGCGATGAACGCGACTCGGTCGCCTTCGGAAGGTCGGCGGCTGGTAATTCATGAACACTTATTAGCCGAAAGTCCGAAAGAAAAACCGCCAGGATGATGGCAGTCAAAGGACTGGTTTTATTCTGTTTTACTGGCGCCCCGAAGACGAATCGAACGTCCGACCTACCCCTTAGGAGGGGGTCGCTCTATCCACTGAGCTACCGGGGCGTGGCGCGCATTCTACCGAATCCCGCATGGATTGCCGAACCACATCGAATGCCTCCAGTCAGGGCATAACCCGATTATGAT
>JBAVFD010000188.1:0-13397 GCA_049588075.1 Thiobacillus sp.
GTTCGCGCCCGGCCTTGTCGCCGCCGGGCAGACGGAACGGTCTGAACGAGGCGGCGTGCTGCCAGCCGCCGGGCGTGCCGGTGAAGGCTTCGCCGCCCCACAGCGTGCCGTCCTCGCCGAGGCCGACACCGTCCCAGGCGAACACGATCCATTCATTCACCTGCGGAAACTCCCAGGCCAGCGCCGAGGCGTGGGCGCGGTGATGCCAGATTTCGACCAGCGGCAAGCCGCTGTCGCGCGCAAAGCGGCGGTAACCGTAACCGGGATGGTGGTCGACGATGAGTTTGCTTGCCTGCACCTGGTACAGCCGCTGCAGGTCGGCTGCGACCTGCGCCAGGGTGTCGAGGCTGCGCAGCGTATCGAGTTCACCGATGTGCGGCGAAACGACAGCGCGTTTGCCCCAGGCGAGGCAGAGCGTGTTCTTCATGTGGCTGCCGAGTGCCAGCACCGGTACGGCCAGCGGCATGGACAGCTCGAGTTCCAGCGGCGCGCTGCCGCGTCCCAGGCGCAGCGGCCGGGGAAGGCCTGCGATCACGCGATACACCGGATCGTCGGCCGGCCGCACGATGGGCCGGTTGTGATGCAGGAAGGCGTCGGCGAGGTGAGCGAGCCGGGTGTGCGCTTCGACGTGGTCGGTCAGAACCGGCTCGCCGGAGAGGTTGCCCGAGGTCGCCACCAGCGGCCCGCCGAAGTCGTTCAGCAGCAGGTCGTGCAATGGCGAGTAGGGCAGCAGGCAGCCGATTTCCGCGAGGCCGGGGGCGATGTGTTCGGACAGCCTGGAATCGGCACGCTTGGGCAGCAGCACGATGGGGCGCTCGGGCGAGGCGAGGAACGTTTCCAGTTGCGGCGTGGCATGCACCACCGCGCGCAAGGCGTCGAAGTCGCGCAGCATCACTGCCAGCGGCTTGGTTGGACGCGGCTTGCGGGCGCGCAGGGTGGCGACGGCTTCGTCATTTGTTGCGTCGCACAGCAGATGGTAGCCGCCGACGCCTTTGACCGCGACGATTTTTCCGGCACGTAGCGCAGCGACGGCAGCAGCCAGCGCGGCTTCGTCACTAGAGCCCCTCTCCCCTGGAGGGAGAGGGGTGGGGGAGAGGAGGAGATTTGCAAGATCCGCTACCTGTGCATGCTTTTCACCCTCACCCCAACCCTCTCCCCTCAAGGGAGAGGGGGTAAATGCGAGATGCGGCCCGCACACCGGGCAGGCAATCGGCTCGGCATGAAATCGCCGATCAAGCGCATTGTCGTATTCGCGCCGGCAGTCCGGGCACAGCGCGAAATCGTGCATCGCCGTATTCGGCCGATCGTAGGGCAGGGCGGTGATCAGCGTATAGCGCGGGCCGCACTGGGTGCAGTTGATGAAGGGGTAGCGGTGGCGGCGGTTGGCCGGATCGTGCAGCTCGGCGAGGCAGTCGGCGCAGACGAAGCCGTCGGGGGGCAGGTGAATGTCGGCATGGGTCGATGCCGTGCTGTCGAGGATGGCAAACGCTTCGGCGTGTTCAGGTTCGCAGGCGGCAATAGAAAGCGGGCCGGGGGCGGATAGCGGCGGTGCTTCGTTCAGCAGCGCGTCGCTGAAAAGCTGGAGTTGTGCGGGTTGACCTTCGGCGTGGATTTCCACCGCACCGTTGACGTTGCGCACCCAGCCGGTGATCTGGTGTTGATGAGCGAGTCGATAGACGAAAGGCCGGAAGCCCACGCCCTGCACCCGGCCGCTGATTGTGATGAACCAGGCGACGCGTTCAGGCATCGACGGCGACGCGCACACCGCCTGCCCACCAGATGCGGCAGGCGCCTTCGTCCGACACCATGCAGGGGCCGACCGGGTTGCGTGGGGTGCAGGCCTTGCCGTAGATGCGGCACTGGTTGGGATAGATCTTGCCCAGCACCACCTGCGCGCAGTCGCAGCCGGGCGGCATTTCGCCAGCGCGGCGGCGGGTGGGATCACTGTGGTCGGGGAACAGCAGGCGCGCGTCGTGTTTCGCAAAGGCCGGCTTCAGCGCGTAGCCGGAGCGCGGGATGATGCCGATGCCGCGCCAGTTGGCATCGACGATGTCGAGGGTCTGATCGAGCATGCGCCGCGCCGTCGGGTTGCCGCCGGGATGGGCGACTTCGCGATAGCAGTTGTCGAGGAAACGTTCACCGGTTTTCAGTTGCCGCAGCACCGAATAGAACGAGGCCAGCAGCGACTCAGTGCCGAAGCCGGCGACCGCAGCAGGGATCTCGTGGCGGTCGACGACGAAGGCCCACTCCTCCGGCCCCATCACGGTGGAAACGTGACCGGGGGCGACCAGCGCATCGAAGCCGGGGGTGCCGGAATCCAGCAGCATCGCCACCGCGGGCCAGGTCAGCCGGCCGGACAGCAGGATGGACAGATTGTCGGGCAGGCCTTCGGCCAGCATCGCCGCGGTCGGCGCGGTGGTGGTCTCGAAGCCAGCGGCGAAGAACACCACCGGTCGCTCCGGATTTTCCAGCGCGATCTTGCGCGCATCGAGCGGGCTGGCGATCGGCCGCACGTCGGCGCCGGCGGCCTGCGCTTCGGCGAGCGAGCGCACTTCGCCCTTCTTCACGTTGACCGGCACCCGCAGCATGTCGCCGAAGGCGACCAGGATGACCTTGTCCTGCAGCGCCAGTTGCATTGCCTGGTAGACGTCTTCTTCCGGACACACGCACACCGGGCAGCCGGGACCAGGTACCAGCTCGACCCATTTCGGCAGCGCACCGCGCAGGCCGGCGTGGGTGATCGAGCGCTCGTGCCCCCCGCACACGTTCATGATCTTGATGGTGCGGTCGAATTCGAGGGCGTGGATTTTCTCCAGCCAGGCGCGGGCCTCAAGCATCAGGCGGTGACGCTGTGATATTTCATGCCGTCGCTCTGGATTGCCGGACGGCGCGATTGACCGATTGCCACGCGGGCACGCTGGGCGGCGAGTTGCTCGCGCAGCCAGGTCAGCCACATCTCCATGCCCAGATCCTTGCGAGCCGACAAGCGCATCACCGGCGCCGGGTTGGCGAGGTTGCGCAGGTGCGCCTCGGCCTTGTCCGGATCGAAGTCGTCGAGCACCGCCAGCAGATCGGTCTTGGTCAGCAACATGGCGTCGGCGGCGCGGAACATCACCGGATACTTGGCCGGCTTGTCGTCGCCCTCGGTGACCGAGAGCAGAGTGACGTTGAGGTGCTGGCCGAGGTCAAAGCTCGCCGGGCAGACGAGGTTGCCAACGTTCTCGATGAACAGGATGTCGACGCCGTCGAGCGTCATGTGATGCAGCGCATCGTGCACCAGATGCGCGTCGAGGTGGCAGGCAGTGCCGGTGACGATCTGGTGCGCCTGCACGCCCTTGGCGCGGATGCGCTCGGCGTCGTTCTCGGTTTCGAGGTCGCCCTCGATCACGGCGCAGGTGAATTCATTTTTTAGCGCAGTGAGCGTGGCTTCCAGCAGCGCCGTCTTGCCGGAGCCGGGCGACGACATCAGATTGATCGCGAGGATGCCGCGTTTGTCGAAGTGCTCGCGGTTGTGTCCGGCCTGGTCGTCGTTCTTGGCCAACAGGCCTTTCAGAACCGAGACCGCGGTCGCGCCCTTGGCGACGGGCTTGAACGCGAGGTGTTTGTTGCCAGGGGTGAGGTTGCAACCGCAGGTATCACACATGATTAATTTACGAGGCGAGGGTAGGGGAAGTTTCGAGTTCGACGCTTTCGAGCAGCAGTTCGTCGCCGGAAATGATCTGCGTGTGCCAGTCGCCGCAGGCGCCGCAGATCAGGCGGTTCATCGCGGCTTCGGTCTCCGCGCCGCAGGTCTGGCAGCGTACCTGGATCGGCGCGTGGCTGAATTCGAGTGAGGCGTGTTGCATGCGGCTGCCGGCGGCGGCGAGTGGGAAGGCGGTGGCCAGCAGTTCCGGCACCACGCCGGCGAGCGGGCCGATGCGCACGCGGATCAGGCTGGCCAGCATCGCGCCGTGCTGATCGATCACGGCATCCACCTGCTCGACCAAAGCCTGGGCGACCGCCAGTTCATGCACCGCTTTCCTCCAGAATCTGGTCGAGCAGTTCCCAGGTGGTACGGGCGTCGGATTCGGCGATCTTCTGGATGGCGTAGCCGACGTGCACCATGACGAAGTCGCCGACTGCGGGCGGTTCGTCCTGCATCATGAACAGGCTGACGTCGCGCCACACGCCCTTGGCCTGGCAGCGGGCGGTGAAGCCTTCGATCGATTCGATCTGCATCGGGATGGCAAGGCACATAAGCGGCAATCAGAAACTACACTGAGATCAGTATATGTTAATTACTGCGAATGTATCCGGTGATGAATATGACGAAATTATTATGAACAATCAGATACTTGAGCGAATTGCTGGGTTGTTATTCAATAAGCCTGCTGATAGATTGAATGCATGAAGACGCTCGTGCTCGGCATCGGCAACACCCTGCTCACCGACGAAGGCATCGGCATTCATGTGCTGCAGGCACTCGAACCCGAGCTGGCGAACTGGCCCGACGTGACCCTGCTCGATGGCGGCACGCTGTCGTTCACCCTGGCCGGTCCGATCGAGGAAGCCGATGCGCTGATCGTCGTCGATGCCGCCAACATCAAATCGCAGCCGGGTAAATGGACCTTGCTGGAAGGGGAGGAAATGGACGCATTTCTGATGAGCAATCGCAAGTCCACGGTGCACGAAGTGGGGCTGACCGATCTGCGTGCGATTGCCATCCTGGCCGGACACTGGCCGGACAAGCGGGCGATGCTGGCGATCCAGCCCGGCGTCGTCGACTGGGGCGAGCAGCCCACCCCGGCTGTCGCCGCCGCCATTCCGCCCGCCTGTGCGGCGATCCATCAACTGATCCGGGAGTGGCAGCATGTCGCTTGACGCCATCCCCATCCACGTCATCAATGCGCCCCCAGCCGAACCCGGCCTGACCGGCAATGCGCCGCCGCTGCTGCGCGAGATTGCCGAACTGCTGCGTTGCCTGCTGGAAACCGGCGAAACCGCAGCCATCGATCTCTCTGCCTTGCCGCTGACGCCGGCCGATCTCGACTGGCTGCGTGACAAGCTGGGGGAGGGCGAGATTGCCGTCACCCTGCAGGCCAGCGGCGAGTCCACGCTGAACGAGACGGCCTGTCCCGGCGTCTGGTGGGTGACCCATCACAACGAACAGGGGGCGGAGACTTCGCAGTTCATCGAGGTGGCCTTCGTGCCTGAACTGGTGAAGGCTCACCCCCAGGATGTAGAAATCGGACGAGAAAATCTTGAATTTTTGATATCCGACCTTTAAGGTGAACTTGAGCGCCGGGATGTTTTAAAGGCTGTAGTGTTCCAAGTCAGGAGACAAACATCATGCAGGGTCCGTTGATCGATACGCTCGTGCGGCAAGGCGTCAGCCGCCGCACCTTCCTCAAGTACTGTGCCACCCTGGCCTCGATGATGGCCCTGCCGCCCACCGCCGGGCGAGCCATGGCGGAGGCGATGGCCGCTTCCAGACGGCCTTCGGTGATCTGGCTGCCGTTCCAGGAATGCACCGGCTGCACCGAGTCGATCACGCGTTCGCACTCGCCCACCATCGAAGGCATGATCTTCGACATGATTTCGCTGGACTATCAGGAAACGCTGATGGCCGCGGCAGGATTTCAGGCCGAGGAAGCCCGGCACGCCGCGATGAAGGAGAATCAAGGCAAGTATCTGCTGATCGTCGACGGCTCGATTCCGCTGGCACTTGACGGTGCCTACTCCTGCATTGGCGGACGCTCCAACGTGGATCTCCTGAAAGAAGCTGCCCAGGGCGCCGCCGCCATCGTCGCCATGGGTTCCTGCGCGTCCTTCGGCGGCATCCCGAAAGCCAACCCGAATCCGACCGGCGCAGTCTCGGTGTCCGACATCATCAAGGACAAGCCCATCGTCAACATTCCCGGTTGCCCGCCGATTCCGGTGGTGATGACCGGCGTGCTGGCGCATTTCCTCACCTTCGGCAAGCTGCCGGAACTGGACGACAAGGGACGGCCCAAGGCCTTCTACGGCGAGACCATCCACGACCGCTGCTACCGCCGCCCGTTCTACGACCAGGGCAAGTTCGCCAAGACCTTCGACGACGAAGGCGCGCGCAACGGCTGGTGCCTGTTCGAACTGGGGTGCAAGGGGCCGGTCACCCACAACGCCTGCGCCACGACCAAATGGAACGGCGGCACGTCGTGGCCGGTGGAGTCCGGGCACGGATGCCTGGGCTGTTCCGAACCCGATTTCTGGGATGCCGGCGGCTTCTACAAGGCGCTGTCGATGCCGGCCGATCCGCTCAAGATCGCGGCCGCTGCAGCGGTGGCAGGTGCGGCCGCTGGCGTGGCGGTCAGCTTCGCCAACCGCGCCAAGAAAGGCGCGGCCAAGGCGGCGCACGAAACCACCACCCTGGCTGACCTGGAGAAATGATGATGAATGATCTGCAATTTCTGACCTGGGTGCGCGGACCGGGGCTGGACATCGCCGTGGGCATTTTCCTGCTGGGGGTGGTGTGGCGCCTGTTCGAGATTTACTCGCTCGGCCGCAAGCCGGATCTGTCGGCGCCGCGACATGCCTCCGGCGCATCCGGCCTGCATACCGTGTTCCGCCGTTCGCTGCCGCCCCCCGGCATGTTGAAGCGCTCGCCGGTGAGTTATATCGGCGGCTACATTTTTCACATCGGGCTGGCGATCGTCGTGTTCGGGTTCGCGCCGCACATTCTGCTGATCAAGAGTCTCACCGGCCTGTCGTGGCCCGGGCTGCCGTCGCAGTTCGTGGGTCTGGCGGCGGTGGTGACGATGGCGGCGATGGTGGGGGTGCTGGCCGATCGCATCAACAAGCCGGTCAAACGCTTTCTCAGTACCTTCGAGGACTGGTTCACCTGGGCGGTGACCTTTCTGCCGGTGCTGACCGGCTGGATGGCTTTCCAGCATATGGTGCTGCCTTACACCACCATGCTGGCGTTGCACATTCTCACCGTGGAAATCCTGCTGGTGGTGCTGCCCTTCACCAAGCTGTTCCATGTCTTCACGCTGTTCGGCTCGCGCTGGTACAACGGCCGGGTCAATGGGCATAAAGGAGTACCGGTATGAGCGCGACACTCGAAAAAGGCATCCGCGTCCTCAAGGAAGTCATCGACGCGCCCATCGCCAGTTATTTCAACAGCTGCGTGCATTGCGGCCTGTGCGCCGAAGCCTGCCTGTTCTATACGGAAACCGGCGATCCCAAGTACACCCCGATCCACAAGCTGGAGCCGTTGCGCCGCGTCTACGAGCAGGAATACACCCTGCTGGGGCGGCTGAAAAAAATGGTCGGCCTGTCGAAAGCCGTGACCGATGGCGAACTCGAGCAATGGCAGGAACTGGTCTACAACAGCTGCACCCTGTGTGGCCGTTGCTCTGCCGTCTGTCCGGTCGGCAACGACATCGTCTACATGGTGCGCAAGTTCCGCGAGGGCATGTCCGCCTCCGGCCATGCGCCGGAAGGCATCAAGGGCGCGGTCAACCGCACCGTCACCATCGGCAGCCCGATGGGGGTCAAGCTGCCCGCCGTTCAGGCACAGATGAAGCATGTGGAGGAGGACTACGGCCTGCCGATTCCACTCGACGCCGAAGGCGCCGAATACATGGTGATGCTGTCCTCGATGGAGATCATCAACTTCCCCGAATACCTCGGTGCCATCGCCAAGATCATGCACCAGGCCGGCAAGACCTGGACGCTGTGCTCGACCGCGTTCGAGGCGACCAACGCCGGCATGCAGATCGGCAACTCCGACCTGGCACGCGTGCTGGTTGCGCGCATCGTCGAGGGGGCGGAAAAGCTCAAGGTCAAGACCGTGATCAGTCCCGAATGCGGCCACGCCTACACCGCGCTGCGCTGGGAAGGCGCCAACCTGATCGGGCGGCCGTTCAGCTTCGAGGTCAAGCACATCATCGAGGTGCTGGGCGAATTCCAGGAACAAGGTCTGTTGAAGACCGAAGGCTTCGAGACCGACAAGCTGACCTTCCACGACCCCTGCCAGCTGGCGCGTCGCGGGGGGGTCATCAAGCAGCAGCGCAATCTGATGAACCAGGTGGCGAAGAACTTTGTCGAGATGCCCGATGCCGGCTACATGAACTGGTGCTGCGGCGGCGGCGGCGGGGCCTCGGCGATCGAGGAAGGCGAGGAACTGCGGCTGGAAGCCTTCAAGAAGAAAAAGTCCCAGCTCGATGCGGTCAAGCCGGATCGTCTGGTGACCGCCTGCGCCAACTGCCGCATCGTGCTGGAAGAGGGACTGGAGCACTACCAGATGGAGATCCCGGTGATCGGTCTGACCGAGATGATTGCCGAGCACATTCCGCACAAGGGAGGCTGAGGCCATGGCGATCAGCAACGACAAGGATTTCAAGACCACCCTGGCAGGGCTCTCCACCGCGCAGCAGAGGCAGGTCGCTGCCCGCTTCGTGCAACCGGTGTTTCCGCTGTCCGGCGATGCGCGCATCAAGTCCGCGCTGGAGGCTGCCGGCCGTTCGGGCATTGCCGATGCAGAGCTGGCTTTGGCCTCGCAGGCCGCCAACAGCGCACGGGTGGAAAGCTTCACCCGCTGTGGCAAGGAGACCGACTGGAGCGCCCAGGCCGGGCACTTCGTCGCCAAAGCGGCGGTAGCCTGCGTCAAGCCTGCCGCAGCCGGTGACAGCCTGGCCTGGGAGGCCGCAATGCAGGCGCGCATGGCGCGCACCTGCCAGACCGTCGCCGACGGCGCCGGCACCGACAACCGCGAAGCCGAGGCGCAATACCGCATCCTCGAAGCGTTTTTGAACAGCTAAGGAATCCACGATCATGACCACAGCACAACGCGTCGTCGTCGACCCCATCACCCGCATCGAGGGCCACCTGCGCATCGAGGCGGAAACCGACGCCAGCGGCAAGATCACCAGCGCCTATTCAGCCGGCACCATGGTGCGCGGCATCGAAATCATCCTGCGCGGGCGCGACCCGCGCGACGCCTGGGCCTTCGCCCAGCGCATCTGCGGCGTCTGCACCCTGGTGCACGGCATCGCCTCGGTGCGTTCGGTGGAGGATGCGCTGCATCGCGCCATCCCCAGCTACAGCATTCCGCACAACGCTGAACTGATCCGCAACCTGATGATTGCCGCGCAATACGTGCACGACCACGTGATGCACTTCTACCACCTGCATGCGCTCGACTGGGTCGACGTGGTGTCTGCGCTGAAGGCAGACCCCAAGGCGACCTCGGCACTGGCGCAAAGCCTGTCGAGCTATCCCAGGTCTTCGCCCGGCTACTTCGCCGATGTGCAGAAGAAGGTGAAGACTTTCGTCGAGCAAGGCCAGCTGGGTATTTTTTCCAATGCCTACTGGGGTCACCCTGCCTACAAACTGCCGCCGGAAGCCAACCTGATGGCGGTGGCGCACTACCTCGATGCGCTCGCCTGGCAGCGCGACGTGGTCAAGCTGCACACCATTTTCGGCGGCAAGAATCCGCACCCCAACTTCGTGGTAGGCGGCGTGCCTTCGGCCATTTCCGTCCACACCAGCGGCGGCGGCCAGGATGCCACCGCGCTCAACATGGAGGGGCTGCAGATCGTGCAGAACGTCATCAGGCAGATGCGCGATTTCGTCGATCAGGTCTATGTGCCCGACACCCTCGCCATTGCCGGTTTCTACAAGGACTGGGGCGGGCGCGGCGAGGGCCTCGGCAACTTCCTGTCGTTCGGCGACCTGCCCTCGAAAGGTTTCTGGGACACCGATTCCTACCTGATTCCGCGCGGGGTCATTCTCAACCGCGACCTGACCAAAATTCACCCGATCGATCTGGATGCGGACAACGAGATCCAGGAATTCGTCAGCCACTCCTGGTACAAGTACAGCCAGGGCGACAAGCAGGGGCTGCACCCGTTCAAGGGCGAGACCGAACTCAACTACACCGGGCCGAAGCCGCCGTACGAACATCTGGATGTGGCGCAGAAATATTCCTGGCTGAAATCGCCGCGCTGGCAGGGCAAGGCTATGGAAGTCGGCCCGCTCGCCCGCGTGCTGATGCTGTACGCCAGCGGCAACGCCCAGGCCAAGGAGTTGGTGGATTACACGCTGAAGACCCTGAACGTGCCGGTCGACGCGCTGTTCTCGACGCTCGGCCGCACCGCTGCACGCACGCTGGAATCGAAGATCCTGGCCGACGCCATGCAGGGCTGGTACGACCAGCTCATCGCCAACATCAAGGCGGGCGATGTGCGGACCTTCAACGACCAGTACTGGGATCCGTCGACCTGGCCCAGGCACATGCAGGGCGTCGGCCTGATGGAAGCGCCGCGCGGTGGCCTGTCACACTGGATCGTCGTCGACGATGCCAAGATCAGCAACTATCAGGCGGTGGTGCCGAGCACCTGGAACGCCGGCCCGCGCGACATGAATGGCCAGCCGGGCGCGTACGAGGCCGCGCTGCAGGACAACCACGTGATGGCCGATCCGAAACAGCCGATCGAAATCCTGCGCACCATCCATTCCTTCGACCCCTGCATTGCCTGCGCCGTGCACGTGACCGACCCGGATGGCGAGGAACTGGTGCAGGTGAAGATCAAGTAATGCCGAAGCGATTTGGCCGCATTTATTCGAAATAGGGAGCGCACGCAATGAAACCGATGAAGCATTCACGCACTATCGTCCTGACCGCCCTCTGCCTGTTCGCCGGCCCGGCGTTCGCGCATACCGGCAACCATCTGGTCACCGGCTTCACCAGTGGATTGACCCATCCCTTGTCGGGGCTGGATCACCTGCTGGCCATGATCGCGATCGGCCTGTGGGCGGCACAGCAGGGCGGCCGTGCGCTGTGGGCGGTGCCGGCGGCTTTCGTCGGCGCGATGGTGCTGGGTGGCGGACTGGCGTGGACGGGTCTGGCGCTGCCGCATGTCGAGACCGCCATCTCGGCCTCGGTGCTGGTACTGGGCCTGCTGATTGCCACGCGGCGCCAGTGGGCGGTGACGGCTAGCATGGCGGTCGCCGCCGGTTTCGCGCTGTTCCACGGCTACGCCCACGGACTGGACATGCCGCAGGCCACGTCGCCCGCGCTGTATGCCCTGGGCTTCGTGCTGGCCACGGCTTCCCTGCATGGCGTGGGCATCGTCAGCAGCCTGATCGGCCGCACCGCGATGCAGGCGGCTGGCGCCGCGATCGCGGTCAGCGGCCTGGCGATGCTATTCGGAATGTGAATACGTGGACGATCAACTGCAGCGTCTGCTGGAAGCCGAAGCCCGTGCGCAGGCGGTGATCGATGCGGCCAGCCAGGAACGCCAGCGCATCATCGACGACACGCTGGCTGCGGTGCGTGATGCCGAGGCGCGCTTCGAGGCTGGCCGCATCGAGTTGCGGGCCCCCTTCCTGAACGAGGCGCAGGGGCGTGCCGGTCAGGCGGTGGCCGAGCTGACGCGCAAGTACGGTGAACGCCAGCGCAACCTGCGTGACCTGGCATCCCGGCATGAATCCGAAGCGGTGAACACTGCGCTGGCCCTGCTGCTCGACCCGACCCGATGATTTTCCGCCTCTGACAGGGGAAGAGGGAAGGGGAATCACCCATCCCGTTGCCCGACCATGATGTCTGCCTATCTCAATACCCGCGTCAGCCTGTTTTCCGGCCGCCTCTGGCGGGACGAGGAGTTTGACGCGCTGGTCAGGGTGCCGGATGAAGCAATGGCCGATGCGCTGACCCGGCGCGGCTTGCCGCAACTGGCGGCGGGTTATGACAGCCAGACCGCCCGGCAGCAGGATGCCCGCTCACTGGAACAACGCATCATTGCCCAGATCCTCGACGAGACGCGGGTGATGCTGCGGCCCCTGTCGGGCAGCGCGCGCAACTTTCTGTCTTTCTGGACCGCTCGTTTCGAGATTTCCAACGTCAAGACCCTGCTGCGCAGCAAAATGAGCGACGAACGTCCCGCCGCCGCGCTCGCCCAACTGATCCCGATGGGGACATTTGGCCGCCTGGACAACCAGGAACTGGCGCATGCCGAGGATGTCGGCGAATTGTTGCGCCGCCTGGAGGCCGGGCCGTATGCCGGCATCGTGCGCCATGCCCGGCGCGCCTTCGAGCAGAGCCACGATCCCTTCAGCCTCGATGCGGCACTCGATCGTGGCTATTACGAAGGCCTGACTGCGCGCGCCCAGCCACTGGAGGAAACGGTGGGCGCACCTTTTCGCAGCCTCATGGCCAACCTCATCGATCGCATCAACCTGGTCTGGCTGCTGCGCTACCGCTTCAACTACAAGCTGCCGCCGGCGCAGGTGTACTACCTGCTGGTGGGTTCGCGTTACAGCCTGTCTGGCAAGCAACTGCAACAACTGGCCGCGCAGGAAAGTCTGGAAGCGGTGCTCGCCGCATTACCCACTGCATGGCAAGCGCGGCTGAGCGGCGCGACGGACATCCCCGGCGTGTTCGCCCGCATGGAATGCGCTGCCGCCGAACAGGCGCTGCGGGTGTTGCATTCCAGCGCGCCCGCGATCGCCCGCACCTTCGCCTACCTGATTTTGCGCGAGCGCGACCTGCGCGCGGTGCGTGCCGTGTTGCGCGGACGTCATCTCGGCCTGGCCGCTGCCGATATCCGGCAGGCGCTGCAGCGCACGCCCGAGGTGGTCTGATGCTGCGCGCCGAACCGCTGCTCAAGATTCAACTCGTGATGCTGGCCTCCGAAGCGCAGGACGCTGCGTTGTCGCTGGCCCGGTTTGGCGTATTCAATCCCGCCGCCTGCACGCTGGACACGCTCGCGGAATCGCCAGCGGCCGCCTATCGCGAAGCGTGGCTCGAAGCCGAGGCTCGCCTGTCCAAGCTGCTGGAACAGTGTGGCGACACCGGCCCCTTGCATCTGCCAGAGGAAGCCGAAGCCCCGGCGCTCGCCGATTTGCAGGAACTGAACAGCTGGCTGAAGGAGGTCTGGATTGCCTGTCTGTCGTGTCACGAAAGCGAAGCGCGGATTGAAGATGCGCGGAGCCATCTCGACGCGCTGGAAGAGACGCTCGCCAAACTGGAACGGCTGAATGTCGACCTCGCACGCCTGCTGCGAGCCGACAGCCTGCTGGCCGTTCACATCGGCAGCCTGCCGGCAACCGGGCTCAAGCGGGTGACCGAGGCGCTGGCGATGACCGGCTATCTGGTTTCGCGCTTCGATCAGGTTGGCGAACAGGTATTCGCGGTGATTGCCGGTCCGCGTGCCCGACACGACGAAGTCCAGGGCCTGCTGGCCCAGGCCGGCTGGCGTGAACTGCCGGTGCCGGACGAGTTGCGCACCCATCCGCAGGCCGCGCGGGCCTGGCTGGAAGCCGAGCGCACCCGGCTGAACGCGCAATCCGGCGCGACATGCCAGGTCATGGACGGATTGCGCGGCCAGTTCGGCCCGCGTCTGCACGAAGCGCGTCTGCGCCTCGCACTGGCG
>JBAVFD010000189.1:0-2631 GCA_049588075.1 Thiobacillus sp.
GCCTGGCAACGGGCGCCTGCGTTACCGGGGCTGCAGGCGCCACGGCTTGCTGCGCGGCCACGCCGGGCGGATCGAGCAACATGGTGTATTCGCGCACCAAGCGACCCGACGACCAGCTCAGTTCAACCAGCATGTCGACGAAAGGATCGTTGACCGGGCGACCGGAAGTCACCTTCAGCACGGACTTGCCGTTGGGCTTTTTCTCGACCGCAAAGCGCAGAGAGGACAACACCGGGGAAAATTCGACGTGCGCATCGCGAAAAGCCTGCTCGGAAGCCAGGCTGGCTGTCAGGCTGTCGAGCTCGGCCTTGTCCGCTGCAAACAACTCGATCTCGGCTGCGAGCGGCTGACCCAGCGCCGACGTGACCGACAGCTTGCCCAAGCCGGCGGCGTTCGCCATCAGCGGCACAGCGATCAGGCCGGCAGCCACCAGTTGGGTAGTGAAGCGCTTCAATTTCATCCCTATATCTCCCTTTTCACCCCGCGCGGCGGGGCTGTTGAATCCTTAACGTCACTATTGACGGCTCACCACGCGCAATCTTTAGTGCACAAACCGCACCAACTCTAGCCTGGCGCCATCAAACTCAGCCGCATCAGGCTTCCAGCAGGATCCGCAGCATGCGGCGCAACGGCTCGGCCGCGCCCCACAGCAGCTGGTCACCCACGGTGAACGCCGTCAGGTACTGCGGGCCCATGTTGAGCTTGCGCATGCGGCCGATCGGCACGGTCAGCGTGCCGGTCACCGCCGCCGGGGTGAGTTCACGCATGGTGATTTCGCGGTCGTTCGGCACCACCTTCACCCACTGGTTGTGCGCGGCAATCAGACTGTGGATGTCGGCCAGCGGCACGTCCTTGGTCAGCTTGATGGTGAGCGCCTGCGAATGGCAGCGCATCGCGCCGACGCGCACGCACAGGCCGTCGATCGGGATCGGGTTGGCGCTGCGGCGCATGATCTTGTTGGCCTCGACCTGCGCCTTCCATTCCTCCTTCGACTGGCCGGACTCGAGCGCCACGTCGATCCACGGAATCAGGTTGCCAGCCAGCGGCACCGGCCAGGCATCGGTCGGATAGCGATCGGAGCGGATGAAGTCGGCCACCTTGCGGTCGATTTCGAGAATCGCCGAGGCCGGGTCGGCGATCAGGTCCATCACTTCCGTATGCACCGCGCCCATCTGCGCGATCAGCTCGCGCATGTTGCGCGCGCCGGCGCCCGATGCCGCCTGGTAGGTCATCGGCGACACCCATTCGACCAGGCCGGCGTCGAACAGCCCGCCCATCGCCATCAGCATCAGCGACACCGTGCAGTTGCCGCCGACGTAGGTCTTCACGCCGTTGGCGATGCCGTCGGTGATGACGTTCTTGTTGACCGGATCGAGGATGATGATGGCCTCGTCCTTCATCCTCAGCGTCGAGGCGGCGTCGATCCAGTAGCCGTTCCAGCCGGCGGCGCGCAGCTTCGGATAGATTTCCTTGGTGTAGTCGCCACCCTGGCAGGTGATGATGGTGTCGCACAGCTTCAGGTCGTCGATGCTGTTGGCATCCTTCAGCGGCGGCACCTCGCGGCCGATGTCGGGCCCCTTGCCGC
Source organism: Thiobacillus sp. (assembly GCA_049588075.1). GTDB lineage: Bacteria > Pseudomonadota > Gammaproteobacteria > Burkholderiales > Thiobacillaceae > Thiobacillus. Next base: position 1,586 of record JBAVFD010000189.1, read on the forward strand.
CGACGTTCGAGGTGGTAAAGAACACCGGATCGATGTGGTCGAAATCGCGCTCTTCCTTCATCCGTCCCATCAGCACGGAACCCACCATCCCGCGCCAGCCGATCAGTCCTGCCTTCATCATTTTTGTCTCCGAAAAGTCTTGTCCACGCATCCCATCAAGGGCACTCGTGGAGGAAAAATCACAGCGCTTTCACCACGGCGTCACCCATCTCGCTGCACGACACTTTCTGCGTGCCCTCGGTCCAGATATCGCCGGTGCGCAAGCCCTGCGCGACCACCTTCTTCACCGCGTTCTCGATGCGGTCGGCGGTCGCCAGGTCGGCGAAGGTGTAGCGATACATCATCGCCACCGACAGGATGGTCGCCAGCGGGTTCGCCAGATTCTTCCCGGCGATGTCGGGCGCGGAGCCGTGGATCGGCTCGTACATGCCCTTGTTGTGCTCGTCCAGCGAGGCCGACGGCAGCATGCCGATCGAACCCGACAGCATCGATGCGGCGTCCGACAGGATATCGCCGAAGATGTTGCCGGTGACAATGGTGTCGAACTGCTTGGGCGCGCGGATCAGCTGCATCGCGGCGTTGTCGACGTACATGTGGGAGAGCGCGACCTCGGGGTAGTCCTTCGACACCTCGATCATCACTTCTTTCCATAGCTCGGAGCATTCCAGCACGTTGGCCTTCTCGACCGAGCACAGCTTTTTGCCGCGCTTCATCGCGATGCCGAACGCCACGTGCGCGACGCGGCGTACCTCGGATTCGGAATACAGCATGGTATTGAAGCCCACGCGCTCGCCGTTCCTGACCTCGATGCCGCGCGGCTGGCCGAAGTACACGTCACCCGTCAGTTCGCGCACGATCATGATGTCGAGCCCGGACACCACCTCGGGCTTCAGCGAGGACGCGCCCGCCAGTTCGGGATACAGCAGCGCCGGACGCAGGTTGGCGAACAGGTTGAGCTCCTTGCGGATGCGCAACAGGCCGCGCTCGGGACGCAACGGACGGTCGAGCGCATCGTACTGCGGGCCGCCGACGGCGCCGAGCAGCAC
>JBAVFD010000190.1:0-2299 GCA_049588075.1 Thiobacillus sp.
GCTCCCGCGCCAATGATAGTAGGCACCTCGCCTGTGAAAGTAGGTCATCGTCAGACTCCTTATCCGCACTCCACCCGGAGCGCAAACTAACCCCCTCAGATCCTGAGGGGGTTTTTTATTGCGGGCACGCAAGTGCAAGGCATGTAAAATTCAACGGGTGACTACCCGGCCCCATAAAGCACTCTTCCCGATCCTGCGGCGCCTGTCGGATGGCGCATTCCACTCGGGCCAGGCTTTGGCGATTGAATTCCAGCTTTCGCGCGCCAGTGTGTTCAATGTGCTCAACCAGGCTGAAGCCATGGGATTGACCATTCACGCCGTTCGTGGGCGCGGCTACCGAATTCCCCAGCCGGTTGAATGGCTGGATGACGCGGTGGTCGACACTCATCTGGGCAATGCTTCTCACGCATATGATGTGCGCATACTCGACAGTATCGACTCGACCAATTCCGCATTGATCTCGGCCGCCTTGAATGGCGCGTCAGATGGCACGGTGCTATGTGCCGAGCACCAGCATGCGGGCAAAGGCCGACGTGGCCGCTCCTGGCATGCTGCGCTGGGTGGGAGCCTGACGTTTTCAGTGCTGTGGCGATTCGATCGCGGCTTGCAGGCCATGGCAGGCTTGAGTCTCGCGGTTGGGCTGGCGGTTGCGCGTGCGGTTAACCGCCATAGCCTTCATCCCGCCAGCCTGAAATGGCCGAATGACGTGCTGGTGGGCTACCGCAAGCTGGCGGGCATTCTGGTCGAAGTTCAGGGCGACATGGATGGGGCGGCTTTTGCCGTGGTGGGGATTGGATTGAATGTCTGCCTGAACGAAGCGCAACGCGACGCCATCGATCAGGCGGTGGTCGACCTGGCTGAAATGGGCGTGATGATTGGCCGCAATCAACTGCTGGCCGATTGTTTGCAGGAATTGCACGCGGTCATGACCACTTTCCGCCAACACGGATTTGCTGCCTTGCGCGCGGAGTGGATGGCGCTGGATGCCTATGCAGGCAAGGACGTGGCCTTGTTGTTGCCGAATGCCCGGGGCGTCCAGGGCGTGGCGGCAGGCGTGGACGAGACCGGCGCGTTTTTGTTGCGCGATCAGCATGCAGGGTTGAATGCCTACAACGGCGGTGAAATCAGTCTGCGTCTGGGTGGGCGTCGATGAGTGCGCGTCGGCTGCTGTTGGATGCGGGCAACACACGGCTGAAATGGGTTGTGGTGGAAGACGGGCTGTGGCGCGAGCAAGGCAACGCGGGTTACGGCGACCTGTCGGCCTTGTCGCAGAAATTGGTGGCGGGCTTCGACTGCTACATTGCCAGTGTGGCGCGCGAACAGCATGAAAGCCGGATCAACACGCTGCTGGCGCCATCCGCCATCACGCCCAGATGGTTGGTGGCTGAAGCGCAATTTCTGGATGTAAAAAACACCTACGCGCACCCGCAACAATTGGGGGTGGACCGCTGGATGGGTTTGATTGCAGCGCGTCAACGCAGCCGGATGCCGACGCTGGTGGTGTCGGTCGGGACGGCGATGACAGTGGATGCCTTGTCGGCGGACGGGGTATTTTTGGGCGGTTTGATTGTGCCGGGGCTGGTCATGATGCAGCAGTCGCTGCGCCAGGGTACGGCGCGTGTCGCCGAGGTGGACGGTGTCTGGCAGGCGTTTCCATCCACCACCGCCGATGCGGTGCAGAGTGGAATTGTGGCGGCTTTGTGCGGCGCGATCCAGGTGCAGCATGCCCGCCTGGCTGAAAGAAGCGGGGTTATGCCGCACTGCTATTTGACGGGGGGTGACGCGGCATTGCTGTTGCCGCATCTGGCGCTATCGGTGGAATATGCACCGACCCTGGTGCTGGAGGGCATCGATCGCGTGGCCAAAGAGGACGAAGCGGAATGAAATGGATGACATGGGGCTTGTTGCTGGCCAACCTTGCGGTGGCGGGATTTTTTGTTGGGCGAGAGCACTGGCCGCAGACTGAATCGGATCAAGCCGCGCCGTTAAACGTTGACCGCCTCAGTCTGCGCAGCCAAAGCGGGTCAACGGGGCGGGACGTGCCCTCCCCCCTTGCGGTAAAGGAAGCAAAATCAAAGGCCTTGTGCGTCGAATGGCGTGGTTTGAATCGTGATGAGTTCGTGCAGGCGCGTGACCAGCTCAAGGCGATGACTGGCGAGCGCGTGATGTCGTTCACCGAAGTGCCGCTAAACATGCGGTATTGGGTGATTTTCCCGCCCTTGCCCAGCCCGCAGTCGGCAGCGGCGAAGCTGGCTGAACTGGCAGCCGCAGGCGTACGGGATGCTTTTGTGGTGAAGGA
>JBAVFD010000191.1:0-11955 GCA_049588075.1 Thiobacillus sp.
GGCCGCGACGATCGGCACCACGATCAATGTCGTGCGGTTGCCGGGAAGCCCGCCGACGCAGTGCTTGTCCACCACCAGCGCGTGCCCCCAGGCAAGGATCTCGCCGGCATCGATCATGGCGCGCGTGAGCGCGACCGTTTCGGCGAGATCCAGCCGGTCGCCGGCGCAGGCGGCGATGAAGGCCGAGAGGTGAATGTCCGCATAGCGTCCCGCGGCGACGTCGCGCACGATCGCGCGCATGTCTGCGTCGCCGAGCCGCTTGCCGTACACCTTGGCGCGCACCCGGCTCAGCGAGTCCAGCACCGGCGGATGGGACAGGGCCACCGCATCGCCTGCGCGCGCACCGAGGAGCCGCCACGCCGCCTCCGAGAGCCCCGCCTCGTCCGGCGCCAGAAGTTCGCCGGTGACGACATTCAGCGTGGCGATGATGGCATGGCCGTTGTGCGTCACCTGCACGCGCGACTGCGCCTCGAAGCCCTCTGCGCGGCACACGTGACAATCGCTGCGCATATAGATCACCGGTTCCTGATAGGTGTCGATGCCCATGCGCTTGAGGCACAGCGCATGGGGCCGCACCGAAGGCGCGTTATCGCTCATAAGCACCGTCCTCGCTTGCGTCATGGTTCATGGACTCCGCCGCATTGAGCCGCGCGCCTATTTCCCGTAATACCGGTCGAGATAATCCACGATCTTCGGCACATCTTCTTTCGGGACGGGCGCCCCCATCGCGTTCACCATTTTGCTCAGGGTGGCCTCCCACCCCTTCCTGCCCAGAAACGGCGAATTCATCTGGATGTAGTCGAGGCTATGGCACGTCGCGCAATTGGCCTCCACCAGATCCTTGCCCAAACCGTCCTTCAATCGTATCTGCTCCTCGCCGGCAGCAAACGCCGCCGCGGGCAGCAACAGGCCAAGCCATACGAGTCGTTTTTTCATGATCGTCTCCTTTGCGTTACATCACCTGGATGGTCGCTTTCTGGATCAGGTTGTGGTGGTAGCCCGCGGGGTTGAGGATCAGCTCGGCGGTCTGGGTCTGCCCGATGCGGTTGGATGCCTTGGCCATCACCGTCAGCTTGCCGCGTCGCGCCGGCTTGAAGCGATACGACCATAGTCGCCACGAGAAACGGCCGACGTCCTGGCCCAGGGTCGCCGGCCGCCAGGACTGCCCTTCGTCGAGGGAAACTTCTACCGTGCGGATGCCATAGCCGCCGTCCCACGCCACGCCTTTCACGTCCACCGACTGGCCGGGCCGGAAGCGCTGGCCCTCCTCGATATTGGTGATGAGCGAGTTGACCACCATGTCGGTGATCGGTGTGTTGACCGCCGTTTCCTGCGTGATGAAGCGGTCCACGTTGGGAAACTTGCCGAGCGGGATGCGGTAGGCGGGCTTCATCCAGAAGCCCTCGAACGGCTTGGCGACCACGTCGACGCTCATCAACTGCTTCACCCAGTACGTCGCCGCCCAGCCCGGCACGATCAGCCGTGCCGGGAAACCGTTCCAGTGCGGCAGGGGCGCACCGTTCATCTCGAAGGCGATCAGCGTGTTCTCGTCGAGCGCCTTCCACATCGGCAGGCTTTTCACGAAATCGGGCGTCTTGTAAGCGGCGATGCCGGAATCCGCGCCGTCGAACACCACTTCCACCGCTTCCTTCCTGACGCCGGCCTTGTTGAGCACGTCGCGCAGCCTCACCCCGACCCAGCGCGCATTGCCCATGGCACCGTTGCCCCATTCGATGCCGGGCACGTGCGGCTGGAACAGCCCGCGCCGGTTGCCGGCGCACATGCACAGCGCCGCCAGTTCCACCCGCTCGAAGCCACGTCTGAGATCGTCCAGGCTCAGCTCCATGGGCGTTTGCAATGCCTCGCCGCCGATCCTGAGCTTCCACGACTCTGCCGCGACTTCGGGAATGTTGACGATGTGGTAGCGCACGAAGAAAGCGTCGTTGGGCGTATACAGCTCGTTGAAATACGCCACCTGTGTTTCATAGTTGGGTGGACGGAATGTGCGCTTGATGAGGGGTTGCTTCCCCGGCAGGGCCTCCAGGAGAGAGGCCTCCAGGGTCCCGGCCGGCAACTCCGCCGGGCCCATCGATACCGGCATGGCCAGGGGCATGCGCGGCCACGCCAAGCCGGCGCCGCCGAGAACCAGCCCGCCGGAAACGCCTTTCAGGAAATTTCTTCGATCCATGATGGAATCCTCCAGATGAAAACGTCGAAAAAATGAAGCGCTTAGCCCACAGCATCGCGGCCCTGAGCCCCGCGCCGTGGAAAGAACGCCGGCACGCGTGCCGCGTAGCGCGCGTAGGCCTCGCCGAACTCGGCCGCCACCTCGCGCTCCTCGTGCCGTGCCAGGCGCACGTACATGAACACCAGCACCGGGAACATGGCGAGTGTCAGGATCGTCGGCCACTGCACCAGAAAGCCCAGCATGATGAGCACAAACCCCGCGTACTGCGGATGGCGGATATAGGCATAGGGTCCAGTCACCGCCAGGGTGTGGCTGTGTTGTGCCGCAAACAGCACCCTCCACGCCGAGGACAGCAGCCAGAAACCGCCGCCAATGAAAGCAAAGCTCAGCAGGTGAAATGGGCCGAAGTGCGGGTTGGCGCGCCAGCCGAACATGACTTCCAGCAGATGGCCGGCATCGTGCGATAAAAAATCCACGCCCGGATAGCGGCTCTGCAACCAGCCGGAGAGCAGATAAATAGTCAGCGGAAAACCGTACATCTCGGTGAACAGCGCAACGATGAACGCCGAGAACGCACCGAACGAGCGCCAGTCGTGTGCCGTTTTCGGCTTGGTAAAGCTGAACGCGAACAGGATGAATACAGCGGAATTGACCAGTACCAACAGCCATAAGCCATAGGCAGGCGCAGTGCCATTCATGTCTTGCCTCCTTCGTTGTCATGGGGATGCTGGTGCTCGCCCTTGCCACCATGCCCGCGATGCATTAAAAAATGCAGCGGCAGACAGGCAAGCAGCAGCAGGAAGAGCAGCGGGCCGAACAGGTGGGCGCGATGTTCGGTCAGCAGAAGAAAAGCCGCGATGGCGAAAAAAGCCAGCACGGCCAGGTTGACCTGGACAGTGCCCGCGTGCCGACGTGGGACGGAATAAATGCGTTTCATGGCGTCACTTTCTCGCGTGGCAATCAGGCGCGTGCACGCTGGTAGTCGAACTGCGCTTCGATCACGTCCGCCACGCCCGGCAATTCGATCCGCACCTGGATGCGGTAGGGGTTGCTGGTGGCCGGCATGTTGAAGTAATTGCCGTAGCTGACGGTGCCCGCAATCAGCATGGGTTCGAGTTTTTTCTGGGCGCCGGCCAAATTGATTTCATGCACCCGCGCGCTCACTTTCGCGCCGCTGATGCGCTTGCCCGTTGCGTTGTCGAACAGCGCCACCACGATGTGTTGCTGATTCTGCCCGGCCGGCACGCCGCCGTGCATTGCCGCTTCGGGGTGCGGTTTTGGATGCCCCAGGATCATCTCGGCTGGCAATACGCCGAGATAAATGGCTACCCCGTGCACGACTTTATGCGTGGCGGTATCGGCCGCGAACGCGGCGCTCGCCAGCAAAGTGGCGATGCTGACCACGGCGATGCGCAACAGCACTTTGAGATGATTCATGATGTTTTCTCCTCAGGTTTGATGGCAGCCCAGAACGCCAGGATTCCGGCACGCCGGCCCTTGTCTAGCACCGGGTCGAAACCCGCTTCCCGGAAAAAGTCCGGGAGTGTTCCGTGGAAATTGTCTGCGGTCGTGGGCATGAACAGGAACGGCCAGGCCACCAGCCACCACAAGGGATTCGCGGGGCGGTAGAAATCCGCCACGATGAAACGGCCGCCCGGCTTGAGCACGCGATACACCTCGTGTAAGCCCTGTCGTTTCAAGTCGGGCGGCAGGTGATGCAGCATGAGGCTGGACAGGACGACATCGAAACGCGCGCTCTCGAACGACAAGTTTTCGATCGTGGCGACTTTGAATGCGGCGTGACTGCCGAACCGTTGCGCGTTTTCTTTCGCGATGCGAATCATGTCCTGCCCAGGGTCGATGCCGATGGCCAAGCCCGCCGGCCCTGCGGCCTCGCCCGCGCGGCGCGTGAGTACCCCGGTGCCGCACCCCACATCGAGAATTTTTTCGCCCGTTCGAATCGCCGCCACGTGCAGCGTTCGGTCGCGGAAGCCTTGGCCCAGGCCCACCGCGCGGCAATACACATCGTAGAACGGCGCCGCCCAGTCCATGGTCATACCGTGGGTATGCACCGCCGGTTCGTCCGATTTCGGGCGGGTGATGAACAAGCCCCACAGCAACAGCGCCGGACACACCAGCAGGAATGCGGCAAGCAGGGCACTCCACCAGGTGAGTCCAAACAGCATGAACACCGCCGCCGCCAGCGCCACCGCGAGCCAGGGACAGAGCCAGGACCATCGATACATCATGCCGGCCCCTCCTTCAGTTTCGCGCGCTTCAGCAGCGCCGAATTCACAATCACCGAGAGCGAACTCAAGGCCATGGCCGCTGCGGCGATGATCGGGTTCAAGAATCCCAGGGCCGCCACCGGGATGCCGATGGAGTTGTAGATGAAGGCCCAGAACAGGTTCTGCTTGATCTTGCGCATGGTGGCGCGCGACAGGCGGATCGACGCGACCACGTCGCGCACGTCGTCCTTGATCAGGATGATGCCGCCGGTCTCCTTGGCGACGTCGGAGCCCGAGCCGATGGCGATGCCGATGTCGGCCACCGCCAGCGCGGGTGCGTCGTTGACGCCATCGCCCACCATGGCGACCGATTTGCCTTGTTGCTGCAGGTCTTGAATGATGCGCGCCTTGTCGCCCGGCAACACTTCCGCGATCACCTGCGTGATACCAAGTTGCGTGGCGATGGCGTGCGCGGTGCGCTGATTGTCGCCGGTCAGAAGAATCACCTCGATGCCTTCCTGCTGCAGTGCGGACACTGCCTCCTGCGCCTCCGGTTTCAAGGTGTCGGCGACGGCGATAATGCCGGACAGGGCGCCGTTCATGCCGACCAGCATGGCGGTTTTGCCCTCGGTTTCCAGCCGTGTCATGGTGACTTCGGCCGTAGTTACATCAATGTTCTCGCGCGCGAACAGGCGGCGGTTGCCGAGCAGAGCGGCTCTGTCATCGACGCGGCCACGGATGCCGTGGCCGGGAATGGCTTCGAAGCCTGCCACCTTCGGCAAGGCGAGTTCGCGTTGTTGCGCGGCGCGTACGATCGCCTCGCCCAGGGGATGCTCGGAGCCGGCCTCGACCGCGGCGGCAAGGCGCAGGATTTCTTCCTCGTTTGCCGCACCGAGCGTAACGATATCGGTGACGGTGGGCTCGCCCCGGGTCAGCGTGCCAGTCTTGTCGAATACCACGGTGGTCAGCTTTTCCGCGCGTTCCAGCACTTCGGCGCCACGGATCAGGATGCCGGCTTCGGCCCCCTTGCCCACGCCCACCATCAGCGCCGCCGGGGTGGCGATGCCCAGCGCGCATGGGCAGGCAATGATCAGCACCGCGATGAACGCGAGCAGTCCCTGCGGAAAATTACCGACCGCCCACCAGCCGAAAAAAGCCAGGAAAGCGACCGCCACCACTACCGGGACGAAATACGCGGTCACCTTGTCGGCGAGGCGCTGCACGGCTGCGGTGCTGGCCTGCGCGTCTTCCACCATCTTGATGATCTGGGCCAGCGCCGTCTCGGCCCCGACCCGCGTCGCATTGAAACGAAACAGGCCGGTGCGATTAAGCGTACCGCCGATCACCGCGCTGCCCGCTGCCTTTTCCACCGGCATGGACTCGCCGGTGAGCATCGACTCGTCCACCGAGGAGTTGCCTTCCAGCACCTGCCCGTCGGTGGGAATTTTCTCGCCCGGCCGCACCACCAGGGTCTCGCCCACCATCACCGACTCGGCGGGCACCTCCATCTCGACGCCCTCGCGGATAACGCGGGCGGTCGCAGGCTTCAGGTCCAGCAGTTTTCGCACCGCCGCCGAGGAGCGCTTCTTGATGATCTCCTCCATGTATTTCCCCAGCAGCACGAAGGCGATGATGACGGCGGAGACTTCGAAATACACCGCGCGCTCTTCCACTTTCACCGGCAGCACCTCGGGAAAGAACAGCACCGCCACGCTGTAGAAATAGGCGACCGAGGTGCCCATCGCGATGAGGAAATCCATGTTGATGCTGCGGGTTCGGATCGCGCTCCACGCACCTTTGTAAAAGCTCCAGCCACCGATGAACTGCACCGGCGTCACCAGCAGGAACAGCCACATGCCCCAGGTGAACCAGGGCAATTGCGGAATCGGCGCCCAGGTGACGATGGTGGCGCCGGTGGCGAGCGCGAGGAACGCGCCGGCGCGCAGGATGGCCAGCACCAGCACGCCGGTGAGCGCGATCATGACGCGCGTCTTCATCGACTTGAGTTCTTGCTCGGGCGACTCGAACGTGCGCTGGCAGCCCACGCTGCAGAAATAATAGGCGCGGCCGGCGCGCTCCGATTTCAGGGCGGTAGCCTTGTCCACCAGCATGCCGCAAATGGGATCCTTGGCCATGGCCTTGCCGGCTTTTCCCGGCGGCGCGGGGGCGGCCATGGTTTCGCCGTGGGCATGAGCATGCGCGCTGGCGGCCGGCCTGGATGCACCGACGAACTGCGCGGGATTGGCCTGGAATTGGCTGAGGCAGCGCGCAGAGCAAAAGTAGTACGTCTGTCCGGCGTGGCTGGCGCTACCCGCCGCACTTTTTTCGTCCACCGTCATGCCACACACCGGGTCGGTCGCCATCTCAGCCTCCTTGGTTTTCCAGTCCTGTCGCGAAGACGAAAACAAACTCGCCGCCGTTGATATTCACGCTCAGGTTGCCGCCGTGACTCTCGGCGTAAGCAAGCCAAGTGGGTTTGTTGCCGGTGCATTCTTGAACGACCGGATACCCCACGTCGTTTTTACCGTCGAACCAGGCGACCAGCATCACATCCCTAGCCACCTTCTTGGCGAGAACATCGGCGAGGGCATCGGCGGCGGCGTAATCCAAGGCTGCCCCCTGTACGCTGACATCGATCTCCTTGAAATTTCTGTGCGGGTCCTGGGCCAACGGGAAACCGGCGCCGACGGTTTTCATGGTGTTCTCCTGGTTCAAACCTTCGTCTGTTTCAGCCTTCCACCATCGCGCCAGGCGCCATCCCGCACTTCATCGCCACCATCTCGCGCAAGGTCTTTTCTTCGGCGCTGAAGGCTTCCACCGCCTGGGGATCGAACTGCGCTCCAGCCAAGCGCATAATCTCCACCTTCGCCGCGTCGAAGGACAATCCCTTGCGGTATGGCCGATCGGAGGTCATCGCATCCAGCGTGTCGATCACTGCGAACAGCCGCGCCGCGAGTGGAATGGCCGCGCCCGAGAGGCCGCGCGGATAACCCGAACCGTCGAAACGTTCCTCATGGCAAAGCACGATTTCGGCGGCCTCGGCCATGAACGGCACACTCGCGAGGATGCGGTGTCCGATCTCGGGGTGCGTGCGCATGACCAGCCACTCATCCTCCGTCAGCGGCCCTTGCTTGAGCAAGATGGCGTCCGGGGTGCCGACCTTGCCGATGTCGTGCAGCAACGCGCCCCAGTAAATCTGGCGCAGCCTCTGCGGATCCTGCGTGAAACGCCGCGCCAGCACCTGGGTGTGGCAGGCAACGCGCTGCGAATGCAAGCCGGTCTCGTGCTCGCGAGCATCCAACGCCGCCGCCAACGCCTCGACCAGGGCGAGATAAGCTTGGTCGCGCTCCACCTGCAAATCCAGCTGTTCCCGCTGCTTGAGGAAACAGCCCTCGCAGCAGAACCGGCCTTCCTCGCGCACGACGCTGCCCGCCTCCGCGCGCTCATCCACCGTCATGCCGCATAACGGGTCGGTCACCATGGTGCTTTCCTTGCGCTGTTCCGGGAACAAGGCCGGGAAGGCCCGGCCTGTTCATCCCTCACCGCTTCGGATTCAGCGTGCCCTTTTCATAGAGCTGCTTCCAGATGGCGTTGTTCTTCATCATGTAGAGGGCGCCGTCCTCGGCCTCCATGACCTCGCCCTCTTTCATCAACACCACACGTCCCCTATGGTCCACGTGGCGCATCTTGCCGTCGGTCTGGATGATCAGGGTGGTGCCGTCCTTGATCTTGATGGTTTCCTGATCCTTTGCAGCAAGGGCAGGCAGCGAAGTCGTCAGCGCGAAGAATGCGATCAACAGTTTGCGTAACATGGTGTACTCCTTTTGTGATGGATCGATGCCTGTGCCATTTCTTTCAGCTTCGCCGTGTGCACGGGCAAGGTACGGCGGAAAGTCAGGGGGAAGCGCGGCGTGGATGGCGCGGCCACAGATGTGACTGGGTTATCGTCATCACGCTCGGCTCTTTATCCAGCAGAGGAAACCCGGCGGGAATCGCTCCGCCGGCCCCCCTCCGATCACTTCTTCTTGGGTGCGTCGCCGGGCATCATCTCGTCCATCTGCTTGCGCATCTGATCCATGCGCTTCTGGGTATCGGCGTCCATCATCATGCCCTTGCCCATCATCCCCGACATATCGTTCATCATGGTCGCCATCTTGCGCATGCGCTCGCTCATCTGCTTTTGCTGCGCCGCGCTCATGGTGCCCTTGGACATTTCCCCGGACATGCCCATCATCTGATCGGCCATGTCACGCTCCGTGGTGGACATTTGCTGCGCTCCGGGACACTGCCCGCGTTTTTCAGAATCCATCATGCCCGGCCCCATTTGGGCGTTGGCCGGAAGTGCCAGCGAGAAAACACCGGCCACGACCAGGGAGGTCAACAACGCGGATAAAGTGACATGCTGTTTCATGATTCTTCCTTTCAGTTTTAGAAAATGACCAACCATACGCTCCCAGCGGGAGACACACCTTAATGGAGCCCAGAAAGCCCAACCATCGAACTTTTAGGGCCTCCACCAACCACTTCGCCGACGCCTTGCTTGGCCTACTCAGTTGATCAGGGCGGCAATGGCGAAGATGGCCCCGATCTAGGACAGGCAGACTTATCCAACCGAACACTGCGAGCGCCACGCGACCTCAGCCACTCGTGAAGAGCGCCCGCAGCTCACCTTCAGTTGGCTGGCGGCGGAACACCACTTCGTCATCTACAACCAGGTTGGGTGAGTGCCGGATGCTATATCGCTGCACGATCTCCGGATGGTCCTCTACGAACAACACTTCGTAGACGATAGCCAAGTCTTTGAGCTCACGTTCAAGATTGTGGCAGTGACTGCAACCGCGTGTAGCAATGATCCTGACGTTCATGTTTTGGTCTCCTAATATGCAATATGGGTAAGAACATCACTTATGCGACTTGCCTGTCATCGTCGATTCCATGATTGCCACTTTCGAGTGTATGTAGACCATGGGTGCCGCGATGGCTATCGATGCGGCGAGCGTAATGGCAGACAAGCTATCGATCGTTATTCGGTGCCGCTTCATCAATCGCCGGACTTGCCGAACAGGTACTTGATCAGCGCAGCGAGCGCGAGGATGAGTACGATCCAGAACAGAATGCCCATCCAGCCGAACCCCATGCCCCAGCCCCAACCGCTCATGCCGTCATGCCACATTTTTCCACCTCCATGTCGTAGTCGAAGTGCACATCACGAAAAGCGCGACGCGCCAAGGTGGCAAGCCGTCTATCCTCTTCAGGGTATCCATCTCCGTGACGCTTCTCACTGCAGTTTTTTGCTCCAGAACCCCCACGCGATTCCATAGAGCGCGCCGAGCACAAAACCGGTGGCGGTGAACAGCACGAACCCCGCCAGGAAAGCGATGGGGCTGCCGGAGATCGGCCACGGGCTGACCGGCGCAAGCACAACGAGCAGCCCGAAGGGCGGAAACAGCGCATCGAAAATGGCGCAGAGGATGTACGTCACGCCCAGCGTTGTCGCCAGCGAGAACGCATGCACTTTCCAGAAGCCAGCCATGACACACCTCCTTAAATAATATTGGTTGCATAAATTGTTCAGCCCCTACCGTCTGCCTCTGCGTCATGGCCTTTGTCATTTCACGCCGAGGCCCTCGTCCTTGCGAGTGCCCTCGCCGCGAACCTTGCGCTGCACCTGCAGGGCTGTGAGGCCGTCGTGTCGCCCTTTCTCGTTGTAAAGCACGTCGATGACCACCCCCTTGTCGTCGAACACGAGGGTATAGGTGCGCACACCGTTACCCGGCCCGGCTTCGTAAACGGTATGCTTTTCCCTTGTGGGATGCTGGTAGGTTTGGGCTTGCTTGCCACCCACCTCATATACCCAACCTTCCTTTCCATTGGGCAGGATCAAGGTACGGAGGGCTTTACCGTGGTGGCTGAAGGCGGCTTGTTTGGTGGTGACGCCTAGGGGATAAGCGCGCAACACCGTCTCTGGCTCATTCTGCTCGGAGAAGCTTGGTGGCATGGTCTGTTGTCCGGCCAAGGCGGCGGTCGCCGCGACCATGGTCAGTGTCAGCAGTACATTTAGGACAGGTTTCATTGTCATCCTCCTTCGGCCGGGTTGAGATGCACTCGCGACTATTTCACGTGCACCGTAACGCCTTGCCCACCGATCGGTCAGTGCTCCTGGATCGCCGGGTGCATGGAGCAGGCGTAGATACCAAGCCGTCAGCGACCCCGTCGTCGGCTCCAAATGTTGGCCTCGAGTTTCATTGAGTAGGCCACACCTCATCGGTCCTGTGGCTATCATCCCCCCGCTTATGGGGCACATGCCCGGTTGGTTGATCATCAAGCAAAACCGAGCCGTAGTTGTCGCCACTTCCTCTTTCCGGCTCATGGCTGTCTCCGGACACATGAGGGAAATGACTGCCATGCACGTTGGTAATGCCCGGTTTCAGGTCGGGGTTGCTGTTTTGATCGGAAGCCCAGGCCGGGGCAACCAGCAGGGCCAAGGTAGTGAATGCAATAGCGGTTTTCATGACTTGCTCCTTTCCTTAAGTTAAGTAAATGCGAAGGCGATTGCCGTCGCGACGGCCATCACTTGGCCGGATTCTCAGGGCCGCCCTGGGGCTTGCCCATATTCGTTTGGATCATCATCTGCATCATGTCGATGCGCTTCTCCATCATCTCCATGCGCTTGGCCATCATGTCGTCGCCGCCCGACGCGCCCATGCCGCCCTTGCCCCCCATCATGCCCATGCCGCCGCCCATCATTCCGTCCTTCATCATCGGACAGTCCATCATGCCGCCCATCATGGTTTTCCCCGCCATCATGTTTTCCTGCATGGTCTGCATATGCTCCTGCAGCAGTTTCTGGCGCTGAGCCGGGTCTTTGGACTTGGCCATCTGCTCCAGCTGGCTTTGCATTCGTTTGGTATTGGCCTGCATCTTCTGGATCGTCTGATCGGCGGCGGGCGCTGCTGCGCCGGCTTTTTGATCGGGGTGGTGCGCGTCGTCCGCGAAAACGGGCTGCATGGCCAAGACGGAAAGCATCAGGGTGGCAAATAGTGCGTGGCGATTCATGGTTAACTCCTTTACGTGGAAAAAATGAGAATTAGGGATTGGCGACTTCGAGCTCGGTCACGGTGAGTGCGCCATTCACCATGTCGGCATGGAAACGGATGTTGTCGCCGGGCTTTACCTTGTCGAGCCAACTGGCGTCCTGGACGCGAAACACCATGGTCATGCCGGGCATACCCAGATTCTCCAGCGGGCCGTGCTTGATGGTCATCTTGCCGGCGGCTTTGTCCACCTTCTTCACCGCGCCTTGGGTGAGCATGGCGGCGTGCTCTGCGGTTCCGTCGTGGCTCGCGGGCGGGGTATCGGCCCAGACGGGCGATCCGATGGTCAAGCTCAATCCAAGGATCAGGCTGTTCAGGATAGGTTTCATATGCAGTCCTTTCAATATTGGGCGTAAGTCCGGATGGACCCGTCCCGGTTCACGAGAAAAACTTTGTAGGGATCCTTGCGGCTGCCCGCTTCCATGCCGGGCGAGCCGGCCGGCAT
>JBAVFD010000192.1:0-20470 GCA_049588075.1 Thiobacillus sp.
CGGGCACGCCAAGCGCGCCCCGGCCTGGACGTCCCTGATCCATCACCAGGTCACACCGGCCGGCGCGCAGGACTTCGATCATGCCGCAACGAAACGCACACGGTCGCCCGGCATCAACAGAGCCGGCGCCTCGCGCTGCGGGTCGAACAAGTCGGCGGCAGTGCGGCCAATGAGATGCCAGCCACCGGGTCCGCTGGCCGGGTAAATCCCCGTGTAAGCGCCGCCGATGGCCACGCTCCCTTTAGGCACGCGCACCCGCGGCGACGCCCGGCGCGGTGCGTGCAGCGCAGGCGGCAGGCCGCGCAAATAGGGGAACCCCGGCTGGAACCCCAAAAAGGCGACGGTGTATTCCACGGCTGAATGGCTGCATATATAAGTCGCGGCGTCCATGCCCGCCTGTTCCGCCAGTACGGACAGATCCGGTCCCGCCGCGCCGCCGTATTCAACGGTGATTTCGTGCAATTTGCCAGCTGTAGCCTCCACGTTCGCCGACGATATGGCCAATGCATGCCGCAGGCCCGCTGAGACCGGTTCCCCCCGGCGCAGAATCAGCAATAAGCTGCCATCTGCCGGTATCATGTCTTCAATTTCCGATAAGTTCAGCGAACCAAGCATTGCATAGCAGGCCAGCGTCGCGTCGCCCGTCTCCAGCCGTACGCCACGCTCGCTCACCCAGCGCCAGGCCACGTTGGGTTCCGGCGCCGCTTTGAGATCAAGTCGGCTGGTTTTCGGCTTTCCCATCGGGTGACGTCCCATTTCGGAGTGTTGCCTCATGCGAACGCTATTCGCGATGATCCTGATAGCGGCAAGTGTACTGGCAACGCCCGCGCTTGCGGCCATGAGCGCGGTCAATCCGGCGCTCATGCACAACCAGGACAAGCGACCGAATAAAGTCGTGCTGCCGCCGCCACAGGTGTTCGTTTACCAGACGATGGCAGCGAGCGTGCGCTTGCAGTAAACCACCGCGCCTTCATCAAGCCACCCGCGGCAAATAAAAAGGGGTTCCTCGCGGAACCCCCATTTTTCACGCCCCGATCAAGCTGGCAGCTTAATCCTTGAAGCGCCCACGCACACCGACGCGCGCGTTGCCGCCTGCGCCAGCACCGCGATTGTCGTTACCGTAGCTGCGGCGTGGCTCGCCTGCTCCGGCGCCGCTACGCGCGGGTTGACCGGCGCGAGCGGGCTGGCCGGCGCGTGCCGGACGATCACCGTGCGGACGCTGGGCGCGCGCCTTGGCTTCCTGCTCGCGCTTCTTCCAGTATTCGACGCTGTTGCCATCGACATCAGGCTTGGGTGCGCGCTCAGCTTCCAGGCGGTTGCCTTCACGCGGCGGGCGGTCAGCATAGGCACGCGGGGCATGGTCGCCATAGCTGCGCGGCGCATGATCACGCGCGGCACCTTCGAAACGGTTGCCGCGCGGGGCGCCGTCACGCACCGGACGATCACCCTGCGGACGCTCGGTACGGAAGCCGCGATCACGGTTGTCGGCACTGTCGCCACGCGGTGCGCGGTCGCCATAGGCACGCGGTGCGCCGTCGAACTTGCGCTCACCGCCACCCCAGGTGCGCTTTTCGCCAAAGCCGCCGGTGCTGCGATTGCCACCGTTGCCGCTGCGCGGGCGACCGTTGCCGGAAGCCGGACGACCTGCCTGCGGTTTCTGCGTCGGCTCCAGCCCCGGCAGGGTGTGAACGTCAATCCGGTTGCCGGTGTAACGCTCGATGTTCTTCACCAGCCCGCCTTCGCGCATGCCGGCAAAGCTCACCGCGATGCCGGTACGGCCGGCGCGGCCGGTGCGGCCGATGCGGTGGACGTAGTCCTCGGCCTGACGCGGCAGGTCAAAGTTGATGACGTGGCTGATGCCCGCCACGTCGATGCCGCGTGCGGCAACGTCAGTGGCGACCAGCACCTTGGTGCGGCCTTCGCGCAGGCGTTGCAGCGCGCGGTTACGCTGACCCTGCTGCATGTCGCCGTGCAGCGCGTCGGAAGCAAAGCCGCTATCGGACAGCAGATCGGAAATTTCTTCGGTGCTCTTCTTGGTCGAGGCGAACACGATCGCCTGCAACATGTCGACGTCACGCAGCAGCGCATCGAGCAGGCGGGCCTTGTGGTCCATGTTGTCGGCGTAGAGCAGGCGCTGTTCGATCTTGGCCTCTGCGTGGGGCACCGCCTCGATCTCGATGCGCAGCGCATCCTGGGTCAGTTCGCGCGCCAGATTGCCGACGACGCCGTCGAGCGTGGCCGAGAACAGCAGCGTCTGGCGCTTGGTCGGGCAACGCTTGGCGATCGCCTGAATGTCGTCGACAAAACCCATGTCCAGCATGCGGTCGGCTTCGTCCAGCACCAGCACTTCAATGCGCGAAAAGTCGATCTTGCCGCGCTCCAGATGGTCGATCAGACGACCCGGGGTGGCGACGACGATATCCACCGGCTGCGCGAGGCGCTTGAGCTGCAGGCCATACGGCGCACCGCCCACCAGACACGCGGTACGGAAGCGGCGCAGCGCCTGACCGTAGGTCATCGCGGCTTTTTCAACCTGCAGTGCGAGTTCGCGCGTCGGGGTGAGCACCAGCACGCGCGGGCCCATGCTCTTGATCGTCGGCTCGGCTTGCAAGCGCTGCAGCGACGGCAACAGGAAGGCGGCGGTCTTGCCGCTGCCGGTGTGCGACGACACCAGCAGATCGCGTCCGGTGATCGCAGCAGGGATGGCCTGCTGCTGCACCGGCGTCGCGGTTTCGTAACCGGAAGCGGTCACGGCATTGAGGATCAGGGGATCAAGTCCCAGTTCGGAAAATTGCATGACTAACCTTTAAATGAGCGCACAAACGCGCTATCCAGACCCGCCCGAAACCAGGCAGGTCAAATATACGAACCGGAATATAAGCGGCGTTTGGAACGCCCACGGGTCGCGTCGATCACATCGGCGCCAACCACAAGACTTGTCACTGCCGGCTGTGAAAAATAACCGGCGGCACAAAAGAGAGGTCGAAGACGATGGGGCTGTGAGAACAGTCCCGAGGCACGGCGGCTAAAGCCTGACCTGCCCACTGCTGTATGCACAACTTTGTGAAGTATATCAGAAAACCCTGATTCTGTAGCGATGCTTGAAACATGCCGCCGGCTGCATCCCGTTCATGGGAAGGCGGAACGCATCGGCGGCGGCAATTTACTTGCTGTTTTTTAGGATGACTGCCTTCTGCTCTTCGTACTGCTGCTGCGTGATGATGCCCTTGTCCAGCGCCTCCTTCAGGCTGAGCAACTGCTGTCCCGTGGACTGCTGGGAAACGTTTTTGACTATCGTCTCGTCGCCGCCACAGCCACTCAGGGTCAAGGCAAGCAACATTGCCGATGCGGTCAGGAGCGTGCGCTTCATGGTGTTTCCTTTCAAATGGACAGTAATAAATTGAACTCTAGCAGCTTCGCTCGCCTGTGTGGCGACGACTCATGCCGGCTGATACAGCTTGCGGTACAGGCCACCGCGCTCGATCAGCTCGTCGTGGCCGCCGGACTCCACCACCTGGCCATTTTCAAACACCAGGATGCGGTCGGCCTCGCGCACGGCGGAAAGGCGGTGCGCGATGATGAGCGTGGTGCGCCCGGCGAGAAAGGCGTGCATCGCCTGATGCAGATGGCGTTCGGTGTCGGTGTCGAGCGCCGAGGTGGCCTCGTCGAGAATGACGATTTTGGGGTTGGCGACGATCATCCGCGCAATCGCCAGCCGCTGCCGCTGCCCGCCCGACAGCCGCACCCCCTGCCGCCCCACCACCGTGTCCAGCCCATGCGGCAGCGCGACGATGATGTCATGCAACTGGGCGATGTCCAGCGCCTGCCACAGCGCAGCGTCAGCGACCTCGCGGCCCAGAGTGAGATTCGCGCGCACGCTATCGTTGAACAGCACCGGATGCTGCAGCACCACGCCCACATGCTCGCGCACGGCCTCCCAGCCGATGTCGGTCACCGGCGCCTCGCCGTAGAAGATCTGCCCGGCCTTCACCGGATACAAGCCCAGCAGCGCCTGCACCAGCGTCGACTTGCCGCCGCCCGACGCGCCCACCAGCGCCACCTTTTCACCCGGCGCGATGGCCAGGCTCACATCGTCGAGCACCGTCTCGCCGTCAGCGTAGGCAAAGCTGACGTGGTCGAGTGCGACGCCAACCGTATGCTTGCCGGCGAACGGATTCATCGTAGCCACATGACGCGGCTCGTCGTGCATTCCCAGCAGCGCGTTGATCCGCCCCAGCGCCGCGTGGGCGGCATAGCCGGCGTATTGCAGGTTCACCAGATCCTGCACCGGCGTCATCATGAACCACAGGTAGCCGAACACCGCGAGCATCTCGCCGATGGACAGGTCGGAAAACACCACCATCCCCATCGCCAGCGCGCGGAAGGCATCGAAGCCGGCGAGGAACACAAAGAAGGAAATCCGGCTCATCGCGTCCGACTTCCAGGCGAACGCGGCGGCGTGCCGGCGGATGTCGGCGGCGCTCTCTTTCACCCGTGCCAGATAATGCTGCTCGCGGTTCATCGCGCGGATTTGCGTCAGCGCATCCAGCGTTTCGGCCAGCGCATCCTGAAACACCTCGAACGCGCGGTTCTCGTGTTTTTTCAGATCCTTCACCCGCTTGCCCAGCCGGGTCGAAAACAGGATCACCACCGGGTTCAGCAACAGGATGAACAAGGCCAGCGGCCAGTGCATCCAGAACAGCACCGCCGCCACGCCGACCAGCGTCAGCACCGAGACGATCAAGCCGGAAATCGACGCGCCGAGAAACGTGTCGATGGCATTGAGATCGGTGACGAAATGCGACGTCACCCGCCCCGAACCCACCGTCTCGAATTCCGACAGCGCAATGCGCGACAGCCGATCCAGCATGCGCACCCGGATCCCGAACACCACCTCCTTCGCCAGCAGCGAAAAGGTGCGTGCCTGCGCCACATTGAGCGCGATGTAGGTGAGCCGCAGCGTCACCGTCAGCAGCAGCGCCGTGCCGATGAACAGCACCGGTCCATGCCAGCCGGGCGGCGTGTGCGCGGCGATGGCCGCGACAAACTTGCCGGGATGCTTGAGCAGCACCTCGTCCACCATCAGCGGCAGCAACAGCGGCACCGGCACCGCCGCCATCACTGCCAGCAACGCGATCAGATTGGCCTGCAACAGGCGCCCGCGATGGGCGGTGATTTGCCGGAATATTTCGCGCCAGGTCAGCAAGGAAGTGTCCGTCGGTGCCACGCTCATTTGCCGATGCAAAACTGGCTGAAAATCTCGCCGAGCAAATCGTCCGCGGTGAATTCGCCGGTAATCTCCGCCAGCGCCAATTGCGCCAGCCGCAATTCTTCGGCGAACAGCTCCAGCTGGCCGACGGCTTCGCGCGCCGCCGCCACGTGCGTCGCCGCGCGCGACAAGGCATCGAGATGCCGCGCGCGCGCCATGAATGCGCCTTCACCCGCCGCCTGCCATCCCGCCGCCGCCAGCAGTTTTTCGCGCAGCAGTTCCACCCCGGCACCGGTCCTGGCCGACAGCCAGACCTCGTCGCCCGCCACGCGCGGCAGCTCGTTCGTCGCATCGATCTTGTTGTGGATGGTCAGCCGCGCCACTGCGGGCAGGCGCGCCAGAATCGCCGCCTCGTGCTCACCCAGGCCGTGCGCCGCATCCACCAGCAGCAGCGCCACGTCGGCGTGTTCCAGCGCCGCCCAAGTGCGCGCGATGCCGATTTTTTCCACCGCGTCGTCGGTCTCGCGCAAGCCCGCCGTGTCCACAATATGCAGCGGCACGCCCTCGATCTGGATTGCCGCCTTCACCGTGTCGCGCGTCGTCCCCGCGATCTCGGTCACAATCGCCGCCTCGAACCCGGCCAGCTGATTCAGCAAACTCGACTTGCCCACGTTCGGCTGGCCGATCAACACCACCGTCAGCCCCTCGCGCAGCAACGCGCCTTGCCGCGCCTGCGCGCGCACCCCCGCCAGCGCCGCCTCGATGCGGTCGAGCCGCCCGAACGCATCCGCATCGCGCAGAAAGTCGATTTCTTCTTCGGGAAAATCCAGCGTCGCTTCCACCAGCATGCGCAGCCGCGTCAGGCCTTCCAGCAGTTCGTTCACCCGCGCCGAAAATGCGCCGGACAGGGAGCGCACCGCCGAACGCGCCGCCTCGACGGACGCCGCATCGATCAAATCCGCCACCGCCTCCGCCTGCGCCAGATCGAGCTTGCCGTTGAGAAACGCGCGCCGCGAAAATTCGCCCGGCGCGGCCAGCCGCGCACCCAGCTCGATGCAGCGCTGCAGAATCAGATTCAGCACCACCGGCCCGCCGTGGCCTTGCAGCTCCAGCACGTTTTCACCGGTGAACGAGTGCGGCGCAGCAAACATCAGCGCGATGCCTTCGTCGAGCGTCGTGCCGCCTGCATCGAGGAAGCGCGTAAAGGTCGCGTGGCGCGGCGCCGGCACACGCCCAAGCATCGCGACGGCGAGCGGCGCAACATCCGCCCCCGACACCCGCACCACGCCCACCCCGCCGCGCCCGGGAGCGGTGGCGATGGCAGCGATCAGGTCGGTGGATGGTGTTGGGCGTGTCATCACGGGCGCAGGGCGGGGCGCTACGCCCCCGCCCGAACAAAAATCAAGCCCGATTCTAGCGCCTGTTCAACCTGCGCGTTGGCTCTCACTAAAGTTCGCGCCCCTCCAGCCGATATGAAGATTTTCGTATCTTTAATAGGTTATTAGGAATGGCGATAGAACTGTACAACGACGGCAAGCACATCTGCCTTTTGTTCAACGACCTAGTGGATGACGACAAAAGCGATGCGGTTCAGGCGAACCAGTTTCTGGTCGTCTCGGATGACGAGGGCACGCTGATCGATCCGGCTGGCAACATGACCTACAACGCCCTGCTGATGGCGATGGGGCGCTATTTTCCGTACAAGAAACTGAAGTACATCCTGGCCTCGCATCAGGATCCCGATATCGTGGCCTCCCTTAATAAATGGCTATTCGGGACGGACGCAACGCTCTATGTATCCAGCCTGTGGGATCGGTTCGTGCCGCATTTCACCACCCAGGATCGCAGCGTCGGCCGCATCGTGGGGGTGCCGGACAAGGGCATGGTGCTGCCGCTCAAGGACACGCGGATGCTGATTCTGCCCGCGCATTTTCTGCATTCCGAAGGCAATTTCCATTTCTACGACGAAAAGGCCAAGGTGCTGTTTTCCGGCGATATGGGCGCATCGCTGGTTCATCACGACCAGGTTGAAACGCCCATCACCAGCACGAAAGCGTTCAAGGAACACATTCACACGATGGAAGGGTTTCATCGCCGCTACATGGTGTCGAACAAGGCCTGCCGCCTGTGGGCCAACATGGCGCGGCAGTTGGATATGGATTATCTGGTGCCGCAGCACGGCTGCTACTTCAAGGGCAAGGAGGCGATCGGCGCCTTTCTGGATTGGATCGAAAAGCTGGAATGCGGCATCGACCTGTTCACCCAGGACAATTACCGCATTCCAGGCTGATGCCTACCCGGCGACTGGCCGGGGTTCACCCCAGCGCTAGTGCGCCGCCGCGCCACCGATTTGCTTGTTGATCACCCACTGCTGCGTGATCGACAGGATGTTGTTGACCACCCAGTAGAGCACCAGGCCCGCCGGGAAGAAGACGAACATGACGGTGAAGGCGACCGGCATGATCATCATGATCTTGGCCTGCATCGGGTCCATCGGCTGCGGGTTCAGCTTCACCTGCAGGATCGAGGTGATGCCCATGACGATCGGCAGGATGTAGAACGGATCGGGCGCGGTGAGGTCGGCGATCCAGCCGATCCAGGGCGCGCCGCGCATTTCGACCGCGGCGAGCAGCACCCAGTAGAGCGCGATGAACACAGGGATCTGGATCAGGATCGGCAGGCAGCCGCCGAGCGGATTGATCTTCTCAGTCTTGTACATCTCCGCCATCGCCTGATGCAGTTTGGCGCGGTCGTCGCCGTAGGTGTCTTTCAGCTTTTGCAGGCGCGGGGTGAGTTTCTTCATCTTGGCCATCGACTTGTAGCCCGCGGCCGACAACGGGTACAGCGCCAGTTTGAGGAAGATGGTCAGGATGATGATGGCCCAGCCCCAGTTGCCGACGACCCGCTCGATTTTGGCCAGCGCCCAGTAGATGGGAAAGGCGAGCGGAGTCAGCCAGCCATAGTCACGCACCAGATCGAGGCCGGGTGCGGTTTTCTCCAGCACGGTCTGGGTTTGCGGCCCGGCATATAGCGGCACGCTGAAGGTTTTTTGCTGGCCGGGTGCGAGCGTGCCTTCGGCCAGAATCACACCGGCGGCATACAGGTCATCGCTTTGCGCGCGTGCGTAAAATTCACGCTTGACGCTGCCTTCCGGCAACCAGGCCGAGACAAAGTGGTGCTGCACCATGCCGACCCAGCCGTTGTCGGCGGTTTTCTCAAAATCCAGGCTGCCTTTCTGGATGTTCTTGAACGCGACTTTCTGGAATTTCTTGGCGTCGGTGTAAACGGCTGCGCCGGTGTAGCTCGGCACGAAGCGGGTCGATCCGCGCGGCGCGCCTCCATGGCGGGTAAGCTGGTAATACGGGGTCAGGTCGATGGGCTGGGTACTGCCGTTGATGACACGGGTCTTGACGTCGATCTGGTAGCTGCCGCGCTTGAAAATGTAGGTCTTCTCAACGCGCACGCCGGTCGCGGGGTCGCTCCACACCAGCGGCACTTCCAGCTGCGCCTCGCTGCCTGCCAGGCGATAGGTGCCGGGATTGAGCTGGAACAGGCTTCGGTGGGTTGGCAAGCCCTTACCGACCAGACCGCTTTGCGCCAGATACGGCTGCGTCTGGCTGTCTTCGAGCAGGGTGAAAACCTGGTTTTCGTCATCCGCCTCTCGATACTTCAGCAGTTGCAGCTGGCGCAGGTCGCCACCGTTGGCATCGATGGTCGCACGCAGCACATCCGTTTCCACCACGGCGCGCTGGCCCTTGGCGAACCCCGCCTGCGCAGCGGTGGGCGCTGCCGCAGGCGCATTCAATGCCTGGCTGGGGGTGGGTGCGCTGGTTGCCGGTGCGCTCGTCGTCGTCGGGGCGGTGGGCGCCGGTGCGTACTGGCCTTGCCAGGCTTCCCACAACAACAACAGCGAGAAGGAAAAGACGATGAAAAGAATCAGCCGCTGGTTATCCATGGGACGGGACGCGTTTAGTTGAAGGAGGGTTCCGGCACAGGCTCGCCTGCCGGAGTGGGGGGCCATTTTGCCATGGCGCGCTGGCCGGCACGTTTAAACGTGCGTGACAAATCTCGTGCCTCGTCGCCGGGAAGCGGCTTGGCAATCAAACGAACGACGAAATCACAAGCGGGCAACTCCGGCAAAACCAGGCGGAAACTTTCGCGCGTACACCGCTTGACGCGGTTTCGATCCACCGCTCGCGCAAGCAGCCGCTTGGCGATGATCATGCCCAGGCGCGGGTAACCCACCTGATTGGGGCGCGCCATCACCACCACGTAATCGGTTCGCGCACGCTGACTATCGGCAAATACCCGGTCGAAATCGGCCTTGTCGACCAGCCGCGCGTCGTGGAAGCGCACCGCTTCCACTGTGGGGCTATTCGTGGCGTCGGGATGCGCGTCGATTAGACCGCCAGACGGGCGCGGCCTTTGGCACGACGGGCATTGATCACGTTACGGCCGGCCTTGGTTTTCATGCGGGCGCGGAAACCGTGGGTGCGCTTGCGACGTACGGTAGAGGGCTGATAAGTGCGTTTCATGGCTTGTCCTTTCTGGGCGGGTCTGGTGTTCCCGCCGCGCAGGACCACCAAACAAAAAAATGTGTTGAAAAACCGCGTATTAGACCCGCCATCCCGGGGGCGTGTCAAGCGTATCGAACTCAACCCATCCCTTGTCGCACACCAATTTGCCTGTGGATAACCTGTCCGAAGGGGAGTAAGATTCGGCTTCAAATCCCATGCAGCTTTCCGCTCCCCTACCCCCAACTATGGATTCCTTCTGGGACCTTTGCCAAGAGCGCTTTCGCGCCAATCTGACCCAGCAGCAATTCAGCACATGGATCAAGCCGCTGGTGTTTGACGACACGGGTGGTGAGGTGCGCATTCTGGCGCCCAATCATTTTGTGATGGACTGGGTGCGCGATAAATTCGCCGAGCACATCGATATCTGGGCGCAGGAGTTTTATGCGGATCCAGTCACCATTACCTACGCACTCGGCAAAAAAGCGGTCGCCCCGCGTCATCCGTCCACGCCTGCTGCTGCACACCCGGCCGTTGCGCCCGTCAGCGCCGCTGCGCCTGCCCAGATGGGCATGCGCATCAATCCCGGCTTTACGTTCGACAATTTCGTCTCGGGTCGTGCCAACCAGCTGGCGCGTGCCGCCGCGCTGCAAATCTCCAATAATCCCGGCGTGGCGTACAACCCGCTGTTCGTCTACGGCGGCGTGGGGCTGGGCAAAACCCACCTGTTGCAGGCGATCGGCAACACCGTGCGTCTGGCCAATCCTGCCGCGCGCATCAGCTATATCCACGCCAACGATTACGTGGACGACGTGGTCAAGGCGTATCTGAACAAGCAATTCGACGACCTGAAGCGGCGCTACATGTCGCTGGATTTGCTGTTGATCGACGACATCCAGTTTCTGGCCAAGAAAGACCGCACCCAGGAAGAGTTTTTCTACGTCTTCAACTCGCTGATCGAAAACAAGAAACAGATCGTCATCACCTGCGACACCTTCCCCAAGGAAATCAGCGGCCTGGACGACCGTCTGAAATCGCGCTTTGCCTGGGGCCTGACGGTGGCGGTCGAGCCGCCCGAACTGGAAATGCGGGTAGCCATCCTGCTGGCCAAGGCGCAGGCCGAAAATACCAAGCTGGACGAGAATGTCGCCTTCTTCATCGCCAAGCAGGTACGTTCCAACGTGCGGGAACTGGAAGGCGCGTTGAAACGGGTCATCGCATTTTCGCGCTTCCACGAAAAACCCATCACCCTGGAACTGGTGAAAGAGGCATTGCGCGACCTCATCGCATCGACCTCGCGCATCGTCTCGATCGAAAACATCCAGAAAACCGTCGCTGACTTCTACAAGATCAAGGTTGCCGACATGTTTTCCAAAAAACGCACCCGCAACCTGGCACGGCCGCGTCAGATCGCGATGGCGCTGTCCAAGGAACTCACCAACCAGAGCCTGCCCGAGATTGGCGAATCATTCGGTGGCCGCGACCACACCACGGTGATTCATGCCTGCCGCAAGGTAGCTGAATTGCGCGAAACCGAAGTCGATATCGGGCGTGATTATTTAGTGTTGTTACAAAGCCTGACAGGCTGAGGATGAAATGTGGATAAGGCGGTTCACTTGGGAAAGACGGGAAATTCATCCCCACCACTCCCACGCTGCCAAGGCTTTACCCACACCCCAAAAACGATAACAACTGATTGTTTCAATTGGGTTATCAGGCTTATCCCCAGTTTTAGGCTGCCTTTATTATGATTCTCAGGAATATATAAATGCTATTAGTACAAAGCGAACGCAACGCCCTGCTGACTGCTCTTACCGCTGTGGTCGGGGTAGTTGAACGGCGTCACACCCTGCCCATCCTGTCCAATCTGCTGCTGGAGAAAAAAGCCGGCAAGCTGACGCTGCTGGCGACCGATCTGGAATTGCAGATCAGCACCCAGCTCGATGCCCAGGCGGGCGAAGATTTCGCCATCACCATCGCCGCGCGCAAGCTGTTCGACATCGTGCGGGCGCTGCCCGATACCGCCAGGGTCAAGCTCGACTCCAAAGACAGCCAGGTGGTGGTGAGCGCGGGCAAGTCGCGCTTCACCCTGCAGACCCTGCCGGCGGCGGACTTCCCGCGGGTCGAGACCGGCGCCGGCTTGGGCGAGGCAATCCGCCTGCCGCAAAAAACCCTGAAGCGGCTGCTGCAGCTGGTGCAGTTCGCCATGGCCAGCCAGGACATCCGCTATTACCTCAACGGCATGCTGCTGGTGCTGGACGGCAAGCAGCTGCGCGTGGTGGCCACCGATGGCCATCGCCTCAGCTACGCTGAAACCTCGCTGGAAACCCAGGTCGAGGCACGCGAAGTCATCATCCCGCGCAAGACCGTGGTTGAACTCTCCAAGCTGCTGGGCGACGTCGATGACCCGGTCGAACTGCGCATCGGCGCCAACCAGGTCACCATCACGCTGCCGGGAACCGAGCTGGTGACCAAGGTGGTCGACGGCAAATTCCCCGATTACCAGCGTGTCATCCCGGTCAACCAGCCGCGCCATCTCAAGGCCAACCGGCAGACCGTGATCCAGGCCCTGCAGCGCGCGGCGATCCTGTCGAACGAAAAATTCCGCGGCGTGCGCCTGGTGATGAGCGAGAACACCCTGGGCATCGTGTGCAACAACAACGAGCAGGAAGAAGCCGCCGACGAAATCGAAGTCAGCTTCACCGGCGAGCCGCTGGACATGGGCTTCAACGTCACCTACCTGCTCGATGGCCTCGGCGCGGTGAACACCGACGACATCACCCTGTCGCTGGGCGACGCCAACAGCAGCATGCTGCTGACCAGCGAAGGCGAAGCCGGCTTCAAATACGTCGTCATGCCGATGAGGATTTGAGCCTGGCGGATTCAAGCCCGCCGCATCACATGCAGCACGCAGTCCCAACCGCCCGCCGGGCGGTACGCAATTTTCGGAAGAGAACACCATGAGCAAGAAGCCCGATTCCGCATCGCCCGATAACCAGAACGGCGGGTACGACGAAGACAGCATCCAGCAGCTGGAAGGCCTGGAGGCGGTCCGCAAACGCCCCGGCATGTACATCGGCGACACGTCCGATGGCACCGGCCTGCACCACATGGTGTTCGAGGTGCTGGACAACGCGATCGACGAAGCGCTGGCCGGCTGGTGCGACGACATCAAGGTGATCATCCACCCCGACAACTCGATTTCGATTTCCGACAACGGCCGCGGCATTCCGGTCGGCATCAAGTTCGACGACAAGCACGAGCCCAAGCGCAGCGCGGCCGAGATCGTGATGACCGTGCTGCACGCCGGCGGCAAGTTCAACCAGAACAGCTACAAGGTGTCGGGCGGCCTGCACGGCGTCGGCGTGTCGTGCGTCAACGGCCTGTCGAAATGGCTGAAGCTGGTGGTGCGCCGCGACGGCAAGAAATATGCGATGACCTTCCACCAGGGCAAGGTGGTCGACCGCCCGATCGAAATCCAGAACGGCGTCGAAGTCTCTCCGATGCAGGTCGTCGGCGAGACGCAGAATCGCGGCACCGAAGTGCATTTCCTCGCCGACGAGGAAATCTTCGGCGCGGGCCAGGTGGTGTTCCACTTCGACATCCTCGCCAAGCGCATCCGCGAGCTGTCCTTCCTCAACAATGGCGTGAAGATTGAGCTGATCGACCATCGCGACGGCAAGAGCGAAAACTTCGCGCACTCCGGCGGCGTCAAGGGTTTCGTCGACTACATGAACCGGGTCAAGTCGGTGCTGCACCCGAAGATTTTCCACGCCGTCGGCGAAAAGGACGGCATGACCATCGAAGTGGCGATGCAGTGGAACGACAGCTACTCCGAAACCGTGCAGTGTTTCACCAACAACATCCCGCAGCGCGACGGCGGCACCCATTTGACCGGGATGCGCATGGCGATGACGCGGGTGCTGAACAAGTACATCGAGGAAAACGAAGTCGCCAAGAAGGCCAAGGTCGAAACCACCGGCGACGACATGCGCGAAGGCCTCACCTGCGTGCTGTCGGTGAAAGTGCCCGAGCCCAAGTTTTCCAGCCAGACCAAGGACAAGCTGGTGTCGTCCGAAGTCCAGCCGGTGGTGCAGGAAGTGGTCGGCCAGAAACTTTCCGAATTCCTGCTGGAAAATCCCAACGACGCCAAGCTGCTGTGCGCCAAGATCGTCGACGCCGCGCGCGCCCGCGAAGCCGCGCGCAAGGCACGCGAGATCACCCGCCGCAAGGGCATCATGGACGGCCTCGGCCTGCCCGGCAAGCTGGCCGACTGCCAGGAAAAAGACCCGTCGCTGTGCGAAATCTACCTGGTCGAGGGCGATTCCGCCGGCGGCTCCGCCAAGCAGGGACGCGACCGTAAATTCCAGGCCATCCTGCCGCTGAAGGGCAAGATCCTCAACGTCGAGCGCGCGCGTTTCGACAAGGTCATCAGCAGCCAGGAAATCGCCACCCTGATCACCGCGCTCGGCACCAGCATCGGCAAGGACGACTACAACCCGGACAAGCTGCGCTACCACCGCATCATCATCATGACCGACGCCGACGTCGACGGCGCCCACATCCGCACCCTGCTGCTCACCTTCTTCTATCGCCAGATGCCCGAGCTGGTCGAGCGCGGCCACATCTACATCGCGCAGCCGCCGCTGTACAAGGTCAAGCACGGCCGCGCCGAGCGCTACATCAAGGACGAGCACGCGCTGAAGGAACACCTGATGGCCGAAGCGATGAAGGACGCCGAGCTGACGCCGATGGACGGCGCCATGCCGATCGTCGGCGATGCGCTGGAAACGCTGGCGCGCGAGTATTTCCTCGCCGAAGCTGTGTGCGACCGCCTGGCGCGCCTGCTGCCGAGCGACGTGTTGCAGGCGCTGATGCGCATTCCGCGCTTGAGCCTCGCCGACAGCGGCGCCGCCATGCTCGCCGAAGCCAGCCTGGGCGCGGCGCTGGATGCACAGAAATTCGAAGTCGCCGCCGAATACATCAGCGAAACCGACAGCCATCGCCTGCGCGTCACTCGCCATGCCCACGGCAATATCCACGTCAACTTCCTCGAAGCCGACCTGCTCGAATCCGGCGACTACAACCAGCTCGTCAAGGTCGGCGACCTGCTGCGCGACCTGATCGGTCTCGGCGCCCGCGCCAAGCGCGGCGAGAAGGAATCGCCGGTGCAAAGCTTCCGCGAGGCGATGGACTGGTTCCTCGCCGAAGTCAAACGCGGCATGAGCATCCAGCGCTACAAGGGCCTGGGCGAAATGAACCCCGAGCAGTTGTGGGAAACCACCATGGATCCCAAGGTGCGCCGCCTGATGAAAGTGCAGATCGAGGACGCGATATCGGCCGATCAGATTTTCACCACCTTGATGGGCGACGAGGTCGAGCCGCGCCGCAACTTCATCGAGACGAATGCGCTGGGTGTGCGCAATCTGGATGTGTGAGCTGAGGCTTTAACGATTTCCCCACATAGGGGCGTTTGTGTTTTCAATCAGTCCTTTTTGCAAAACAAAATTGGTCGTGTTATGCACCGTCAAGCCAAGTAAATATGCGCCTATCAAGGTGCATATTTCACGTTAGCCATCAGAAAGAACCATGCCATCTCAGAGCCGGTCGGAGCACATCCTGGAACTTGCCAAAGAACTGTTGGATGACATCGAACTCGGGCGAACCGATGCTGAGCGCCTCATTCTGAAGGCCTCTCGGCTAGCGAGATGGGTTGGATCAGAAGAAGTCCGGTACTGGCTAAAACTTGAACTAGGCGGATACAACGATACGAATCCGATATCACTCAGATACATGGCAATAACTGGACGTTGGTTGGATCGCGAAAAGGGAACGGGGTACTGGGGCCCGCTCGCGCAACAGGAAGCAGCGATAGTTGCCGAAAAAGCCAAACTCACCGCTCTCCGTGTACCCGACACAAGCGGCGACTACGCCAACATCGCCATCCAGCACGTCACCGGTGCAATGACGGCCTCGAGTAACTACATCACTCGTATCAGCGGCATACGTTCACGCGTGCTTGCCAAACTTCATGAGTTCGTTAGTGAGGTGTACTACGAGAAGGAATTTGACAGTCTCTCTGAGTCGATTTTTGAACGCTACAAGCTGACGGTTGATACCCTAATCTCCCAACACTGTGGCGACGTGCTTGAAAAGATTCCTTCCATTATGAGCCGTCTTGCAGACGGTGAAGAAGAGTCTATTAGCCAAGCGCTGAGTACATGTCGTCGGATCATTGAGTCGTTTGCAGACTCCATCTTTCCGCCAACCGACGAAACGATTGAGATCAGCGGAAACACACTTAAGCTTGATGCAAGTAAGCACCAGAATCGCATCAACGCCTACATTCACAAGCGAACGCAAAGTCAGTCGCGCAAGCAGCGGCTTCGACAGAATCTGGCAAATTTGTTCGATCGCGTTTCTACCGGCGTGCATGGTGAGGTCACTGCCGAAGAGGCGCAATCGTTATTTCTGAACACATATCTTTATCTCGGTGAGGTTCTCCACTTGCCAACTTCTGATGACTAACCCGGGTTTGAGCCACCTCAAATTCGAACCAGTTTTACCTTCAGCTAATGAAAATTAAAGGGAGCCAATATGTCCATTTCGCTTCGCCCTTCCATTCTGTTAACAGCCACCCTCCTGTCGCTCGCGGCCGCGGCGCACGCCAATCCGGTGCCGCTCAATCCGCCGGCCGAGTCGACGATTCCCAACGGCCCGGAAGGCGACGCGATCAAGCTCGGTAAATTGCTCATCACCGATACCCGCAAGCAGTTGCCGAACAACGTGGGCAATGGCCTCAACTGCAGCAACTGCCATATCGGCGGCGGGACGGTCGCCTTCGCCGGACCTTACGTCGGCGTGTGGGGCGTGTTCCCGGAATACCGCAGCCGGGGCGCCAATATCAATTCCTTGCAGGATCGCATCAACGACTGCTTTCAGCGCTCAATGAACGGCAAGGCGCTGGCCTACGATTCGAAGGAAATGAACGCCATGCTGATGTACATGCGCTGGCTGTCGACCGGCGTACCGACCGGGACGGCGGTCGAGGGGCGCGGCATGGGCAAGGTCAATACCGCGCTGGCGCCGAACGCGGGACACGGCAAGCAGATTTACGCGCAAAAGTGCGCGAGCTGCCACGGCGCCCAGGGCGACGGCCTGAAAAACCCGGCCGGGGGTTACACCTTCCCGCCGCTGTGGGGCGATGCCTCGTTCAATATCGGCGCGGGCATGGCGCGCACCTACACCGCCGCCGCCTTCATCCAGCACAACATGCCGCTGGGGCAGGGCAACTCGCTGAGCGAGCAGGACGCGATCGATGTCGCTGAATTTGTCACGCACCAGCCGCGTCCGGCCTATACCCCGGCGAAAAACGATTACGCCAAGGGCAGCAAGCCGAAGGACGCGCGCAATTAGCAATTAGGAAGGCGCTGAACAAGCCCTTCCTTCGACAAGCTCAGGACGATCGGACGAGTTCAGGGTGAGCGGCGCGTCCGCCGGATCAGCGTCGCTTCCCAGTCGGCGGGCGGCGCCTCCTGCCCCAACCGCACAATCCGCCCGACCTCGTTTTCATACCAGCCGTTGTGCTGCTTGTTGGGCTCGGCTTCGTAGCCCCACCAGGCGCCGTCGGCATCCTGCGCCAGCCATTCCACCCAGTCGGGCAGCGCGGCAAGATTCATGGGCATGGCGCTGCGGGCAGCATCGGCAGATCGATCCACACCCAATCCAGCAGCGCCTGCTGCGCGGCTTGCGCCTGGCTGGCGTTGGGGTGGTTCACCAGCATGACGAAGGCGACGCGGCGTCCGTTGACGGCATCGACATAGCCGGCCAGCGCGCTGGCGTCGCGCAGGGTGCCGGTTTTCAGATGGGCGTTGCCGGCCAGCGCGCTGCCGTTGAAGCGGCGCTTGAGGGTGCCGTCGAGGGCGACGATGGGCAGCGCCGATTCGAACTCGGCAAACAGCGGGCTGGCATGCGCCGCGCGCAGCAGCTCGCCCAACAGCCGCGCGCTCACCCGCTCGATGCGCGACAGGCCCGCGCCGTTTTCCAGAACCAGCTTGTCCACCGTTATCCCCTGCCGGATCAAGGCTGTGCGGACGGCGCGCGCGCCCTTGTCCAGGGTCGCGGGGGCGCCGAAGCTTTCCGCGCCCAGCGTCAGGAACAGGTTGCGCGTCATCAGGTTGTTGGAATATTTGTTGAGGCTGATCAGCGCATCGGTCAGCGGCGGCGACTCGACCCGCAGCAGCGGCGCCGTCGCGGGCGCGATGCCGGGCACGGTCCGGCCGGACAGCGTGCCGCCTGCCTCCGCCCACACGCCGCGAAAAACGAGATCGAAGGTGGTGGCCGGGTCAAACAGGTTCAGCGCCAGCGACTGCTCGCCGCAGCCGCGCGGGTAGTGTCCGCTGAGCACCAGCTCGCGGCGTGCGGGATCGGGCATACCCGGCGTCACGGCATCCTTCCAGCCATTGCAGGCGGTGGCCGGGGTCAACGCGATTTCCGAGCGGATCGTCACCCCCGGCAGCGCCATCTCCGGCACGACTTGCAGCGCATCGCCGTTCGGTTTCAGGCGCAGCGTGGTCGCGTTGAAATTGGCCACCAGCGCGCCTGGCGGGGCGTTGTACAGCGCCAGCGGTTCGCCGTCGAACGCGCCGGGGTCGATCGGCGGCAACTCGAAGTGGCTGGTGTCGAGCACCAGGTCGCCGCGAATCTGGCGCACCCCGCGCGCGCGCAGTTCGCGCTGCAGCAGCCACATGCGTTCCAGCGTCAGCGTGGGGTCGCCGGTGCCCTTGACGATCAGGTCGCCCTCCAAGACGCCGTCGCGTATCGGCCCGTTCGCCCACACGTCGGTTGCCCAGGTGTAGCGCGGACCGAGCTGATGCAACGCCGCGAAACTCGTCACCAGCTTCATCACCGAGGCCGGATTCATTGCGGCGTCGGCATTGAGGCTCAGCACGGGTTCCGCGGCGTCGAGCGGCTGCACCAGGACCGCCACATGATCGAGCGGAATCCCGGCTTGTCTGAGGGCGTCGGTGAAGGCGGCGGGGAGTTCGGCGGCACGCGCGGAAACGAACAGGCCGGCAATCAGCAGGCCCGCGGCAAGACGTATCAAAATCAGGGCAATAGGCATCGCGTCATTATGCAGGAAGCGCAAACAGGGGTTCTATACTTCCTGTGCGCACCGCAAACCAACGAGGGAAACGCCGAAACCATGAAAGCCGGACTGACGAAAACTGTTTTGCCGCTTGCCGTTGCCGCCTTGCTGCTGGTGCTGGGCGGCTGTGCCAGCGGTCCCGATGTGCGGGTGGACTACGACCGCTCGGCCGATTTCACGCAATACAGGACCTTCGGCTTTGTCAGCCCGCTTGGCACCGACCGCGGCGGCTATCAGAGCATCGTGTCGCAATACCTGAAGGCGGCGACGCAGCGCGAACTGGAGGCGCGCGGCATGCGCTTGGTCGGCAGCGACCCGCAACTGCTGGTCAACTTCAATGCGGCGCTCAATGAAAAGCTGCGCGTCATCACCACGCCAATATATGGCATGAGCATGGGCGTGGGCGCCGGGTATTACGGCTATCGAGCGGGCATGTACGGCGCGTGGCCGCTGTACTACGACCAGACGACGGTCATGCCATACCATGAGGGCACGCTCAACATCGACGTCGTTGACGCGGCGCGCAAACAGCTGGTGTGGGAAGGCGTCGTCACCGACACGATGACGCAGGACATGTGGGACAACGTGCAGGCCGCGATCGACCGCGCGGTGCAGGCCGCCTTCGCAAAGTACCCGATAGCGGGGCCGACCCAGGCCAGGTGACGGCACGGCCTGTTCGCGCAGTACGTTGCAGACGGGATCAGCGCGACAGATCCTTCACATACCAGTCCATCGCCTCGGCCAGGCCTTCGCCGATGCGGTGGGTGGGCTGGTAGCCGAGCCGGGTGTGCGCCTTGGAGATGTCGGCGAGCGAATGGCGCACGTCGCCGGCGCGGAAGTCGCGGTACACCGGCTTGAAGTCGGCGAGGTGGGGAAACGTCGGAACCAGCAGGACGCGGATCGC
Organism: Thiobacillus sp.; assembly: GCA_049588075.1. GTDB lineage: Bacteria > Pseudomonadota > Gammaproteobacteria > Burkholderiales > Thiobacillaceae > Thiobacillus. The sequence continues at coordinate 19,776 of JBAVFD010000192.1, forward strand.
CTCGAACAGCTGGTTGAGCGTGGTGCGGTCGCCGACGGCGACGTTGTAGACCTGGTTGGCGGCATCCGCGTGCTGGCTGGTGGCGGCGAGCAGGTTGGCCTGGATGACGTTGTCAATGTAGCAGAAGTCGCGGCTGGTTTCGCCGTCGCCGTTGATGTACACCGGCTCGTTGTGGATCATGCTCGACACCCACTTCGGCACCACCGCGGCGTAGGCGCCTTCGGGATCCTGCCTTCTTCCAAAGATGTTGAAGTACCTGAGGCCGATCGACTGCATGCCGTAGCAGCGGCCGAATACGTCGGCATACAGCTCGTTCACCAGCTTGGTGACGGCATAGGGCGACAGCGGCTTGCCGATGACGTCTTCGACCTTGGGCAGGCCGGGATGGTCGCCGTAGGTGGAACTCGACGCGGCGTAGACGAAGCGTTTGACCCGGGCGTCGCGCGCGGCGACCAGCATGTTGAGGAAGCCGGTGTTGTTGGCGGCGTGGGTGGCCAGCGGATCTTCCAGCGAACGCGGTACCGAGCCGAGCGCAGCCTGGTGCAGGACGTAATCGACGCCTTTGCAGACGGCGTGGCAGGTGATGAGGTCGCGGATGTCGCCGCGCTTGAAGCTGAAGTTTTCCCAGCGCTCGGGGCCGACGCTGGCCTGCACCTGGGCCAGGTTCTTTTCGTGGCCGGTGGCGAAGTTGTCGA
>JBAVFD010000193.1:0-5638 GCA_049588075.1 Thiobacillus sp.
ATCGTGGCCACGCCGGACTGGGCGGCGGCACATGTGTGGTGGCTGGACGCCTCCCCCGACCTGCGTGCACTGGCGCGCCGCGCGGCGGAGCAGGCGGCTGCGGGCGAAGCGTTTTACGTGATCAGCCGGCAGGGCAATCTGGGCTTGCTGGAGCAGGTGAATACGTTGCGGCAGGTACTGGGCTACTGAATCCCGGCTGAAATTGACTGCATCACGTCGGCGCGACACGCAGCCTTGCTAAAATACGCCATTCACTCAAAAAACACAGGCTCGATTTCCTTTGCAAAACGATAATCTGGTCGAAATCGAACAGCTGGCTTTCGGCTACGGCGCCCGGTCGATCCTGACAAGCATCAATCTGACCGCGAAGCGCGGCCAGGTGGTTGCCATCATGGGCAGCAGCGGCTGCGGCAAAACCACCTTGTTGCGCCTGATCGGCGGGCAGCTCAGGCCCAGCCAGGGGGTGGTGCGGGTGGCGGGCGAAACGGTGGGCGAGCTCGACCAGGCCGGGCTGTACCGGCTGCGCCGCAAAATGGGCATGTTGTTCCAGTTTGGCGCGCTGTTCACCGACATGTCGGTGTTCGACAACGTGGCGTTCCAGCTGCGTGAGCACACCGATTTGCCGGAAGACGCGATCCACGATCTGGTGCTGATGAAGCTGCATGCCGTCGGCCTGCGCGGCGCGGCGCAGCTGATGCCTGCCGAACTCTCGGGCGGCATGGCGCGGCGGGTGGCGCTGGCGCGCGCGATTGCGCTGGAACCCATGCTGGTGATGTACGACGAGCCGTTTGCCGGGCTCGATCCCATTTCACTGGGCGTGACCGGCAACCTGATCCGCCGCCTGACCGATACGCTGGGGCTGACTTCGATCGTCGTCACGCATGACGTGCACGAGTCGCTGAAAATCGTCGATTACATCTATTTCATCTCGGACGGCGTGATTGTCGCCGAGGGAACGGCGGATGAAATGCGCGCCTCCGGCTTGCCGTATGTGCACCAGTTCGTGCATGGCGAGGCCGACGGCCCGGTGCCGTTCCACTATCCGGCGCCGTCCTACGCCGACGACCTCAAGCTGGGGGGGCAGGGTGCTTAAGCAGGCGATCGAAAATCTGGGAAACCGCACGATTCAGGGCGTCTGGCGCATCGGTTTCGCCAGCCGCTTCTTCCTGGCGATGCTGCTGCATTCGGGAACCGCATTCCGCCGCTTCGGCTTGACCATCCGCGAGATGTACTTCAGCGGCGTGCTTTCGCTCATCATCATTCTGGTGTCGGGGCTGTTCGTCGGCATGGTGCTCGGTTTGCAGGGCTACGAGACCCTGCAGCGCTTTGGCTCCGAATCGGCCCTGGGCACGCTGGTTGCGCTCTCCCTGGTGCGCGAGCTGGGGCCGGTTCTGGCAGGGCTCCTGTTTGCCAGTCGCGCCGGATCGGCCATCACCGCGGAAATCGGCCTGATGAAGGCGACCGAGCAGCTGTCGGCGATGGAAATGATGGCGGTCGACCCGATCGCCCGCGTCGTGGCGCCGCGTTTCTGGGCCGGCGTGATTTCCATGCCGTTGCTGGCGGCGCTGTTTTCGGCGATGGGGATATTCGGCGGCTATCTGGTCGGCGTGAAGCTGATTGGCGTCGACGAAGGCACGTTCTGGTCGCAGATGCAGAGCTCGGTCGATTTCCAGCAGGACATCATCAACGGCGTCATCAAGAGCGTGGTGTTCGGCGTGGCCGTCACCACCATCGCGCTGTTCGAGGGCTACGATGCGCCCCCCACCGCCGAGGGCGTGTCGGGCGCCACCACCCGCACCGTGGTGACCTCCAGCCTGGCCGTGCTGGCGCTGGATTTTGTTTTGACCGCATTCATGTTCCGGGGACTTGATTAAATGAACAAGACCGTACTCGATCTCTGGGTGGGATTATTTGTCATCGTTGGCATCGCCGCGCTGCTGTTCCTGGCGCTCAAGGTCGGCAGCACGAGTGCCATCAAATCGTCGGACAGCTACGAAGTCGTTGCCCGTTTTGAAAATATCGGCGGCCTCAAGCCGCGTGCGCCGGTCAAAAGCGCCGGGGTGGTCGTCGGCAGGGTGGCGGATATCCAGTTTGACAATAAAAGCTATGAAGCCGCTGTCACACTTCGTCTCGACAAGCGCTATGCTTTCCCCAAGGACAGTTCGGCGGCCATCATGACCTCCGGCTTGCTGGGTGAGCAATACGTCGACCTGGAAGCGGGGGGGGATAGCGCGAAGCTGAAGGAACATGACCGTATCCTCATCACGCAGGATGCGGTGGTGCTGGAAAATCTGATCGGCCGGTTTCTGTACGGCAAGGCTCAAGAAGGAGCGCCAAAATGACATTCAACACACCGGAATTCAACACCCTGACCCGCGCCCTGCTGGCGGTCGGCATGCTGATGACCGCTCTGCCGGGACAGGCCGACACCATCAACTTGCAGCAGGCGGTGGAAATGAGCCTGGCGGCCGACCCGCGCATCAAGGAAAGCGAGCAGGTGGTCGAGGCCGCACGCGGCCTGTTGCAGGAGGTGCAGGGCAATATGGGCTGGCGGGTGAGCGCCAACGCGTTCGTCGGCCTGGCACCGCAGGTCGAAGGCGGGTTTTATCAGGGCGGAGCCCAGTCGTGCACGGCGTTTCCGTGCACCCCGCGCAGCGACGGCAACGAACTGAATGGCCTGTCCGACTGGACGCATATCGGCTTTGCGCTGATCAAGCCGCTCTATACCTTTGGCAAGGTTGAACATTACGGCGACGCCGCGCAGGGCAACATCGACATCAAGCGCGGCGAACTCAAGCAGACGCGCACCGACACGGTGTATGAGACCAAGCGCGCCTATTTCGGCTACCTGGCCGCGCGTGACATCCGGATGTATCTGGAAGACATCCAGGCGCGCCTGCAAAAGGAAGTCACCAGCGTTGAACAAAACCTGAAGGCCGAGACCGGCACCGCCAAGCAATCCGACCTGTACGCCTTGCAAACCATCAAGGGCTTGCTGGCGTTGTATGGCAACCAGGCGCGCGCGCTGGAAAAAATCAGCCTGGATGGCCTGAAAGTGTTGACCGGAATTGGCTTGAAGGGGGAGTTGAGCGTGGCCGACGAGCGCCTCGATCCGGTGCCCTTTCCGCAGACAGAACTGGCCGAGTTTCAATCGCGCGCGTTGCAGAGCCGCCCTGAAATGGAACAGCTCGAAGCCGGGCTGCGTGCCCGTCGCGCCCTGGTGGCCGCCAAAAAGGCGGACCGCATGCCGGATGTGTATGCCGGTGTGATTGGCGAATTCAACTACGCCTCGCGACGCGATAGCCTGGACAACCCCTATGCCAACGATTTCTTCAACAGTGGCGCCATGACCCCCGTCGTCGGCGTGAAATGGGACACGATATTCGACGTGGCGAGTGCGCGCGTCAACCAGGCGCAGGCCGAACTGGAGGCGCTCAATCACAAGAAAGCGTTCGCCCTGGAAGGAGTGCCGTTTGAAGTGAACGAGGCGTATGCCCATGCCCAGGCCAATTTCGCGTCGCAGCGTGAACTGGCCGCCGGCGCGACCGCGGCGCGGCGCTGGGTGGTGGCGTCGCTGGCCGACTTTTCGGCCGGCATGGAAAGCGCCGACAAGATGGTCGAAGCGCTGAAGAACTATGTGCTGGCGCAGACCGAGTATGTGCGCGCCATCAACGACTACAACATGAGCGTGGCCCAACTCGCGCGCCTGACGGGTGAACTCAAGTAAGCAGCGGGCGTCTACCCCGTTTAGTTGACCCGTTTATGAACTGGATGATCTGATGATGTTGCGCTCTTTTTTTCTGTCGCTGGCACTGGTGTTCGGCTTGAATTCCAGTGTGGCCTGGGCTGGCGACACCCCGCCTGACGTGCTGGCACGCACCACGACGCAGGAAGTCCTGCTGATTCTGAAGCAGGACAAGGATATCCTGAAAAACAATCAGTCCAGGGTCTATAAACTGGTTGAAGACAAGGTCCTGCCCAATTTCGACTTCAATCGCATGACCCAGCTGGCCGTCGGCAAGCACTGGCCGAGTGCGACCGCGCAGCAGAAACAGTCTTTGGTGAACGAGTTTCGCAACCTGCTGGTGCGGACCTATTCCCGTTCGCTCACCGAGTTCTCCAATCAAACGGTCGAATTCAAGCCGATGACCATCAGGCCCGACGATACCGACGTGACGGTCCATACCGAAATTCGCCAGCCGGGCGCGCAGCCGCTCCCCATCGACTACAGCATGTACAAGACAGCGTTCGGCTGGAAGGTATACGACGTGGCGATCGACAACGTCAGCCTGGTCACCAATTACCGCGCATCCTTCTCTAGCACCGTTCGCCAGAGCGGGATAGACGGCCTGATCAAAACGCTTGCTTCCCAGGATGCAGCCAAACCCATCCAGGACGCAGCCAAACCGGCGCCGCGCCCCGGCCCGTGATGACCTGTGAGGGCAACTGCTGCCGCATCGCAGGCGCGGTCACCGTGGACAGCGTCGGCGGACTGCTGCGCGAATTGCGGCCGCAGCTTGCAAGCGGCATCGACACACTGGACTTCAGTCGCGTTGAAACCGCTGACTCGGCCGCGCTGGCGCTCATCTTCAGCGCCATGCGCCACACCCGACAAGCCGGACACGCACTGGTCTGCACGGGGCTGCCTGCCAGCCTGACTACCCTCGCCGAGCTTTACGGGGTGTCCGCATTGCTTCCGAAATGAGTCAGCCCCACCCCGCGATCCGCGTCAGTGAGTTGTGCAAGCGCTTCCGCACCACCCAGGCGCTGGACGGCGTCTCGCTCGATATCCAGCCGGGCGAGTTCTTCGGCCTGCTGGGCCCCAACGGCGCTGGCAAGACCACGCTGATTTCCATCCTCGCAGGGCTCACCCGTGCCGATTCCGGCCACGCCGCCATCATGGGCCACGACGTGGTGCGCGACTATCGCCAGGCGCGCCGCGCGCTGGGCGTGGTGCCGCAGGAACTGGTCTACGATCCCTTTTTCAATGTGCGCGAAACCCTGCGCATCCAGTCCGGCTATTTTGGCCTGACGCGCAACGACGGCTGGATCGACGAGATCATGCATCACCTCGATCTCACCCCGCACGCCGACAAGAACACGCAAAGCCTGTCGGGCGGCATGAAGCGCCGCCTGCTGGTGGCGCAGGCGCTGGTGCACAAGCCGCCGGTGATCGTGCTCGACGAACCGACCGCCGGGGTCGACGTCGACCTGCGCCGTTCGCTGTGGGAATTCGTCAGCCGCCTCAACCGCGAAGGCCATACCATCCTGCTGACCACGCATTACCTTGAAGAAGCCGAAGCCCTGTGCGGCCGCATCGCCATGCTCAAGGCGGGGCGCATCGTCGCCTGCGACACCACGCGCAACCTGCTGCAGCGCACCAGCGAACATTGCGCCGCGCTGCGCCTCACGAGCATGCCGTCCATTGCCTGGGCCGAGCGCCTGCAGGCCCAGCCGGACGGCGGCTGGCGTTTTAACTTCAGCGATTACAGCGAACTGGAAACCCTGCTGGCCGATGTGCGCGTAACGGGGGGACAGGTGACTGAACTGCAACTGCTCGACCCCGATCTGGAGGATGTCTTCACCGACATCATGCGCCAGGCGTGAATAGGATAATCCGGCCATGAACGGCTTTCTC
>JBAVFD010000194.1:0-15011 GCA_049588075.1 Thiobacillus sp.
GAGCTGAAATATCTGGTGGCACTGGCCGATCATGGGCACTTTGGCAAGGCCGCCGAGGCCTGCTTCATCACCCAGTCCACGCTCTCCACGCAGATCAAGAAGTTGGAGGATTTTCTCGGCGTGACGCTGTTCGATCGCAGTTTGAAGCGCGTCACGCCGACCCCGATCGGCCGCGAAATTCTGGCGGCGGCGCGCAGCATCGTCGAGGAATCCGAGCGGATCAGGGAACTGGCCAAACATGCGCAGGATCCGATGGCGCGCACCCTGCACCTCGGCGTCATCCCCACACTCGGGCCGTATTACCTGCCGCACGCGCTGACCCTGGTGCACAAGAAACACCCCGGCCTGCGGCTGTTGCTGCGCGAGGAAATGACCCCGCAAATCCTGGAACACCTGCTCGACGGCAAACTCGACGCCGGACTGCTGGCGCTGCCCGTCACCGACGACAGCCTGCGCGTCGAGCCCTTGTTCTACGAGCCGTTTCTTGCCGCCCTGCCGGCCGGGCATGCGCTTGCCAAACGCGATGTGCTGAAGGTGTCGGACATCATGGCCGAAAAGCTGCTGCTGCTCGACGAGGGCCATTGCCTGCGCGACCAGGCGCTCGATGTATGCGGCACCGGGTCACGCGGCCGCGAGGAAGTGCGCGCCACCAGCCTGGAAACGCTGCGCCAGATGGTGGGCATGGGGCTGGGGCTGACGCTGCTGCCGGCGCTGGCGGCGGATGCGGGTCCGCGCACCGGCAAAAAAGCGGTGGAAATCCGCCCCTTCAAAGCGCCGCCGCCGGGGCGCACCATTGGCCTGGTGTGGCGCAAGCGCGCACCGTTTCCCGAAACCTTTGAACGGCTGGCGCACACCCTGAAAAGCACCTTGCCCAGCGAAGTGGAGCCTGTCTGATATGTCCGACCTCAACGACCCCCGCGTCTTTTTCGCCGCCGAACGCACGCTGATGGCGTGGAGCCGCACCGGCCTCACCCTGATGGCATTCGGCTTCGTGCTCGAACGCTTCGGCCTGTTCCTGCACGTGCTGCGGCAGACGCCGGGCCATGTCGGGCGCGACCTGTCGTTCTGGATCGGCGTCGCCTTCATCGTGCTGGCGCTGATGGTGATCGGCTTTTCCATCGTGCAGTTCCGGCGCGTGCTCGCCACGCTGAAACCGATCGAAATCCCCGCGCGCTACTGCACCTGGTTGGGCATTGCGATGAATCTGTCGGTGGTGGTGCTGGGCCTTGCACTGCTGGCGTATCTGTTTTCCGAGCTCTGATTCCCAGGCCTGCGATCGGCCTGCATCATGCCCCGTTGTGATTCAATTTTCCCGTCCATGCACCATAAGCGGCTCGTTCGGCACGTCTCCATTCACCCCAAAGGCTTGTTAAGCAATTGATTATTAACGATTCAATAAACTGGCACGCTACCTGCTTTGAGTATTCTGAGCACTCTTACCGCAAGGCCAGGTTGCTCAGGCAGTCTCCTCCGACTTGCGGCCTCTGCGGAGGCCGCCTTTTTTCGTGACGCATCCGGATGTCTGAATAAACATGCGTGTACTGATTGTTGAAAACCAGCCCGACCGGCTGGCGATGCTGGTGCCCGCACTGGAAGCAGCGGGTTGTGTGGTGATGGCCGCGCTCAATTCGGCGCGCAGTCTGGACGCGCAGATCCTGGCGCTGCGGCCCGATGTGGTGATCATTGCGCAGGACTCGCCCGACCGCGACACGCTGGAGCACATCTGCGTGGTGAATCAGGATTGTCCGCGCCCGATCGTGATGTTCACCGGCGACGGCAGTCCGGAGTCGATCCGCGCGGCGACGCAGGCGGGGGTCACTTCGTATGTGGTGGACGGCCTCGACCCGTCACGCCTCAGGCCCATCCTCGATGTGGCGGTGTCGCGCTTCGAGGCGCATCAGGCGCTGCACGACCAGCTCGAACAAACACGGCTCGAACTCAGCGAGCGCAAACTCATCGATCAGGCCAAGGCGCATTTGATCAAGCACACCGGCGCGACGGAATCCGAGGTGTACCGCGAGATGCGCAAGGCTGCGATGGATCGCGGCATGAAACTGGCGGACATCGCGCGGCAGATTCTGCACAGGCCGCTCGCCTGATTGGTGCACGGCATGAAGAACCCGCACCGCATCTGTGCACAGTCGCAACCCGGATGGCTTCCGCGTCACGCCGCTTGAGGGGTAAGCCCCTGTAACACAAGGCTTTTGCGCAATTGGCACGGTGGCTGCTTAAGCAGGACTGAACGACCGCAACGACGTGGCTTTCAGCATCACCGGCAAATCATGACCTCAACGGACAAAGACGTCCGCCCGCATGGGCCGACGTCTTTTTATTTGGAGAAACACTGTGAGCGACACCCAGGACAAACCACTTGTGCACGATCAGAGCAAGCGTGATTTCATGAAAAAGACCACCGGGCTTTCCGTAGCCGCCGCGCTGATGGCGATGGTGCCGCCGGGCGTGCGTCAGGGCGCCTGGGCGGCGGGTTCGGACGCGCCGGAAAAACCCAACCTCAACATCGGCTTCATTCCGCTGACCGATTGCGCGTCGGTGGTGATGGCCTCGGTGAAGGGTTTCGACAAGAAATACGGCCTCACCATCACGCCGACCAAGGAAGCCTCGTGGGCGGCGGTGCGCGACAAGCTGGTGAACGGCGAGCTCGATGCGGCGCATGTGCTGTACGGCCTGATCTACGGGGTGCAGATGGGCATCGGCGGGCCGAAGAAGGACATGGCGGTGCTGGCGACGCTCAACAACAACGGCCAGGCGATCACGCTGTCCAACCAGTTGCACGCCAAGGGTGTGACCGACGGCGCCTCGCTGGCCAAGCTGGTGGCCGCCGAACCGAAGGAATACACCTTCGCCCAGACTTTCCCTACCGGCACCCACGCGATGTGGCTGTATTACTGGCTGGCAACCTACGGCATCAACCCCTTCACCCAGGTCAAGGTGATCACCGTGCCGCCGCCGCAAATGGTCGCCAACATGCGGGTGGACAACATGGACGGCTATTGCGTGGGCGAACCCTGGAACGCGCGTGCGATCCGCGACAACATCGGCTTCACGGCGGTCACCACACAGGAAATCTGGAAAGACCATCCGGAGAAAGTGCTCGGCACCACCGCTGCGTTTGTCGAGCAGTATCCGAACACGGCGCGCGCGATGGTGGCGGCGATTCTCGACGCGTCGAAATATATCGACACCATGAGCAACCGCTCCGAAGTGGCGAAGATCATTTCCGAAAAGTCCTACGTCAACACCGATTTCGACTCGATCGAAGACCGCATGCTCGGCCAGTACAACAACGGCATCGGCAAGAAGTGGCAGGACCCGAACTACATGAAGTTCTACAACGGCGGCCAGGTCGGCTTTCCCTACCTGTCGGACGGCATGTGGTTCCTCACCCAGCACAAGCGCTGGGGCCTGCTGAAGGAGCATCCCGACTATCTGGCGGTGGCCAAGAAGGTCAACCGCATCGACGTCTACAAGGCGGCTGCGGCGATGACCAACACACCGCTGCCGAAGTCCGACATGCGCACCTCCAAGCTGATCGACGGCGTGGTGTGGGACGGCAAGAATCCCAAGGCTTACGCCGACGGCTTCAAAATCAAAGTCTGACCAGGATCAAAGCCTGACCAGGACTAAAACACCCGTGCCCCGGCGCTGCCGGGGCGGAAGGAGACCCGCATGAATGCCATCACCCTGAACGATCGAAGTTTGAAAGACGTCATGAACGCACCCGAAACCACGCCGCTTGCGGCGAGCCATGAGTCAACGCCTGCGAAGCGGCGCACTCCGCTTCTCGAAACCGAGTCGGGCAAGCGTTTAATCGAAGGCACGGTGAATCTGCTCAAGTCCGCCGTCCCGCCGCTGCTCGGCATGCTGCTGTTCGCCGCGCTGTGGGCGCTGATCGCCAACACCAACAAGTCCATTCCCGGCCCGGTTGAAACCTGGGCCTCGGCGGTGGAGCTGTTTTCCGACCCGTTCTACCGCAATGGGCCAAACGACCAGGGCATCGGCTGGAACATCCTCAACTCGCTGTATCGCGTGGGGATCGGCTTCGGCGCGGCGGCGGCGGTCGGCATTCCACTCGGCTTCATGATCGGGCGCTTTGATTTTCTCAACCGCATGATGTCGCCCATCATCAGCATCCTGCGCCCGGTGTCACCGCTGGCCTGGCTGCCGATCGGCCTGCTGGTGCTGCAAAAAGCCGAGCCGGCGTCGATCTGGGTGATCTTCATCTCCAGTATCTGGCCGATGGTGCTCAACACCGCCGCCGGCGTGCAGCGCATTCCGCAGGACTACATGAACGTCGCGCGCGTGCTCAATCTGTCCGAGCTCAAGGTGTTCACCAAGATCCTGTTCCCGGCGGTGCTGCCCTACGTGCTGACCGGTGTGCGGCTGTCGATCGGCGTGGCCTGGCTGGTGATCGTTGCCGCGGAAATGCTCACCGGCGGTGTCGGTATCGGCTTCTGGGTGTGGGACGAATGGAACAACCTCAACGTCGCCCACATCATCATCGCCATCTTCGTCGTCGGCATCGTCGGGTTGCTGCTCGAGCAGATGCTGATGCTGCTGGCCAAACGGTTTAGTTATGAGTAAGCGGTAAGCAGGGAGCGGAAAAGGCAAGGTGCCCCCGCTCACCGCTCACCGCTCACGGAGAAAAACATGCAAAGCTACGTCCAGATCGAAAACGCCTCGATGGTGTTCAGCACCAAAAAAGGCAAGTTCACCGCCCTCACCGACATCGACCTCAACGTCGACCAGGGCGAATTCATCGCGCTGATCGGCCACTCCGGCTGCGGCAAGTCGACGCTGCTCAACCTGGTGGCGGGGCTGCTCGACGCCACCGACGGCGTGCTGCTGCTCGCCAACAAGGAGATCAAGGGGCCGGGGCCGGAGCGCTCGGTGGTGTTCCAGAACCACTCGCTGCTGCCCTGGCTGACCTCCTTCGAGAACGTGTATCTCGCGGTGGAAAAAGTCTTCGGCGGCAACGAATCCAAAGCGCAATTGAAGGCGCGCACCCATGCCGCGCTGGAACTGGTCGGGTTGACCCATGCGTCGAGCAAACTGCCGGGCGAAATTTCCGGCGGCATGAAGCAGCGCGTCGGCATCGCCCGCGCGCTGGCGATGGAACCGAAGGTGCTGCTGATGGACGAGCCCTTCGGCGCGCTCGACGCCCTGACCCGCGCGCACCTGCAGGACGAACTGATGAAGATCGTCGCGGCGACGAAGAGCACGGTCATCATGGTCACCCACGACGTCGACGAAGCCGTGTTGCTGAGCGACCGCATCGTGATGATGACCAACGGCCCGGCCGCGACTATCGGCGAGATTCTCACGGTCGATCTGCCGCGTCCGCGCGAGCGGCTGGCGCTGGCGCACGACCCGCATTATCACGATCTGCGCAGCCAGGTGCTGGAGTTCCTCTACAGCCGGCAGATGCGGCCGAAGGAGGCCGCCTGACCCGCGGCGTCCATGCCCACTGGCAAGAGCGATCGCTGGAAGCAATATCGCGGCGACCCGGCCATTCGTGGCGGGTTGTTTGAGCAGTGCCGGGTGCGCTCGGCGATGGACGATCAATTCAACGAAACCTTTGCGCAGATCGAAAGGCTGATGTGCCAGCACGGGGTGTTTCACGCCAAGCTGCACTTCTCCAGCAGCCGCGCCACGCTGTGGCTGTACAGCGACCCCTGCCGCTACCGGGTGCTGTCGGTGGACGAGTTGCTGACCGCCACGCCCTGCGCTGCCTGCCCGGCGACCCATTACCCGCTCGACGCCGTCGTCGAAGCGCAGCACATCCGTCCGGTACTGGAAATGTTCCGCACCCTGCGTTTTTCGGACGAGCAGCTTTACCTGCGCTCGGGTTCGCTCAACCTCATCAACGGCCTGGTCGGGCTGAATTTCTCCTGCGACGGCAGTCACTATCTGCCCGCCGACGAGTTCCTGGCGTCGCCGCTGGCGCGCTGGTTTGGCCAGTAGATTGCTTCGACGCATATCCGGGCGGGCGTGCCGGGCAATGACGCTTGAGTCGGAAACCGAAAACGGGCACGATGGAGACCGACTGAAAGAAAGCACCACGCCATGACTTACTGCGTTGCCATCAAGACCGACGATGGACTGATTTTCGCGTCCGACTCGCTCACCAATGCCGGCATCGACCATGTCAGCACCTATTCCAAGATGCACACCTTCGTGCAGCCGGGCGAGCGCATGTTCGTGCTGCTGGCGGCGGGCAACCTCGCCACCACCCAGAGCGTCGTCAAGCGACTGCGCGACGACTGTCGCCTCGGCAACCCCACCTGCCTGTCCACGGTCTACTCGATCAGCGACGCGGTCGACTACGTCGGCACCGTTTCCACCGAAGTCCAGCGCACCCAGGCCGCGCGCGACGCCAACACCAATTTCGAAGCCACCTTCATCTTCGGCGGCCAGATCGCCGGGCAGGCGCCCGAGATCTACATGATCTATCCGCAGGGCAACCACATCCACGAATCGGCCGCGCACCCGTTTCTGCAGATCGGCGAAACCAAATACGGCAAGCCCATCCTCGATCGCGTCATCCGCTCCGACACGCCGCTGGAACAGTCTGCGCGCTGCGCGCTGGTGTCGATCAACTCGACCATCCGCTCCAACCTCACCGTCGGCCCGCCGGTCGAACTGCTGATCTACACCGCTGACGCCCTCAATGGCGGACGCCGCCTGCTGTTTTCGGAAGACCACCCTTACTATCGCGCGCTGGCCAACGCCTGGAACGAAGGCTTGCGTCAGGCGCTCAACAACCTGCCGCCATTCGAATGGGAAAACCAGCCGCAACCGCTGCAGGTGGTGGCGGCGAGTGGCAGCGGGCAGATGCAGGGGTAAGGGAGCGGGGAACGGCAACACCGACCTGGTTTGGCTGCCAGCGCGGGTTGTCGTTCTGCTAGGGGAAATCAGTTGTTCAGCGATCTCCCGGGCTTCATGTCCATCCCTTATAAGCGGACTCGATCAACCCAGGCACTATATAGTCGGGTCCGGCCAGTTTGAGACGGCAGGAGGGGATCAGCTATTCAGACTGCGCCGCACGCGCTCAAGTTGCTCGACATGACCGCGCTCTTCTTCCGCGAACTTTTCTGCCATCATTTTGACGCGGGGATCGGATTCGGTCTGCGCGATGCTGGCATAGAATTCAAAGCCGCGGCGCTCCGCTTCCAGCGCGAGTTCAACCGCCTGTTCGACGCTCATGAAACTGTCGATGCCGAACCAGGCTGGGGATTCAGGAGGCAGGTCATTGGGCCAGACGTAACCCTCTTCCGGCAGCTCGGACACGTGATTGAAGCCCGCACGCTCCATCGCTTCCTTCAGATGCAGCCGGGAAAATTCGGCCATTTTGCGGAAAAAAGCCTCGACCTCGGGGTTGCCCAGAGTCGCCATCGCGTCGGCAATGCTATCCGAGCCCTGCACTGCAGCGGCCTCCAGTTTCACGGCATGGGCCAGAAAGTTGCGGAGTTTCATGCTCATCCGAATTTGAAGAGGATGCCGAAGCCGCCGCGCGGGTAGTTCCAGTCGACGTTGCCCGGCTCGCACACGATGCGGCAGGTGCCGCACTCGACGCAGCCATCCACCACCAGATCAACGCGGCCCTCCGCGTCGGCGCTCCAGCAGCCGGCCGGGCAGCAAACTACGCACGGCATCAGATCGCAACGCGTACAGATGGCTTCATCCTTGATGCGGATGTGCGGGTTCCCGGCATCCACCCGATAGCGGTTCTGGAACAGTTTTTCTTCGACGTTGACCGTCGGCAGCGAATCCACGGCGCTCATTTGAAGGCCCTCCAGAAACGATAGGCGTCACCCAGCAGACCAAGAAGGGAACGCTTCTCACGCAGGTCGGCGAAGATGCGCGCCTGCTTGGCGCGCTTGTCGACACCGTCCACCGTCAGTATCTCGCGCGCGGCCCGGTTAAGCTGCGTCGGATAGGTGTTCAGTATGTGCGGGCTTCCATGCAGAAAATCGGGCACGTCGGCGTATTTCTTCAAATCCTTCATGACGAAACTGTCGTCGAGACGGGTTTTGTAGGCAGCGAGGTTAGCTGCGGTGCAAGGCTTGCCGCTTGCCTTGAGTTCGATCAGCGTTTCGGCCGCCATCTGGCCCGAGGTCATCGCAAGGTTGGAACCTTCGCGGTGCACGGCGTTGACGAATCCTGCCGAGTCGCCGACGATCAGCCAGCCATCGCCGTAGAGTTGCGGCAGCGCCTTGTAGCCGCCCTCGGGGATCAGATGCGCCGAATATTCCTTCATCTCGGCGCCGGCGATCAGAGGCTTTACAGAGGGGTGGCGCTTGAGTCCTTCCAGCAGCTGCGCGGGCGTGAGCTTCTGCTTGCGCAGGTCGGACAGCATGCAGCCGATACCGATCGCGATCGAGTCCTTGTTGGTGTAGAGGAAGCCCGTGCCGACCATGCCGTGGGTGATGCGGCCGGCGATCTCGATCACCACGCCTTGGGCACTGCCGACGCCGAAGCGCGCTTCGAGGGTTTCCTTTGGCAGGAACAGCATTTCCTTGACTGCCAGGGCGGCATGTTCGGGCTTGATGTCCTTGCGCAAGTTGGCGCGCTGCGCAACCAGCGAATTGACGCCGTCGCCGAGGATCACCGCATCCGCGTAAATTTCACCACCGGCGCGATCGGTCTGGACGCCGATGACGCGCCCCGCCTCATCGCGCAACAACCCGGTCACCGTGGTCTCGCAGATCACCATCGCACCGGCGGCCTTCACCTGGGTGGAGAACCAGCGGTCGAAACGGGCGCGGATGATGGTGTAGCGGTTGTGTGGCGGGGTCGAGAAACTTTCGTCGCGATAGCTCATGCCGGTGACCGCCTCACCCTCGTCCATCAGCCACATGCGCTGTTCGACAATGTGGCGCTCCAGCGGTGCACTCTCGCGGAAATCGGGAATCAGCTGCTCCAGCGCATGCGAATAGAGGATGGCTCCCTGGACGTTCTTGGTGCCGGGCGTCTCGCCACGTTCCAGTTGCAGCACCGACAGCCCCGCCTTGGCCAGCGTGTAGGCGGCAGCATTGCCGGCGGGGCCTGCGCCGACCACAATGACGTCGAATTTCTCAGCCATGTTCCGCCTCCTTTTTCGCCCGAGCCGCGGCAATTCGCTCGCGGAAAGCCTCGGTCAGGGCCGGCAGGATCTCCATGGCGTTGCCGATCAGGGCATAGTGGGAGAAGTCCATGATCGGCGCCTGGGCGTCATTGTTGATGGCGACGATGACATCGGCGCTTTCCATGCCGACCCGATGCTGCACCGCGCCGGAGATGCCGGCAGCGACATAGAGCTTGGGCCGCACGGTCTTGCCCGACTGGCCCACCTGACGGTCGGCTTCCGCCCAGCCGGCATGCACCGCCGGCCGCGACGCGCCGACCTCGGCGCCGAGCACCTTGGCCAGATCGAACAGCCGATTGAAGTTCTCGGGCTTGGCCAGCCCGCGGCCGCCGGCAACGATGACATCGGCGTAGGCGAGCTGCGGCGTGTCGGCGCGGGCATCGGGGATGAAATCGATGACCTTGGTCACCACGGCATCCTCGCCCATGCCGAGCGCATGTTCGACCACGCGGCCGCTGCGCGTCGCATCGCGGGCCGGCATCGGCATGACGCGCGGCCGTACCGTGGCCATTTGCGGGCGGGTGTTGAGGTTGACGATGGTGCACATCAGGCTGCCGCCGAAAGTCGGCCGGCTGGAGAGCAGCGAGCGATCCGAGCTGTCGATGTCCAGGCCCGTGCAGTCGGCGGTGAGGCCGGTGAGGAGCGTGGTGGCGACCGATCCGGCCATGTCGCGGCCCTGGGTGGTGGCGCCCAGCAGCAGGACTTCCGGCGTGAAGGTGTTGACCAGTGCGGTCATGCCGTGAGTGTAGGGCTGGTTGCGATAGTCCTTGAGCACCGGGTCCTGAATCAGGTAGCACAGGTCGGCGCCATGGTAGATTGCCTCGTCGCAGAGGGCGCGCGTTTCCGGTCCGGGCGCGCCGAGGACGACGCCCGCCAGTTCGGTCTGCAGCTTGTCGGCGAGTTCGCGGCCCTTGCCGATCAGTTCCCACGACACCGGGTGGACATGGCCGTGTTCGTGTTCGATGAAGACCCACACGCCACGATAGGCGGCGAATTTCGGATCGAGGACGCGCTTCGGTTTCTTGAGTGGCTTGGCTGCCGTGTCGAGCGATTCACTCATTGCGCGGCTCCCACGTGGTTCAGGTGGTCGAGCAGGGCGTCTTCCAGCCCGGGATGCTCGGCAAACATCCGGTCAAGCAGGGCGTCGGCCATCGCGCGCGGGGTGTCGCCGGCGATGGCCTGTGCCTTGATTGCCTTGGGCTTGGGTCCGAACACCTGGGCGACGATGGTGGGCGACCCCTTGAGGCCGACCTTGCTCAGCTCCTCGATGCCGGCCAGGGTGCGATCCCAGCGCTGTACCTCGTGGCGGGCGGCGCGGAACATGCCCGGCATGTCGGCAAAGCGCATTTCGTTCGCGCCCTCGAGCATGGTAATGACGCAGGGCAGCTTCGATTCCAGCACCTGCACGCCGCCTTCGGCACGACGTTCGACGACGATGCGCTTCGAGTCGGCGTCCAGCTCGCGCAGCTTCGACACGTAGGTCAGCAACTGCCAGCCCAGACGGATCGCGATACCGGGGCCGACCTGCGCGGTGTCGCCGTCAATGGTCTGCTTGCCGGTAAAGACGACGTCGACGGGATGCTGGGCGTGGAGCTGGCGGATGGCCGAGGCCAGGACATAGGTGGTCGCCAGGGTGTCGGCCCCGGCGAACACCCGGTCAGTCACCAGAATGGTTTCGTCGGCGCCGAAGGACAGGCATTTTTTCAGTGCTTCCTCGGCCTGTCCCGGCCCCATCGTCAGCACGGTTACCCGGGCGCCGGTGCGGTCCTTGATGCGCAGGGCTTCTTCGAGGGCGAACAGGTCAAACGGGTTGACGATGGCAGGGACGCCCTGGCGCATGATGGTATTGGTGACCGGGTGAACCCGAATCTGCGCGCTGTCCGGAACCTGTTTAACGCATACAACAATGTGCATAGTCGGGTCGGCCAAAAAAGCCCCCAAGGACCATCGAGGGCGTACTTAAACGTTCGCTAATATAGCATTGCCTACCGCCCTGCCCAAACCGATCGGGCTTACGGGTTCCGACGTATATCTACCCTCATGGGGCCGGAGGAATGGTCAGACTGGCGTGAAAATCGAATATCAGATGGCTGCTGGGGGCGATGGTTCGAACATGCCGATCCCGCGTAGCTGTTCCCCGCCTTTTACCTGGCGCATCCCTTGCTTGTAACAGACAGTCCGCATACTGTCTGACACCATGAGCATCCACGTCGCAATACGCCACACCACGCGTTACACCTTCGACCGCCGCGTCACGCTGAGCCCGCATGTGGTGCGGCTGCGTCCGGCGCCGCACTCGCGCACGCCTATCCTCGCCTACACGCTGAAGATCACGCCGGAGCAGCATTTCATCAACTGGCAGCAGGATCCGTTCGGCAATTACCTGGCGCGCTTGGTGTTTCCCGAGGCGACGCGCGAGTTCTCGGTCGACGTCGAGGTGATCGCCGACCTGACGGTGATCAATCCCTTCGATTACTTCGTCGAGGACAGCGCCGAGTTTTTTCCGTTCGATTACGATGCCGCATTGAAACGCGAGCTGACGCCGTATCTGGAAACCGATCCGGCCGGGCCGCTGTTGCAGGCCTGGCTGGCCAAGGTGCCGCGCACGCGGGTGCACTGCAACGATTTTCTGGTGGCGCTGAACCAGCGCCTGCAGGGCGATATCGCCTACACCGTGCGCATGGAGCCCGGGGTGCAGGCGCCGGAAGAAACGCTGGAGAAGGCGCTCGGCTCGTGCCGCGATTCGGCCTGGCTGCTGGTGCAGATCCTGCGCCATCTGGGACTGGCGGCGCGCTTCGTGTCGGGTTATCTGGTGCAGCTTACCGCCGACGAGAAATCGCTCGACGGCCCGTCCGGCACCGACAAGGACTTCACCGACCTGCACGCCTGGACCGAGGTGTATTTGCCCGGCGCGGGCTGGATCGGGCTCGATCCGACTTCGGGCCTGTTCGCCGGCGAGGGCCATATACCGCTGGCCGCCACGCCGCAGCCGTCTTCCGCCGCACCGATCGAGGGCATGACCGATCTGTGCGAGGTCGAGTTCGAGTTTTCCAACACCGTCACCCGCATCCGTGAAGACCCGCGCGTGACGCTGCCGTATAGCGACGCCGAGTGGGAGGCGATTCTGGCGTTAGGCGCCGCCGTCGACGAGAAGCTGCTGGCCCATGACGTGCGCCTGACCCACGGCGGCGAGCCGACGTTTGTCTCGATCGACGACATGGAGGCACCAGAATGGAACACGGATGCCTTCGGCCGTCACAAAAGAGAGCGTGCCGAGGTGCTGGCGCGGCGGCTGCGCGATCGTCTCGCGCCCGGCGCGCTGCTGCATACCGGACAGGGCAAGTGGTATCCCGGCGAACCGCTGCCGCGCTGGGCGCTGGGTATCTACTGGCGCAAGGATGGCGTAGCAGTGTGGAAGAATCCGGCGCTGCTGGCCGAGGCGGAGCACGACAGCGGACGCAGCGTGCTCGACGCGCGGCACTTCGCCAAAACCCTGGCGCAGCATCTTGGGCTGGCGATGCGCTATGCGCAACCGGTGTACGAAGACGCGCTCGCTGCGCTGCTGCAGGAAGCCGAACTGCCACCGAATGTGGAGCCGGGTCATCCTGAACTCGACAGCGCCAGCCTGCGCGGCTCGCTGGCCAACAAGCTGTCGCGCGGGCTGAATACGCCGACCGGCTATGTGCTGCCGCTGGCCTGGCAGGGTGGCGAGCACCCGTGGCACAGCGCGCCGTGGCAGACCCGGCGCGACCGCCTGTATCTTACCCCCGGCGACGCGCCGATCGGTCTGCGCCTGCCGCTGAACTCGCTGCCATGGGTGGCGGAGGACGAGCGCGAGCCCTGGGTCGAGGTCGACCCCTTTGCCATCCAGCCGCCGCTGGCCGATTTTCACGGCGAGATCGCCGCGCGCTTTTCCAGTTACACCCCGGCGCCACCCGGTGCGGACGATCCCGAACATCCCGGCCTGCATCCGCAAACCGCATCGGCCAAACTGAATGTCGCGGTGCCGCATACCGCGCTGTGCGTCGAGGCGCGCGGCGGCTGTCTGTATGTGTTCATGCCGCCGACCACGACGCTGGAACACTATCTCGACCTGCTGGCGGCGGTCGAAGCCAGCGCCGCCGCGCTCAAGCTGCCGGTGGTGATCGAAGGCTATGCGCCGCCGTCGGACGGGCGCCTGGAAAAGCTGCTGGTCACCCCCGATCCCGGCGTGATCGAGGTCAACATCCACCCCGCGCACAGCTGGCAGCAACTGGTGGATACGACGACGCTGGTGTACGAGGAGGCGCGGCTGAGTCGGCTGGCCGCCGAAAAATTCATGCTCGACGGCCGCCATGCCGGCACCGGCGGCGGCAACCACGTCACCCTCGGCGGCGCGACGCCGTCCGACAGCCCCTTCCTGCGTCGCCCCGATGTGCTGGCGAGCCTGATCACCTACTGGCAGCACCACCCGGCGCTGTCGTACCTGTTTTCCGGCCTGTTCATCGGCCCCACCAGCCAGGCGCCGCGCGTCGACGAAGGCCGCATCGAACGGCTGTACGAACTCGAGATTGCGTTCCAGCAAATGCCGGTCGGCGACACGCCGCAGCCGTGGCTGGTGGATCGCCTGCTGCGCAACCTGCTCACCGACCTCACCGGCAACACGCACCGCTCGGAATTCTGCATCGACAAGCTGTATTCACCCGACAGCGCCAGCGGGCGGCTCGGCCTGCTCGAATTCCGCGGCTTCGAAATGCCGCCGCACCTGCGCATGAGCCTGGCGCAGATGCTGCTGCTGCGGGCGCTGGTCGCACGCTTCTGGAACGCGCCGTATCGCAAGCCGCTGGTGCGCTGGGGCACGCTGCTGCACGACCGCTACATGCTGCCGCATTATTTGTGGGCGGATTTGAAGGACGTGATCGACGACCTCAAACTCGCCGGTTTTGCGTTCGAGCTCGACTGGTACAAGCCGTTTCTGGAATTCCGTTTTCCGCGCCACGGCACGCTGCAACTCGGCGACATTGCCGTCGAACTGCGCACCGCGATCGAACCGTGGAATGTGCTGGGCGAAGAAAACACCAGCCTCGGCACCGCACGCTACGTCGATTCGTCGGTCGAGCGCCTGCAGGTCAAGGTCAGCGGGCTCACCGACAGCCGCTACGTGCTCGCCTGCAACGGCCACCGCGTGCCGCTGGTGGCGACCGGGGTGCAGGGCGAATCCGTCTGCGGCGTGCGCTACCGTGCCTGGCAGCCGCCGTCGGCGCTGCACCCCACCATCGGCATCCATTCGCCGCTGGTGTTCGACCTGGTCGACACCTGGAACGACCGCGCCGTCGGCGGCTGCACCTACCGCGTGGTTCACCCCGGCGGTCGCCACGAAGACCATTTCCCGATCAACGCGATGGAAGCCGAATCGCGCCGCCACTCGCGCTTTCAGGACTGGGGCCACAGCATCGGCAGCTTCAGCCATCCGCCCGCCGCCAGTCCGCTGCCGTCCACCCAGGCGTCGGCCGAGGCCGTGCGCACCTTTATCCCCGACGGCAGCGTGCCCGGCCCGATGACGCCGCCGCCCATCGCCGACGCGGGTGAGTTTCCGCACACGCTCGACCTGCGTCGGCGCTAGTCGTCACCCCAAACCGTTTACCCCTCACTCCTCACCTACATATGGCACACATCCACTTCATCGGCGGCGAAAAAGGCGGGGTCGGAAAATCGCTGGTCGCGCGCCTGCTCGCGCAATACCTGATCGACCACGAACAGCCCTTTCTCGGCTTCGACACCGACCGTTCGCATGGTGCGTTGATGCGCTTTTACGCCGGCTACGCCTCGCCCGTCGTGGTCGACCAATATGAAAGCCTCGACGCCATCATCGAAGCCGCTGTCGCTG
>JBAVFD010000195.1:0-6484 GCA_049588075.1 Thiobacillus sp.
CTGGGACACGCTGCCGACGAGCCGCTGGATGCAGCGTGGCCGGCCTGGCCGGTCGAGCGCAGTGCGCTGCAGGCGCGGCTGCACCAGCATCCCGAGCTGGCCGTTTTTGCGCCGCGCGAACATGTGCTGGCCGCCGAGGTGCGCGAGGCGGAAGCGGCAAAATATCCGGATTGGGGCGTGGCGCTCGCCTACCAGCGGCGCGGCCAGCAATACGGCGACATGGTGTCGGCTGAACTCAGCTTCGATCTGCCGGTATTTGCCGCAAGTCGGCAAGATCCGCGCATTGCCGAGAAGCAGGCCGAACGCGTTGGCCTCGAGGCCGAACGCGAAGACATGCTGCGCCAGCATACCGAAGAACTGGAACGTGACCTGGCCGAATACGAACGGCTGGAGCGGGCAGTCAACCGCCAGCGCGACGCGCTGCTGCCCTTGCTGTCCGGCAAGCTCGACCTGCTGCTGGCGAGCTACCGCGCGGGCAAGACCGGACTGGCCGAGGTCATCGCCGCGCGCGCCGAATCGCAGGCCGCACGATTGCAATTGATCGAACTGGAAGGACAACGCAGCATGGCCGCAGCGCGCCTGCATTTCGCCTACGGGGAGGACGCAGAATGAACATGCAAGGATTGAAACAGGCAGGGCTGTTGCTGGGAGTGGCCGCGCTGGCAGCGGGTGCGGGCATATGGTGGGCGCGACGCGATGTGGTCACGCCAGCACCTGCCATGCAGGCCGCGCCCGGCGATGCGAACCCAGGCCGCGCAGAGAAAAAACCGCTGTACTGGTACGACCCGATGGCTCCGGAGCAGCATTTCGATCAACCCGGCAAGTCGCCGTTCATGGACATGCAGCTGGTGCCGAAGTATGCCGATGACGCCGAGGGGACGGCGGCGCTGAAGGTCGATCCTGCCGTCACGCAAAATCTGGGCATGCGGCTGGCGACGGTGACGCGCGGCACGGCAACAGCTGAAATCGAGGCCAGCGGCGTACTGGCCTTCAACGAGCGCGATGTAGCGGTGGTGCAGGCACGCAGCGGCGGGTTTGTCGAGCGCGTGCTTGCCCATGCACCGGGCGATGTGATCGCAGCGGGTGCGCCGCTCGCCGTGGTGCTGATCCCCGAATGGGCGGCAGCGCAGCAGGAATTCATCGCGCTGCTGGCTACGAATGACGCCAGCCTGATCGACGCTGCACGCGCCCGGCTCACGCTTACCGGCATGCCCGAGGCGCAAATCCGGCAGGTGGTACAGACGCGCCAGGTCCAGGCCAGCACCACGATTGCCGCGCCCATCGCCGGCGTGATTCAGGCGCTCGACGTGCGCGCGGGCATGACGCTGGCAGCCGGACAGACGCTGGCACGCATCAATGGCCTCGGCACCGTGTGGCTGGATGTCGCGGTGCCGGAAGCGCAGGCGGGCAGCGTGCGCGTCGGTCAAAGCGTGGCAGCGGCATTGCCCGCTTATCCGGGCGAAACGTTTAGCGGCAAGGTCAGCGCGATCCTGCCCGAGGCCAGTCTCGATACGCGCAGCCTGCGGGTGCGTGTCGAGTTGCCCAATCGCGACGGTCGGCTCAAACCCGGCCTGAGCGCGCAGGTGCGCATCGCCGGGGCAGCCCGGCAGGATGCACTGCGCATCCCCAGCGAAGCGCTGATCCGCACGGGCAAACGCACCCTGGTGATGCTGGCGGAGGCGGGCGGGCACTATCGTCCGGTCGAAGTGCGCACCGGGATTGAGACAGGCGAATTCACGGTGATCCTGGATGGCCTGGAGGAAGGACAAAAAGTCGTCGCCTCCGGCCAGTTCCTGCTCGATTCCGAGGCCAGCCTGCGCGGACTCACTGGCGGGAAACAACCGTGATCGCCGCGCTCATCCGCTGGTCGGTCGCCAACCGTTTTCTGGTGCTGCTGGCGACGCTGGTTCTCGCCGCCGCAGGCGTGTGGTCGGTGAAGACCACGCCGATCGACGCGCTGCCGGATTTATCCGATGTGCAGGTCATCATCCGCACCCCTTTCCCCGGCCAGGCACCGCAGATTGTCGAGAACCAGGTCACCTATCCGCTCGCCACCACCATGCTGTCGGTGCCGGGCGCGCGCACGGTGCGCGGCTTTTCCTTCTTCGGCGACAGCTTCGTGTATGTGCTGTTCGAGGACGGCACCGATTTGTACTGGGCGCGTTCGCGCGTGCTGGAATCCCTCAACCAGGTGCAGGGCCGGCTGCCCGCTGGCGCGAAACCGGCGCTGGGGCCGGATGCCACCGGCGTCGGCTGGATTTACCAGTACGCGCTGGTGGACAGGAGCGGCCAGCACGACCTGTCGCAACTGCGCGCCCTGCAGGACTGGTTCTTGAAGTTTGAATTGAAAGCGCTGCCCAACGTCGCCGAGGTCGCCAGCGTCGGCGGCATGGTGCGCCAGTATCAGGTGCAGCCCGATCCGCTGAAACTGGCAAGTTACGGCATTACGCTCAATCAGGTCATCGCGGCCATCCGCGCCGCCAACAACGAAACTGGCGGCGCGCTGCTTGAGCTCGCCGAAGCCGACTACATGGTGCGCGCTTCGGGCTATCTGCAAACCCTGGCCGATTTCCGCGCGATCCCCTTGAAGCTCGTCGGCGGCGTGCCGGTGACGCTGGGCGACGTCGCGCACATTCAACTCGGCCCGGAAATGCGCCGGGGCATCAGCGAACTGGACGGCGCGGGCGAGGCCGTGGGCGGCGTGGTGATCCTGCGTTCCGGCAAGAATGCGCGCGCAACCATCGCGGCGGTCAAGGCGCGGCTGGAGGAGCTCAAATCCAGCTTGCCCAAGGGCGTGGAAATCGTGCCGGTGTACGACCGCAGCCAGTTGATCGAGCGCGCGGTGGACAACCTCACGCACAAACTCATCGAGGAGTTCATCGTCGTGGCGCTGGTGTGCGCGCTATTCCTGTGGCATCTGCGCTCCGCGCTGGTGGCGATCATCGCCCTGCCGCTGGGGGTGCTGGCCGCGTTTGTCGTCATGCATACCCAGGGCATCAATGCCAACATCATGAGCCTGGGCGGCATCGCCATTGCCATCGGCGCGATGGTGGATGCGGCGGTGGTGATGATCGAGAACGCGCATAAAAAACTCGAAGCCTGGCAGCATGCCCATCCGGGCGAGAATCTCGTCGGCGCAGAGCGCTGGCGGGTGTTGACCGATGCCGCGGTGGAGGTCGGCCCGGCGCTGTTTTTTTCGCTGCTGATCATTACCCTGTCGTTCATTCCGGTGTTCACCCTGCAAGCGCAGGAGGGGCGGCTGTTCGGCCCGCTGGCTTTTACCAAGACCTATGCCATGGCGGGAGCGGCGCTGTTGTCGGTCACGCTGATTCCGGTGCTGATGGGCTACTGGATACGCGGGCGCATTCCGGACGAAACGAAAAACCCGCTCAACCGCGTATTGATTAACACCTATCGCCCGCTGCTCGATGCCGTGCTGCGCTTTCCCAAAGCCACGCTCGTCCTCGCCGCGCTGGTTTTGCTGACCACGCTGTGGCCGCTGAGTCGTCTGGGCGGCGAGTTCATGCCGCCGCTGGACGAAGGCGATTTGCTTTACATGCCGTCTGCCTTGCCCGGCCTGTCGGCGCAAAAAGCGGCGGCGTTGTTGCAGCAAACCGACCGCATGATCAAGACCGTGCCGGAAGTCGCGCACGTGTTCGGCAAGGCCGGGCGGGCGGAAACCGCCACCGATCCCGCGCCGATGGAAATGTTCGAGACCACCATCCAGTTCAAGCCGCGGGCCGAGTGGCGGGCCGGCATGACGCCGGAAAAACTGGTCGAGGAACTGGACAAGGCCGTACGCGTGCCGGGGCTGACCAATATCTGGATTCCGCCGATCCGCAACCGCATCGACATGCTCGCCACCGGCATCAAAAGCCCCATCGGGGTGAAGGTGGCGGGGGCGAATCTCGCCGCCATCGACCGTGCGACGCAAGCGGTCGAGCGCGTCGCCAAAACCGTGCCGGGCGTGTCGTCGGCGCTGGCCGAGCGTCTCGGCGGCGGGCGCTACGTGGATATCGCCATCGACCGCGCTGCTGCCGCACGCTACGGGCTCAACATCGACGATGTGCAGTCGGTGGTGGCGGCCGCCATCGGCGGCGAGACGATCGGCGAAACCGTGGAAGGCAGCGCGCGTTTTCCCATCAGCGTGCGCTACCCGCGCGAGTGGCGCGACTCGGTGGACACGCTCGCCGCCCTGCCCATTCTCACGCCCATGGGTGCCCGTATTACCCTCGGCACGGTAGCCAGGGTGGGGATCAGCGACGGCCCGCCCATGCTCAAAAGCGAAAACGCCCGTCCCTCCGGCTGGGTCTACATCGACGTGCGCGGGCGCGATCTTGCCTCGGTGGTAGGCGACTTGCGCCGCGCCGTGGCCAAAGAGGTCAAGCTCGAACCCGGCATGAGCCTGGCGTATTCCGGCCAGTTCGAATTTCTCGAACGCGCCAACGCGCGGCTGAAGCTGGTCGTCCCCGCCACCCTGCTGATTATTTTCGTGCTGCTTTATCTCACCTTCAGACGCTTCGACGAAGCTGCGCTCATCATGGCCACGCTGCCGTTCGCCCTCACCGGCGGCGTGTGGTTCTTGTACTGGATGGACTTCAATTTATCCGTCGCAGCGGGCGTCGGCTTCATCGCGCTGGCCGGAGTCGCCGCCGAATTCGGCGTCATCATGCTGCTGTATCTCAGCAAAGCCTGGCATGAACAGCAGGATGCCGGGCACCAATCGGATGCCGACCTGATCGAGGCCATCCACATCGGTGCGGTGCTGCGCGTGCGTCCCAAGGCCATGACCGTCGCTGTCATCATCGCCGGCCTCCTGCCCATCCTGTGGGGTGGCGGCGCGGGTAGCGAGATCATGAGCCGCATCGCCGCGCCGATGGTCGGCGGCATGATCACCGCGCCGCTGTTGTCGCTGTTCGTGATTCCTGCGGCCTACCGGCTGATGCGTCGCCGCCGGGGGGGGGCAGGATGAATGGCCTGTTTCAACCCGGCGTGCGCCGCCGCGAGGTGTGGGCGTGGGCGATGTACGACTTCGCCAATTCGGGCTATACGACCGTGGTCATCACCGCCGTGTTCAGCGCCTATTTCGTCGCGGCGGTGGCGGGCAACGCAGCGTGGGCGACGTTTGCCTGGACGCTGGCTTTGTCGGTGTCCTATGCGCTGGTGATGTTCACCGCGCCGCTGATCGGCGCCCATGCCGACGCCCACGCCAGCAAGAAAAAGCTGCTGTGGCTGACCACGCTCGGCTGCGTCGGCTTCACCGCGCTGCTGTTTTTTGCCGCGCCGGGTGCGCTGGCGCTGGCGCTGGTCGCGCTGGTGCTCTCCAACTATTTCTTCGGCACCGGCGAAAACCTGATCGCCGCGTTTCTGCCCGAGCTGGCGCGGCCGCGTGCGCTCGGCCGGGTGTCGGGATGGGGCTGGTCGCTCGGCTACGTCGGCGGACTGGTGTCGCTGGGCGCGAGCCTGGCCTACATCAGCTGGGCGCAGGCCCGGGGGCAGGGCGCGACCGAATTCGTGCCGGTGACCATGCTCATCACCGCGGCGATTTTCATGCTGGCCAGTCTGCCCACGCTGCTGATGCTGCGCGAACGTGCCACCCCGCAACCCGGGCGCATCGCACGCAGCGCGTGGGCGCAGCACCCGCAAGGAGTACGCCGCCAGACACTCGCCCTGCGGGCGGTCTGGGCGCAGGTACGGCACACGCTGGGTCATCTCGGCCGCCTGCCCGATCTGAAGCGCTTTCTGGTCTGCACCGTGCTGTATCAGGCCGGCATCCAGGCGGTGATCACGCTGGCCGCGATTTACGCCAGCCAGGCGTTTCATTTCGGCACCCAACAAACCATCCTGCTGGTGCTGGTGGTCAACATCACGGCCGCCCTCGGCGCGTTCATTTTCGGCCACGTGCAGGATCGCATCGGCCATGTGCGGGCAATTGCCTTCACGCTGATCGGCTGGATCGTCATGGTGCTGCTGGCCTGGGCGGCGCCCGACGAGCGCATGTTCTGGGTCGCGGCCAACCTGGCCGGGCTGTGCATGGGCGCGTCGCAGTCGGCGGGACGCGCCATGGTCGGCCTGCTGGCGCCGCCGGCGCAGCAGGCCGAGTTCTTCGGCCTGTGGGGCCTGGCGGTCAAGCTGGCGTCGATCATCGGCCCGCTGACCTACGGTATCGCCAGCTGGATGACACACAACGACCATCGCCAGGCGCTGCTCATCACCGGCAGCTATTTCGTCGCCGGGTTGTGGGTGCTGCGCGGCGTGCAGGCCGCGCGCGGCCACCGTGCGGCGCGACGGTTTGTCCTGGCCGCAGTCCGGGCATGACGGCCTTTACGATCGGCGAAACCGATTGGGCGCACGATGCCGGGCGCTTGAGCGCAATCCGGCGCGCGGTGTTCATCGACGAGCAGGGCGTGCCCGAGGCGCTGGAATGGGATGCCGACGATGCCGGCGCGCTGCACCTGCTCGCCATCCGTGCTGACGGCACCCC
>JBAVFD010000196.1:0-11866 GCA_049588075.1 Thiobacillus sp.
TCAGGTCGAGGGCTTCGGCATACTCGCCGATATCGACGTCGCGGGCGCAATGAAGAAGAAACTCAACCAGGACATGCCGCCCTACCGGATCCTGGGCGCGTGCAATCCGCCCTTGGCGCACCGCGCCCTGGAAAGCGAACCGTCCATCGGCTTACTTCTCCCCTGCAACGTAGTGGTGCGGCAGGACGATGCTGGCACAGTTCATGTGGAATTCATGGACCCGAATGCGGTACTGGAACTGGTGAACAAACCCGAGATTACTGCGTTGGCGAGCGAAGTCAGACAACGGCTTGAGCGGGTGTCCGTCGCGCTAGGCGGATCTGAAGAAGCGACCAGCGCGCAAACCGACGATCCCATGGCGAAGGTGAAGGTGGATACGCAGAAGATGCTAGCAAGCATGGAAAAAATCCATCAGGCCCAGGATCCGCAGGAACAGCAACGGCTTATGCGGGAACACATGCAGCAAATGCGCGAGACCATGCGCTCGATGGGTGGCGAGAAGCATGGCAAATGCATGTGCTGCGGCCAATAAAGGTGGATATCGCCATGGACATCAAACTGCTTACCACTCGGACCTGCCACTGCAGCAACATCGAGCAGGAGTTGCAGGATCTGGGGCTCACCTATGAGTGTTGCTACGCCGAAGATCACCCGGAACTCGTGGAGCGTTTCCATATCCGCCATTGCCCCGTGCTGATTATCGATGAGGCGCGCGTTATCCCCATGGACGGCCTGATGGAAGGACAAATCAGAGCTTTGCTGACAACAGGAGATTGATCATGAAATGCCCAGTATGCAAAGAAGTGAATCTGGTGATGACGGAGCGCCAGGGAATCGAGATCGATTACTGTCCCGAATGTCGCGGCGTGTGGCTGGACCGCGGCGAGCTGGACAAGTTCATCGAGCACGCAGAGCGTCAGGCTGGCGGCCGGCCGCGCAGCGACGCTCCCGAGCGGCATGAACGCCTCGACAGCGACGACGGGTACCGTGGTAGGCCGCGCAAGTCCTTCCTGCGCGATTTGTTTGACTGACGGGCATACCGGAAATCAGTCAATTGGCCAGTGAGGTTCGGAAAAGGCTGGTGCGGGAAATGCAGGCTTCCTGCTAGGGAACCTTATTTCTCAATTTATATTTGAACGGAGGTTCATCATGGGAAAAAGCAAAACTGTTTCAAACGTGGCTGCCGGCGCAGCGGTTGCAATTTGTCTGTCCACTGCTCAGGTGGCCAAGGCTGACGAAAATCCATTCGAGATGCAGACTTTTCAGAAAGGTGGCGCAGCTGGCCAGAAATTGGCGCAAGGCATGTGCGGTGGCCGATGGGGTGGCATGATGGAAGGGCGATGCGGCGGCATGACGGAAGGCATGATGATGGGAGGAGCGATGCCGCGCGGCGTGGATCCGGCGCAATTGCCGGAACCCCAGTCGGCAGGGGCGCGACTGGTCAATCAGTACTGTACGCAGTGCCATGGCCTTCCCACTCCTGCTCTGCACAGTACCCCCGGATGGTCGCCGGTGGTAGGACGCATGAACGCGCGCATGCAATGGATGAGGCAAAACAGCGGCATGGCAATTGCCGCGCCGACTCCAGAGGAGTTGAAAGCAATCCTCGCCTATATGCAGACGCATGCCACCAAATAGGAAAACGCTGCACGGTAGCGGTTTCATTGTGGCAGGCGCGTATTTGCACAACGGCCAGACTGGAGGAGAGCGGAATGTGGATGGATTTTGAAGGCTACGGCATGGGCTGGCATTGGTTGGGGTGGCTAGGCATGGCGTTTTTCTGGCTGATTCCGATATTGCTGGTGCTCGCGGTGGTGAAGTACTTGATGGATGGTCGCCGCTCGAATGCCCCGGATGGTGAAAGAAAACCGGAGGCACTGGCCGTCCTGGAGGAACGATATGCTCGGGGAGAAATTAATCGCGAAGAGTACTTACAAAAACGCGATGACTTGAAGCGGGGTTGAAGAACTCGATCGACATGAGTTTTTTGTTTGATTCAATCATCAAAGGAGATGGAAATGAAGAAGATTCTATTATTCGCGATGTTGGCCATTCCGGTTTCAACGCCAACTTTTGCCGGTGACGCGCAGACTGGCAAAAAGGCTGCCCAGGTTCAGCCGTCAGACCAGGATTTCGACAAGAGAGTGGCCCAAATGCAGGAGCAGATAAAGCAGATGCAATCGCAAATGGATAAGATCCGCCAGACTCAGAATCCCCAGGAGCGCCAGAAATTGTTGCAGGAGCATTGGACTACCATGCAAAACGCGCGGGGGATGATGCACGGCATGCAGGGGCCCGGCATGATGGGTTGCTGCATGGGCGGTCCCATGATGGGTGGGCATATGATGAGCGGCCCGATGATGTGGGGCGATTACCAGCGCCTGACCCCGGAGCAGTTGAAACAACGCCAGTACATGATGGATCAGTACATGGGCATGCAACAGCAAATGATGGACCAGATGATGGAGCATCAGGGCTATATGTGGATGCATTGAAGCTGGACTCCACGCCGGACCTCCGGCGTGGCTGCGCTTCGACAAGATGCCCTTTGAAGACAAGACATGAATAGATTGATTCGTCGGATCGTTTACCTGCTCGTGATCACGCTCGTGATCAACGTTGGCGGCTGGACGTTCAATAAAGAAGCTGTGGCTGACATGTGGTTCGACGAGCAACAGAGCGTGGCTTCAGATAGGGATCAGTCTTTAACGAAATCCGATGCAGCCAAAGTTGATTTGGCGCAAAACCCATGCAACCACTGGTGCCATGCTATTGGTCATTTCATGGGGCTACCCAGCCATTGGGCTCCAACTTTTGCAGAATTTACAAACGGCCAAATACCCTATACATCATTAGTCATTGGCCTCTCATCTCCGGATAGCCGTTTCCGGCCGCCGCGACTCATCTCCTAGTTTCCAATCGCATTGAAATTTTTGTGTTGCGAGGACGCGCCACGCCTTCGGCTGGTGTCGTGTTCGCCTTGGATAGGAATGAGCATGAAGTTTTCATTTTTGCGCCGCAGCCCCCAGAGTGGGTTGCGGCCGGCACGCCGCGCAGCGGTGGCGTCATGGTTGTGGTTTTTGTTGTCCCCGGCGTTCGCGGGCCCACCTGCGTTGACCTTGGAAGATGCCTGGCGGCAGGCCGAGTTGGCCAATCCGACATTGCGTGCTGCCCAGGCCGCCGTCCCCGCAGCCGAAGGCGAGCTTCGCGATGCACGTGCGCCGTTGTGGAACAACCCGCAGGTTTCGATGGAAGGGCTCCGGAGGCAGATTCCTCAGGTATCGGCCCCCACCCAGGTTAACCAGGAGTGGGGCCTGGGGATCGCCCAGACCTTCGAAGTCGCGGGCCAGCAAGGTGACCGGCGGGCCGCAGCCGAGCAATCGCTGGCCGCGACCCGGCAGGTGATCACAGAAACCCGGCGGCAGGTGCGCGCCGAGGTGGAGAGCAGTTTCGTACGAGTATTAAGTTTGCAGTCGCGTATCCAGACCGAGGAAGCCACGCTCAGTCTCATCGAAGATGCCGCCAAAGCCGTCGGCAAGCGGGTCGCGGCGGGAGAGGACAGCCGACTGGACGGCAACCTCGCCAAGGTGGAAGCGGAGCGCGCGCAAAACCAGGTGTCTCTGTTACGCGAGCAGCTGATACAGGCACGGGCGGAGTTGGCGGCCTTGCTGCAACTGCCACCTAATGAGCTGCCGCAGGTGCAGGGCACCCTTGATCCGGCAGCCGTCCCCTACTCCCTGGACGACTTGCTGAACTCTGCCGCAGGCCGGCCCGTCCTGCAGGCGCTGGGCCATCGGGAACAGGCTGCGAAGAGCCGCCTGCAGCTTGAGCGCGCGGCGCGCTACCCGGATGTCACGGTAGGGCTCGGCACCGGACGGGAGGGATCGAACGATGCCCGCGAAAAAATCGTCGGATTGAGCATTTCCCTGCCGCTTCCCCTATTCCGCCAGAACGCGGGTGGCATCGGGCGGGCGACCACGGAATTCACCCAGACACAGATCGAGCGCGAGGCCACGGGCCGCGATGTCCGCGCACAGGTGGTCGCCCTGTGGGAACGCTTCTCCAACCTCAAGGCACGGGTGCAGCGGCTCAATGAATCGGTACTCCCCAGCCTGCAGGAAAACCAGCGCCTCTCCTCCATTTCCTTCCGGGCAGGCGAGATCGGCCTGCTGCAACTGTTGCTGGTCAACCGCCAGGTGCTGGATGGACAGCGGGATCTGCTCGACGCCCGTACCGAATTGCGCCTGACCAAAGTGGCGCTGGAAGCGGCGGCGGGCTGGCAGTCCACGTCCGACCTGCGCTGAACAAGACATTCAAGAATTCAGGAACTCACGACATGAAAAACTCACACCACCAACAAAAACCTGACCTGAAACGACTGGCCTCGCTGCTCCTGGCCGGCAGCTTGTCTGCCATCGTTCTCGCAGGGTGCGGCGATAAACAGGCGACGGAGAAAGACGCAAAGCAATCCGAGCAAACGGAACCCGCAAGCAAAGGCGCGGCAACACCGTCACAGGAAAAACCGGAAGAGCAAGGCGCCGAGAGGTTGCTCGCCTTGACTGCCGAAGAGGCCCAACGAGCGGGCATCAAGATACAGAAACTTGAGCTTCAGGAAAAAACGGAACAGATCACGGTCACCGCCACCATCCAGGCCAATCAGGACAGGCTGGCCCACGTCGCGCCGCGTGTGCCGGGCCGCATCGTCAAGGTCAGCGCCAATCTCGGCGACAAGGTGAAGCCGGGCCAGGCACTGGCTTTGCTCGACAGCATCGAACTGGGCGAAGCCCGTTCGACTTATCTGCAAGCGGCGAGCGAGGCGGAGGTGGCCCAGGCCAACTTCGCACGCGCCCAGCGGCTGAATGCCGACAGCATCATCCCCGAGAAGGATTATCTGCGTGCCCGCGCCGAGCATGAAAAAGCCCGCGCCGCGTTGCGCGCCGCCTCCGACAGGCTGCGCATGATGGGGGTGAATCCCGGGAATCTGACGGGCTCGACCTTTCCGCTCACCACGCCGTTCGCGGGCACGGTCATTGAGAAGAACGCGGTGCTGGGAGAACTCGCTACGCCCGATCAGTCCCTGTTTACTGTCGCCGATCTGTCCACCCTGTGGATCGAAAGCGATCTGTTCGAGAAGGACCTTGGCAAGGTCAAGGTCGGTGCCCAGGCCAGTGTCGCGGTTGCCGCTTATCCGGGCGAAGTGTTCAAGGGAAAGCTCACTTATATCAGCAGCGTGATGAACAAGGAAACCCGCACCGCCAAGGCGCGGGTGGAAGTGCCGAACCCGGACGGCCGGCTGAAACCGGAGATGTTCGCCACGGCGGCCATCAACACGGGTTCGAGCACGAAAGCGTTGCTGCTTCCGGAAGATGCCGTGTTGCTGGTGCAGGGACAGCCAACCGTGTTCGTGGCTGAAAAAGGCGGGTTCGAACCGCGCGCGGTGCAAGTGGGCGACCGCACGCAGGGGCGGGTCGTGATCAGGTCTGGCGTCGAGGCCGGGGAGGCGGTGGTGGTGAGTGGCGCCTACGCCCTCAAGGCGCGCTTGCTCAAGTCGCAAATCGGCGACGCGGATTGAGGGGGCAACCATGTTGAATAAAATTGTTGATCTCTCCCTGCGCTACAAGGTGCTGGTGCTGGTGGCCTTTCTGCTGGTGGTGATGCTGGGGGTGAAGGCCTGGCGCGAAGTGCCCGTGGATGCCTTTCCCGACGTGACGCCGGTGCAGGTGAACATCTATACCGAGGCGCCGGGGCTTGCGGCCGAGGATGTGGAAAAGCTGCTTACCTTTCCGGTGGAAGGCGTCATGGCCGGCCTGCCGGGGGTGGAGCAGATACGCTCGGTGTCCCTGTTCGGGCTGTCCTATGTCAGCGTCTATTTCAAGGATGACGTGGACATCTACTTCGCCCGTCGCCTGGTGAGCGAAAAGCTGCAGGAGGCCAAGGACCGCATCCCGGAAGGCTACGGCGAGCCGTCGCTGGGGCCAAACAGTTCGGGCCTCGGGCAGGTGTTCTGGTACACCATCGAATCCGCCGACAAGAAACTGTCCGGCATGGATCTGCGCACCCTGCAGGACTGGACAGTGCGGCTGGTGCTGCGCACCGCTCCCGGCGTGGACGACATCATGTCCTGGGGCGGCGACGAGAAGCAGTATCAGGTGCTGATCGATCCGCGGCGCCTGATCAAGTACGGCCTGACCTTCAAGGAAGTGATGGAGGCCCTGACCGCCAACAACCGTCAGGTGGGCGGGCAATACGTCAACCTGGGACGGGAGCAGTATCTGGTGCGGGGACTGGGGCTGGTGTCGAACACGCAGGACATCGGCGCCATCGTTATTACCGAAAAACAGGGTACGCCCGTCTATGTGCGCGACGTGGCGGACGTCAAGGAAGCGCCTTCGTTGCGCAGCGGTGCGGTCACCAAGAACGGCGAGGAGGTGGTGCTGGGGATGGCCCTGCAGCGCATTGGCGAGAACGCCAAGAACGTGGTGGATGCCGTCAAGGAGAAACTGAAAACTGTTCAGAGCGCGTTACCCGGGGGCGTGACGATCAAGCCCATCTACGACCGCACCGAACTGGTGGCCAAGGCGGTCAAAACCGCGGAGAGCGCGCTGATCGAAGGTTCGATCCTGGTGGCCATCATCCTGTTCCTGTTCCTGGGCGAGGTGCGTTCCGCGATCGTGGTGATCCTGGCGCTGCCGCTGGCCATGCTGATCAGCTTCATCCTCATGCAGCAGTGGGGGCTGTCGGCCAACCTGATGTCGCTCGCCGGCCTGGCGGTGGGCATCGGCATGATGGTGGACGGAGCCGTGGTGATGGTGGAGAACGGTTTCCGCCTCTTGAGCCACAAGGTCGGGCAAACGGTCAACCAGACCCACGTCATCCTGGAAGCGGCGCGCGAAGTGATCAATCCGACCGCGTTCGCGATCCTCATCATCATCGTGGTGTTCCTGCCGCTGTTCTCCCTCACAGGTCTGGAGGGCAAGCTGTTCAAGCCCATGGCGCTCACCATCACCTTCGCCATGGTCGGTTCCCTGGTGCTGACCATGACCCTGGTGCCCGTGCTTTCCGCGCTGATCCTCAAGCCCAAGGAGGAGAAGGACACCTTCGTGGTGCGCTGGGCCAAGCAGCTTTATCTGCCGTTGCTGGACTGGGCGCTGGAGAACAAACGCAAGGTCATCGGCGGCGCGGTGGCCCTGTTGATCGGCACCCTCGCGCTGTTTCCCTTCCTCGGCAAGGAGTTCATGCCGACCCTGCAGGAAGGCGGCATCATGTTCCGCGTCACCAGCATTCCCTCCACCTCGCTGGAGGAGTCGATCCGCATCTCCGAGGGCATCGAAACCGCGCTCAAGCGCTTCCCGCAGGTGAAGTCGTCGATCGCCATGATCGGGCGTGCGGAGAAAGGTGAAACGGCGGACGTCAACTACATGGAAATCCTGGTGGATCTCAAGCCCCACGACGAATGGCCGGAGCCGCTTTCCTTTCCGGAATTGACGCGGGAGATGCAGGAGGCGCTGGAGAAACAGGCCCCCACTTCTGTCATCGCCGCCACGCAGCCGATCCAAATGCGCGTCGAGGAACTGATTTCCGGGGTGCGCGCCACGCTTGCGCTAAAGCTCTATGGTGAGGACCTGG
This sequence comes from Thiobacillus sp., assembly GCA_049588075.1. Taxonomy (GTDB): domain Bacteria; phylum Pseudomonadota; class Gammaproteobacteria; order Burkholderiales; family Thiobacillaceae; genus Thiobacillus. The sequence continues at coordinate 7,627 of JBAVFD010000196.1, forward strand.
CCACGCTGGACCGTCTCACCGGTCAGCTCAAGGCCACCCTGGAGAAAGTGCCCGGCGTCGCTGATCTTTCCCTGGAGGCCAACAAGGGCAAGCCGCAACTGGTGGTCAAAGTAAATCGCGAAGCCGCTTCGCGCCTGGGCCTGAACGCCAACGACATCCTGGAGGTAGTCGAGGCCGGCATCGGCGGCAAGGCGGTCTCCACCCTGATCGACGGGGTGAAGCGCTTCGACATCCAGGTCTGGCTCGCGCCCGATTTCCGCAACAGCGTGGAAGCCATCGGCAACATTCCGATCCGCACCCGCGCGGGCGCGCTGGTGCCGTTGTCCGCAGTGGCCACGGTGGAACTGGACGAAGGCTATTCCTTCGTGCGGCGCGAGCAATTGCAGCGTTACGCGGTGATCCAGATGGACGTGAAAAGCCGCGACGTCGACAGCTTCGTCAAGGAAGCGGCAGCCAGGATCAAGAGCGAGGTCAAGCTGCCCGCCGGCTACTGGATCGAGTGGGGCGGCGCCTTCGAAAACCAGCAGCGCGCCATGGCCAAGCTCGCGCTGATCGTGCCGCTCACCATCGGGCTGATCTTCATCCTGCTCTACACCGCGTTTAACTCGCTGGCCCACGCCACGCTGATCATCGCCAACGTGCCCTTCGCCACCATCGGCGGCGTGATCGGTTTGTTCATAACCGGGCAGTATCTGTCGGTGCCCTCGGCGATCGGCTTCATCGCCGTGTTCGGCGTGGCGATGCTCAATGGAATAGTCTTGGTGTCCTTCCTCAACGATCAGCGGCAGCAGGGTCTTTCCGTCAGGGAAGCGGTCAAGCAAGGCGCCGCATTGCGGCTGCGGCCGGTGCTGATGACGGCCTCCATCGCCATCTTCGGCCTGGTGCCGATGCTGCTCTCCAGCGGCGTCGGCGCCGAAACCCAGCGGCCGCTGGCGACGGTCGTCGTGGGCGGGCTGTTCACCTCCACCGCGCTGACATTGCTGCTGTTGCCATTGATGTATGAATGGGTGGAACAACGCCGCGAACGCAAACAAGCGAAGTAAACCGGAAGCGTGCGGCCTGAAGAGGCCGCACACAATCACCAGACAGGAGAAACCGCATGAAAGAAATTAAGGCCTATATCCACAACCACCGCATCGCCGACGTGATTCGCGCCCTCAAGGAATCGGGGCAGTGCAATGCGAACGCCGGCTGCCGCAATCTTAACGTCGCCCCGGTACAGAGCCTGCTGAAGGCGGTGGATGCCAGGGAGCAGCACTATTCCATCGAACTGGCCGAGGCGGTCATCCTCGAATCCAGGCTGGAACTGATCTGTGAAGACCATCAGGTGGACGAACTGGTGGGCATCATCGCGCGCACCGCCCGTACCGGCCAAGCCGATCCAGGGTGGATATTCGTGACCGATGTTGTCAGGGCAACCCCTGTCGGGGCAATGTAATGAGCGAACCTGGTTTCAGGTTATGGCCTGTGCCCACGTCCTGAAATCGGTAAGCAAAATCGGATTGCAAGGAGTAAATCATGGGATTCCTTGAACGCATGCTCGGTAATTTGATAGGCGGCAAATTCGGCGGCTACCGAGGCGGCCATCACGGCGGTTCCAGGCATGGGGGCTTTGGGGGTAATCCAGGCTATCCGCAAGACAGTAGCCCGGCAATCACCTGCCTCAAGTGCGGCAGCGCCAATACGCGCGATGCGCGCTTCTGTCGGCAATGCGGCGCTTCCCTGGCGGCCGCCAAATGTTCCAGTTGCGGCGCGGAATTGACAGCGGGCGCACAGTTTTGCGGCCAATGCGGCAAACCCCGGCAGTAATGCAGCACATATCCCACTGTGATCGTTTGACTCTTGGGGAGCGGCAACATGGCCGAAAAACTTGAACTGGAGCTGTCCCTGGTCTTGCCGGATGTCGCCGACGAACGCGACGCCTGTGTAGGGCGGCTGACTAAATTGCTACAGGCCGAAGGCTTGGGAAAGGTCCACCTCGTTCGCGAGGACGGCGGCGCCCGCCTGTGCCTGCACTACGATCCGCATCGCTTCAGCGTGAGCCGGGTGCGCGAGCTGGCGCAAGCGGCCGGGGCAAAAATCGGAAATCGCTATCGTCACGAGACCCTGCGCATCGACGGCATGGACTGCCCCACCTGCGCCACCGTGATCGAGCATGCCCTGCAACGCACGGGCGGCGTGCTGGAGGCCTCGGTGAGCTACGCCGCGGAGAGGCTGCGCCTGGAATTCGACAGCGAAAAAATCGAGCGCCAAGCGATCATCCGGCGCATCGAGGCGTTGGGCTATGTCGTGCGGGAAGAAGGCCGCGAGGCGGGTTGGTTCGCCGAGCATCGCGAACTCATTTTCAGCGGCGTTGCCGGCTTGCTGTTGCTGGCCGGCTGGCTGGCGAGTCTCGCGGGCGCGCCGCGCAGCTTGTCGCTCGGCTTGTTGCTGGGCGCCTACGCAGCAGGCGGTTTCTACACCCTGCGCGATGCCTGGCAGAGTATGCGCAGCCGCCGCTTCGATATCGACACCCTGATGATCGTTGCGGCGGCCGGGGCAGCAGCACTCGGCGCCTGGGTAGAAGGTGCGCTCCTGTTGTTCCTGTTCAGTCTGGGGCATGCGCTGGAGCACATGGCCATGGATCGGGCGCGCAAGGCCATCGAGGCGCTGGCGGAGCTGGCCCCCAAGACCGCCATCGTGCAGCGGAATGGCGTAGAGATCGAGGTGCGGGTCGAAGGCTTGCAGCGCGGCGACCGGGTGATCGTCAAGCCCGGCCAACGCATCCCCGCCGACGGCGTGGTCGCATCGGGCAACTCGGCGGTGGACCAGGCTCCGGTTACCGGCGAATCCATGCCGGTGGACAAGCAGCCGGGCGACAAGGTGTTTGCCGGCACGGTCAACGGCGAGGGTGCGCTGGTCGTCGAAGTCATCAAGCTGGCGCGTGAAAGCACCTTGTCGCGCATGGTGGAAATGGTGGCCGAGGCGCAGACGCAGAAATCCCCCACCCAGCGCTTCACTGACCGTTTCGAGCGGGTCTTCGTGCCCCTGGTGCTGGTGGGCGTAGGCTTGCTCATCGCGCTGCCGCCGCTATTCGGTTTCCCTTTTGCCGAATCCTTTTACCGTGCGATGGCGGTGCTGGTGGCGGCTTCGCCATGCGCGCTCGCCATCGCCACGCCGTCGGCGGTGCTGTCCGGCATTGCCCGCGCCGCGCGCGGCGGCGTGCTGATCAAGGGCGGCGTGCATCTGGAAAATCTCGGCGTGCTGACGGCCATCGCCTTCGACAAGACCGGCACCTTGACCATCGGCAAGCCCAGGGTGACCGATGTCGTCGCCGTCAGCGGAGACGAGCCACGCCTGCTGACCGTTGCCGCCGCCGTGGAAAGCCGCAGCGCCCATCCCCTGGCGCAAGCGGTGGTGGCGGAGGCGAAGGGGCGCGGTTTGAGCTGGAGCGAGGTCGGGGAAGTCGAAGCCGTGACTGGCAAAGGACTGCGCGCCGAATTCGAGGGGCAGAAAGTGGCGATTGGCAACGCTAGGCTGTTTGCCGGCGAAGCCATCCCGGAAGCCATTCAACAGCAGGCAGAGCGCCTCCAGACAGAGGGCAAAACCATCATGCTGATTCAGGAGAATGGGCAGTTCCTGGGCGTGCTGGGCTTGGCTGACACGCCGCGCGAAGGAATACGCGAGGTGCTGGAGCACCTGCGCCAACTCGGCATTCGCAAGACCATTATGCTCACAGGCGACAACGAACGCGTGGGCCGCGCCATCGCCGACGCGGTCGGCCTGGACGAAGTGAAAGCGGGTCTGCTGCCGGAAGACAAGGTCAGGGCGATGGAAGAACTCGCGCAGCGCTACGGCCAGGTGGCCATGGTCGGCGACGGCGTCAACGACGCCCCGGCCATGGCGCGCGCCACGGTCGGCATCGCCATGGGTGGCGCCGGCACCGATGTGGCGCTGGAAACTGCGGACGTAGCGTTGATGGCGGACGATCTGAGTAAGCTACCCTTTGCCGTGGCCTTGAGCCGCGCATCAAGGCGCATCATTCGCCAGAACCTGTGGGTGTCGCTGGGTGTGGTGGCGTTGTTGATTCCCGCCACCCTGTTCGGCTGGGCGGGGATCGGTGTGGCGGTGCTCATCCACGAAGGGTCGACGGTGGTCGTAGTGATGAACGCACTAAGATTGCTGGCCTATCGTTTTCCGGTACAAGAAACGGTTGGCGACAAAACACAATAAGCGGCATTCCAGAAAAGTCAGCCCGCGA
>JBAVFD010000197.1:0-12103 GCA_049588075.1 Thiobacillus sp.
TCTACGTGGTGGTGGGCGACGAACCGCTGGCGGCGCAGGAGGCCGGCGATGCCATCCGCGCGGCGGCGCGGGCGGCAGGCCACAGCGAGCGCAACATCCATACCGCACAGGGGCGCTATAACTGGCAGGCCATTTTTGCCGGTAGCGACAACCTTTCGCTGTTCGCCGAGCGACGCCTGACCGAAATCCGCATCCCCTCCGGCAAGCCCGGCGTCGATGGCGCCAAGGCGCTGGAGGCGTATGCTGCCAAGCTGCCCGCCGATACGCTGACGCTCATCAGTCTGCCGGGGATGGACTGGAAGGCGATGCAAAGCCGCTGGTTCGCCGCGCTGGCAAAAACCGGCGTGGTGGTCGAGGCGCGGCCGGTCGATCGTGCCGCCTTGCCCGGCTGGATCGAGCGGCGGCTGGCCAGGCAGGGCCTGCGTGCCGAGCGTGCCGCACTGGATTTTCTGGCCAATCAGGTTGAAGGCAACTTGCTGGCGGCGCAGCAGGAAATCGACAAGCTCGCGCTGCTGTTGCCGCCGGGAACGGTGACGCTGGCCGACGTCGAGCACGCGGTGGTCGATGTCAGCCGGCTGGAGGCCGATGTGCTGGCCGATGCGCTGTACGCAGGCGATGCTGCGCGTTTCGCGCAGGGAGTGGCCGATCTGAAAGACAGCGGCGAGGCGGTGCCAGCCATCCTGTGGCAGGTGGCGTCGGCGGTGCAGTTGCTGCTCCGGTTAAAATTGGCGGAGGCGCAGGGCGACAGCCTGTCCGCCGTGATGCGCACCTTGTGGGGGCGCGACAAGCAGCGTGCGCCGCAGATCGAGCGGGCGGTGAAACGATTGAGCCTGGAGCGGGTCGAAGCCGCACTGGTCGATCTGGCGCTGATCGACCGCCAGGCCAAAGGGCTGGAGCGGGTGGGCGATCCCTGGGATACGCTGCTGCGCGTCGGATTGACGCTGGCAGGACCGGCAAGTAATGGAAAAAGATGATGGACATTAAAAGCTACATGCAGACGGTAGGCAAACAGGCGCGCGAAGCCTCGCGCGCGATTGCCCGTGCCGACACCAACCAGAAAAACCGTGCCCTGCTGGCGATGGCCGCGGCGATCCGGCGCGATGCCGCGAAACTGCTCGAGGCCAATGCGCGCGACATGGAACGCGCGTGCGCCGGCGGACTCGATGCGGCCTTGCTCGACCGTTTGCAGATCAACGACAAGGCGGTGGCGGGGATGGCGGAAGGGCTGGAGCAGATTGCCGCGCTGCCCGATCCGGTCGGCGAAATCACCGATCTCAAATACCGCCCCTCCGGCATCCAGGTCGGCAAGATGCGGGTACCGCTCGGCGTCATCGGCATCATTTACGAAGCGCGCCCCAACGTGACGGCGGATGCCGCCGGGCTGTGCCTGAAATCCGGCAACGCGGCGATCCTGCGCGGCGGTTCCGAGGCGCTGCACTCCAACCAGGCGGTTGCCGCCTGCGTGCGCGAAGGGCTGGAGGCCGCCGGCTTGCCCGCGACCGTGGTGCAGGTGATCGAGACCACCGATCGCGCCGCTGTGGGCGAACTCATCACCATGAAGGATTACGTCGACGTCATCGTGCCGCGCGGCGGCAAGGGTCTGATCGAGCGCATCACCGGCGAGGCGCGGGTGCCGGTGATCAAGCACCTGCACGGCAACTGTCACGTGTATGTGGACGACCGCGCCGACCTCGCGAAAGCGGTAAAGATCGTCGAGAACGCCAAGACCCAGCGCTACGGCACCTGCAACACCACCGAGTCGCTGCTGGTGGCGCGTGGTGTGGCCGCCGCCGCGCTGCCCGGGATCGGCCGCATGCTGGCCGGCAAGGGCGTCGAAATGCGTTGCTGCCCGGAGGCGCTGGCGATCCTGCAAGGCGCCGGTGTCGCGGCGGACAAGCTGAAAGCCGCGGTGGAGGCCGACTGGACCGAGGAGTATCTCGGCCCCATCATCGCGGTGAAGGTGGTCGACGACATCGACGCGGCGATCACTCACATCAATACCCACGGTTCGCAGCACACCGATGCCATCGTCACCGAGGACTACGGCCGCGCGCGGCGTTTCCTGCGCGAAGTCGATTCGGCCAGCGTGGTGGTCAATGCCTCGACGCGCTTTGCCGATGGCTTCGAATACGGCCTCGGCGCGGAGATCGGCATTTCCACCGACAAGATCCACGCGCGCGGCCCGGTCGGCCTGGAAGGGCTGACCAGCCAGAAGTGGGTGGTGCTCGGAGACGGCCACGTGCGCGGATAAGCCATGCCGCCCATCGGCATCTTCGGCGGCACCTTCGACCCCATTCACTTCGGCCATCTGCGGTTGGCCGAAGAAATGGCGGAGGGACTCGGTTTGAGCCAGGTGCGCTTCATTCCCGCCGGGCAGCCGCCGCACCGCGGGGCGCCGCGCACCGCGGCCAGCCACCGGCTGGAGATGGCGCGCCGCGCCATTGCCGGCAATCCGCGCTTCGCGGTGGATGCGCGCGAAGTGCTGCGTCCGGACCCGAGTTACACGGTGGATACGCTGACTGCGCTGCGTACCGAACTGGGCGACGAACAACCGCTTTGGTTGTTGCTGGGAGCGGATGCCTTTCTCGGGTTGCCGAGCTGGCACGAGTGGCAGCGGCTGTTCGAACTGACGAATATTGCGGTTGCTGCGCGTCCCGGTGCGCAGTTGCTGCAGGCCGACAGCATGCCGGATGAGCTGAAACACGAAGTATCGCAACGGCAGCAAGCCGACGGGGCCGTAGCGGGCCCGGCCGGCGCGGTGCGCTTGCAGCAGATGACGCCGCTGGACATTTCAGCCACCGTCATCCGCGACACCCTGGCACGGCACGGCAGCGCGCGTTACCTGCTGCCCGATACCGTGCTCGACTATATTCACGAACACCAACTCTATACACACCCATGACCATCGAAAACAAAATCAAGCTGATCGTCGACGCCCTCGAAGACGTCAAGGCGCAAGACATCACCGTGCTCGAAACCGGCAAGCTCACCTCGCTGTTCGAGCGCATGGTGATCGCCAGCGGCACCTCCAACCGCCAGACACGCGCACTCGCCGACAATGTGCGCGTCAAGCTGAAGGAGGCGGGCGAATACGTGGGCAACACGGAAGGCGAGGACTCCGGCGACTGGGTGCTGCTAGACCTGGGCGACGTGATCGTCCACGTGATGCTGCCCGCCGTGCGCGCGCATTACAATCTGGAAGAACTGTGGGGCGCGGCCGAAGCGGCGCGCGTGCGGCATATCCAAGCCGATCATTAAATGAAGCTGCACCTGATTGCAGTCGGTCACAAGATGCCCGGCTGGATCAATTCGGGCTACGACGACTATGCGCGCCGCATGCCGCCCGATCTGCCGCTGCTGCTGACGGAGATCAAGCCGGGTCATCGCGTGGCGGGAGAAGACGGGGTGCGGGCACGGCAGATCGAAGCCGAGCGCATCCTCGCGGCGCTGCCTGCCGGCTGCGTGCCGGTGGCGCTCGACGAGCGTGGCACGCAGGTGACGACGCGCGAACTGGCGTCGTGGCTGCAGGGCTGGATGGCGGAAGGGATGTCGCCCGCGTTCGTGATCGGCGGGGCGGATGGTCTGGACGACAGCATCAAGGCGCGTGCCGGAAAATTGCTGGGGCTGTCGAAGTTGACCCTGCCGCATGCCCTGGCGCGGGTGATGCTGGCCGAGCAGTTGTATCGTTCCATGTGCATAATCAAGGGACATCCCTATCATCGGGATTAAGGGAAACAACGATCATGCTGGTTGATAAACGCATCTATCTGGCTTCGCAATCGCCGCGGCGGCGCGAACTGCTGAAGCAGCTCGGCGTGGCGTTCGACGTGCTGCCGCTGCGCGCCGTGGCCGGCCGCAGCGACGTCATCGAAATCCCGGGTGAGGGCGAAGCTGCCCCCGATTTTGCGCAGCGCATGGCGATCGAAAAGGCGGCCTGCGGCTGGCGCGCCGTGGACGTGCGCCGTTTGCTGCGCTTCCCGGTGCTGGGTGCGGATACCGTGGTCGAACTGGATGGCGCCATTCTCGGCAAACCCGCTGATCGCAGCGAGGCCGAGGCCATGCTGACGCGCCTGTCCGGTCGCCTGCATCTGGTCCACACGGCCGTGGCAATCAAGCATGAGGGCCGGATGGAACAGTGCCTGTCGACCAGCCTGATCCGTTTTGCCGAGCTCAGCCCCCTCATCATCAGCCGCTATCTGGATACCGGCGAATACATCGGCAAGGCGGGCGCCTATGGGATCCAGGGGCGGGCCGGCGCGTTCGTCGAACACATCGACGGCAGCTACAGCGGCGTCATGGGTTTGCCGTTATATGGCACTGCTGTTTTGTTGAGAGCCTTCGGTTTCGCCGTCTGAGCGTGCGACCCCACCCATCATGAGCGAAGAAATCCTCGTCAACGTCACGCCACAGGAAATTCGCGTCGCCGTGCTGCATCTCGGCGCGGTGCAGGAACTGCACATCGAGCGCGCGCAATGCCGCGGGCTGGTCAGCAACATCTACATGGGGCGCGTGGTGCGCGTGTTGCCGGGGATGCAGTCGGCCTTCATCGACATCGGTCTGGAGCGCGCGGCCTTCCTGCATGTGGCCGATATCTGGGAAGAGCGCCACGGCAGCGAACCCGAGCGGCCGATCGAACAGATCCTGCACGAAAGCCAGTCCATCATGGTGCAGGTGATCAAGGATCCGATCGGCACCAAGGGCGCACGCTTGTCGACGCAGATCAGCTTTGCCGGGCGCTATCTGGTCTATCTGCCGCAGGAATCGCATATCGGCATTTCGCAGAAAATCGAAGGCGAGGAAGAGCGCGAACAGTTACGCCAGAAATTGCAGCAGTTGATGCCGGAGGGCAGCAGCGGCGGCTTCATCGTGCGCACCATGGCAGAAACCGCCGAAGACACCGAGATCGAATCCGATATCGACTACCTGCGGCGGTTGTGGAGCAGCATCCAGTCGCGCGGCAACTGCGCCGTCCCGTGCCTGCTGTATCAGGATCTCGATCTGTCCTTGCGCGTGCTGCGCGATTTCGTCAGCCGCGACACCAGCCGCATTCTCATCGACTCGCGCGAAACCTATCAGCGCATGGCCGAGTTCGCGCAGAGCTACACCCATGCTGTGGTCGATAAATTGCAGCATTACGGCGCCGACCGGCCGCTGTTCGACCTGCATGCGATCGAGGACGAAATCGCCAAGGCGCTGGGGCGGCGCGTCGATCTCAAATCCGGCGGCTATCTCATCATCGACCAGACCGAGGCGCTGACCACCGTCGACGTCAACACCGGTGGCTTCGTCGGTGCGCGCAACTTCGATGACACCATCTTCAAGACCAACCTCGAAGCCGCGCAATCCATCGCCCGCCAACTGCGCCTGCGCAACCTCGGCGGCATCATCATCATGGACTTCATCGACATGGACAACGCCGAACACCAGGAGGCGGTGTTGACCGAGTTGAAGAAAGCGCTGGCGCGCGACCCCACCCGCACCAGTGTCAGCGGCTTCTCCGCATTGGGTCTGGTCGAGATGACGCGCAAACGCACCCGGGAGTCATTAGCCCACGTGCTGTGCGAAACCTGCCCCACCTGCGCCGGGCGCGGCGAAATCAAGACCGCGCAGACCGTGTGCTACGACGTGCTGCGTGAAATCCTGCGCGAAGCGCGCCAGTTCGACGCGCGCGAATACCGCATTACCGCCGCGCAAAGCGTCATCGATCTGTTCCTCGACGAAGAATCCGGCAGCCTCGCCCAGCTCATCGACTTCATCGGCAAGCCAGTGTCGCTGCAAGTCGAAACCAGCTACCCGCAGGAACAGTACGACATCATTTTGTTGTGACGGGGAAAGACTTTCTTCGCGTCCTTCGCGGATAAAAAGGTTTTGTGAAAACCACGCCACCTGCCTACTGGCCGACCGCCTGCGTCGAACTCGCCGCCGCCGATCCGGTGATGGCCGCGCTTATCGCGCGCTATCCCGATGCCATCCTCGCCAATCGGGGCGACCCGTTTCAAACCCTGGCGCGCGCCATCGTCGGCCAGCAAATCTCGGTGAAGGCCGCCGACAGCGTATGGGGACGCTTTGCCGACTACGCGCAGACCATCCAGCCCCAACACGTCGTCACGCTGGAGCTCGACGCGCTTGCCGCCTGCGGGCTGTCACGCCGCAAGGCAGAGTATCTGCGCGACCTGGCCGGGCATTTCGTCGATGGCCGGGTCGAGCCGGCGCGCTGGAAAAAAATGTCAGACGACGCGGTGATCGCCGAACTCACCGACGTGCGCGGGATCGGCCGCTGGACGGCGGAGATGTTTCTGATCTTCAGCCTGCGCCGCCCGGACGTGTGGCCGCTGGACGATATCGGCCTGCAGAAAGCCGTCGCCCTGCATTATTGCAGCGGCGAGCGCCCCACCCCTCACGCCCTGCGCCAGCATGGCGAGCGCCTCGCGCCCTGGCGCACCGTTGCCACCTGGTATCTGTGGCGTAGCCTGGATCCGGCGGTGGTGCAGTACTGACGCCACTTTCGGCCATTGCGCGGTGTGCCGGAACAGGCGAAGCGTTGAACCGGCCGGGCCATGCCGCCACCCTCACGGGCTGGCCGCGCCGATCGATCTGCCGTTCGCAAGCCGGCCTGGTCAGGCGTTGCGTGCCTGTTCTGCGCGCGCCAGCTCGCGCAGCCCGTCGAGCGCCTGTTTCAGCGTGGTGCTGTCGCTGTCGCGCGGGAATACCATCCAGGCCGGCAGCTTGAATTGCGGACTGTGCGGCACGCGCCATAACTGCCCGGCCTCGATATAACGCCGCACCAGGCGCTGCGGGAAATAACCGCTGCCGCCGTAGGCCAGCAGTTGCTGCACACCCAACCAGCCGATATTGGCGACCAGCGTGGGCGGCGGCGCGTCGGGGTAATGGTCGCTGAACTGGGCGTGGAATTCCGGCCCCCAGTCGATGTGGATGTAGCCTTCATCCGGCCAGCCGCGGGCGAGGTCGCTGGTCACCAGCAGCAGGGTTTCGTCGAACAGGGGCTCCACCGTCAGACCCGAGCGCGAGGTGGGCGTGTACATCACGCCGATGTCTACCGTGCCTTCGATCAAGCCTTGCATGATGTCGGCCTCGAAGCCGATTTCCAGGCGCAGCGACACATCCGGCGCAGCCTCGCGCATCCATGCCACCCAGTGCGGCAGAAAGCCTTCCCACAGCGCGATCCGGCCCGACAGCGTCAGCACATCGCGGAATCCATGCGGCAGGCCGACGTCGTGGTGCGCCTGCTCGACGGTGCGCACCAGATTCTTGGCGTGACGCAAAAAACGTTTGCCGGATGGCGTCAGTTCCGCCCCATTGCGCCCGCGCTGGAACAGGCGCGCGCCGAGTTGGGTTTCCAGCGTGTGGATGCGTGCGCTGACCGTCGATTGCGTGACGTGCAGGCGGCTGGCGGCAGCGACGAAGTTGCCGGTGGCGGCTACCATCAGAAAGGTGCGGGCGAGTTCGGTGTCCATGGGTATCTATCGATTATTTCGATATTAGATACCAAAATTAATCGTTTGATGGATATATTAGGAATATCTAAACTTGCTCCACCGTAACAAAAAAGGAGCCTGATCATGAATCAAACATCTGACCTCGCGGCCTTGATGCCCGCGCGCGACGCCGAAGGTTATCTGGTTGAGCCCGGCGACTGGGACGAGAGCGTGGCCCAGGCCCTGGCGCAGGAAGAGAACATTCTGCTCAACGACGATCACTGGGACACGATCCGCTTCATGCGTGACTACTACGAGGAACACCAGGTCATAGCCGATGCCCGTTTCGTCATCAAGCACCTGGCCGAACGGATGGGCAAGGATGCGCAGAAGATGCTGTTCGAACTGTATCCCTACGGCTACGTGAAGCAGGCATGCAAGATTGCCGGCATGCGGCGCCCGCGCGCCTGGAGCACGGGTTGATGTCGCCGGTCACGCTTCACGCCCGGCAGCGGTGAGGCGAGTCCTCATGCTTGCGCTGTCCGGCTTGAATCAATACTTGAACGCAGCATCGGGTGTATCGGGCCAGGAGGCTCACGATAATGGATCGTAAACTGGCTTACTCGGTATCGGAACGCGAGCACTGGATTTCGGCGATGGGTGGCCTGTTCGGCATCCTCGCGGTCGTGTGGGTCAGTCATGTCTGGCTGGGCGGACATGGCGGCATCCTCGCCGTCGCTTCGATGGGTTCCTCGGCCGTGCTGCTGTTCGCCGCGCCGCACAGTGCGATGTCGCAGCCGTGGCCGGTGTTCGGCGGCAACATCGTGTCGGCGTTGGTTGGCGTCATCTGCGCCCGCTGGCTGGGCGACGAGCCGATGCTGGCCGCGTCGCTGGCGGTGGCCTTGTCGATCGCCGCCATGTACAGCCTGCGCTGCCTGCATGCGCCGGGCGGCGCGACAGCCCTGTACGCCGTGCTTGGTGGCGAGACGGTGCATGCGCTGGGCTACGGGTATGTGTTCAGCCCCGTCCTGTTGAACGTTGTTGCGCTGCTGGCGGCGGCGGTGGCGTTCAACTACCCGTTCGCCTGGCGGCGCTATCCGCAAAGCTGGCATCGCCGCTCGCAACCCGTAGCCGCGCCTGCCGAAGAGAGCATGATTCCGCACAGCAGCCTGGTCTACGCGCTGTCCCAGATCGATACCTTCGTCGATGTCAGTGAAGAGGACTTGCAGCGGATCTATGCGCTGGCGCTGGTGGATGCGCATCCACCTCGCACCGGTGCATCATCGTCCACCACGTGGCTGGCGTCGCAGAGCCGCGGCTGAGCGGCCAGACATGGACGTTCCTCAAAACCGCTCATCCTCGAATACATAGCGCCATTGCCCGGACGGCAGCTTCCCCAGCGGCACGCGCCCCAGGCGGATGCGTTTCATCGCCAGCACCTCCAGACCGACGGCTTCGCACAGGTGCGCGATCTGTCCGGGTTGGGCGCCTTTCAGCGCCACCCGCAACCGGTTTTCGCTTTGCCAGCTGACCTTGATGGCGGGCGGGGTGCGGCCGTTGTAAGGAATGCCCTGATTCAGCCGCTTGAGTCCGTGCGGGATCAGCTCGCCTGCGACTTCGACGATGACTTCATGTTCCAGGGTGGCGGCGTCTTCGGTCAGCCTGCGTGCGACGCGCCAGTCCTGGGTAAACACAACGAGACCGCTGGCATCGGTTTCCAGTGGTGTGCAGAGCGTCAGGTGGGTGAAATGTTTTTTCAGCGGACGGATGCCGGGGGCGCCGTCGCTCCACAGGGTGGTGGCGCCGAGGAGCTGCGATGCGGAAGGGTCACCGTTTCCGGTGTGATAACCGGGCGGCTTGTGCAGCAGCAGGGTGACGGGTTCGGCCTGGCTGAGGTCGGCCATGGGGTCGATGTCGATGTGCTGGTCGGCGACGCGGAACTGCGGTTCTTCGACCACGATGCCGTCCACCCGCACCCAGCCGCCGGTGATGAGCAGTTCGGCTTCGCGGCGCGAGCAGCGGCGCAATTCAGCGACGCGTTTGGCAAGGCGGATGGAGTCGGTCATGGCGGGCGAGAGGGGTGAGTAGCCTGAGAGTTTACGCTGCGCGGGAGGCGCTGGCCGCACGGAGGCATGGCCGCTGCCTGAACGCGGTTGTTATTGCCGGTGCGGGCGCGGTATGCTTTTGGATCGCATTATCTATCCATCCATCCGGAGAGACCCATGAAAGCCACGCTTGCATTGTCCTTGTTGTTGTTTACTTCGTCTGCCTTCGCTGCCGTGATCGGCAAGGATGTCAGCTACCCGGCGGCCGATGGCACCGTGATGAAAGGCTTTCTGGCGGTTGACGATGCCGCCAAGGGCAAGCGCGCCGGGGTGCTGGTGGTGCCGGAATGGTGGGGGGTGAGCGATTATGGGCGCAAGCGTGCGCGCATGCTGGCGAGCGAAGGCTACGTGGCGCTGGTGGTCGATATGTACGGCAACGGCCAGACCGCCGATAACCCGAAGGATGCGGGCACATTGGCGGGCAATGTGAACAAGAACCCGTCGCTGGCCTTGAGCCGGTTTCAGGCGGCGGAAAAGTTTCTCGCCAGTCAGCCCAATGTGAAAAAAGGTGAGCTGGCTGCACTGGGCTACTGCTTCGGCGGCGGCGTGGTGCTCAACATGGCGCGCGCGGGCGAGCCGCTGAAGTCGGCGGTGAGCTACCACGGCATCCTGGCCACCGATGTGGCGGTCAAGCCGGGCGAGCTCAAGACCAAGCTGCGCGTATTTACCGGTGAGGCCGACCCGTTCGTGCCGCCGCAACAGGTCGAGGCGTTCAAGGCTGAAATGGACAACGCCAAGGCGGATTACATGCTGCTGTCGTACCCCGGCGTGATGCACACCTTTACCAATCGCGAGGCCGACAGCTACGCCGCGCAGTTCGGCCTGCCGCTCAAGTATGACAACGCGGCCGACACCGATTCGTGGACGCGCACGCTGGAATTCCTCAGATCGACCCTGAATAATGACTGACGCCTGCGACCACGACGGCCACACCCCGCATCAATCGGGCAGCCTGGGCATTCCGCAGGTCGGGCAGTTCAATCCGGCGGCATTCGAGCAGGCGGTCAATGCCATGCTCGTCGCCTGTGGCGTGGCGCCGGATTCGGTGCATACCGGACGCACCGCGCAGCGCGTGCGCGAGCTGTGGCAGAAGCGCCTGTTGGGCGGCTATGCGATGCATCCTGCGGAAGCGCTGGGTGAGGGCTTTGCCGACGAGCGTGACGACATGGTGGTGGTGCGCGGCATCGCGGTGCACGGCGTGTGTCCGCATCATCTGGTGCCGTTTCGCGGGGTGGCGCACGTGGCCTATATCCCCGGCGGGCGCTTGCACGGCTTCGGCCGCATCGCGCGCATGGTCGATGCCATCGGCCACCGCTTCACCTATCAGGAATGGATGACGCGCGACATCGCCGAAGCGCTGGTGACCCACGGCCAGGCTCAAGGCGCGGCGTGCATCATCGAGGCCGAACAGCTGTGCCTGCTGCTGGGCGAAGACCGCCGCGGCGACGAGCGCGTGGTGACGCAGGCTTTCACCGGCTGCTTCAAGACCAGCGACCAGCTGCGCAATGAGTTTCTGCGGGCCGTCACGCAGTCCGATCTGCGCTGAGAACCCGGGGTGAGGCTGCCGATTCACATTCAACAATCCAAATTCGGCACGTGAAATCCGGTTTTTTGTTGATTGCTCTGCTGGTGGCGGGGTCGCCGTATGCCGCTGAAGCCCCCAACTGGAATAGCGAGCCGACGCCCGAGGCGGTCATCAGGCTGGCCGAGCCCGCGCCGGATGAAGTGGTCGTCGTGATCAACGACAACGCCATGGGCGGCAACCATGCCGGCTTGTTCGCGGGCAGCCTGCTGATCGATCCGGCAGGCAGCTACTTCGGCATGCGCGGCGAGGATCAATCCTGGAAGGGGCCGACGCTGGCGGATTACGCGCGCTACCAGACCGTCGACGGCCCTGCCATCCGCGTCTACCGTTTTCGTTTGCAGCAACAGGCATTCGCCACCATTGTGCAGCGCATCCACGCGGCGGGGTTCACCCCACCCCTGTTTTGCGCCTCGGCAGTGCAGAATCTGCTGGTAGGCGTCACGCCGTTCGACACGATCGAGCACACCGGCTGGACTTCACCGACCGCGCTGGGGCGTGTGCTGGACACCCTGACGCAAGGCGAGGGTGCGGCCGGCGAATGCCAGAAGCTGGATGCCACGCCGTGCTGAACCCATCGGGATGATTTTGCCTTGACACATACCAACCGGTATGTATGATCCGGTCATGAACGTTTCCGCCAAAACCCCCGACCTCACCCGGCAAAAACTGCTGGAGGCTGCTTTCGACGAAATTCACCGCAACGGATTCCAGGCGGCGTCGCTCACGCAAATCCTCGCCGACACCGGCCTCACCAAGGGGGCGCTGTATCACCATTTTCCGGGCAAGAAGGCACTTGGCCTGGCGGTAGTCGAGGAAATGATCCGGCCGAGTCTGGCGGCGATGATGTTCGACCCCCTGGCGGAAACCCGTCAGCCACTCGCGGCCATGCAGGCGATGTTGACGGCCAAGGCGTCCGAAACCGATCCCTGGGTGGTGACGCTGGGCTGCCCGCTCAACAACCTGATGCAGGAGATGAG
>JBAVFD010000198.1:0-16838 GCA_049588075.1 Thiobacillus sp.
GCACCACGCCGAAGCTGCGGTGCTGGCCAGCGCGCGCGATGGCACGGGTGGCGTCGGCAGCGGCACCGAGCGCGTCGAGGCTGATGTCGTCGGAATAGGCGAAGGCAGTTTTTTCGCCCGAGATCGCGCGCACGCCGACACCCTGGTCGATGTTGAAGCTGCCGGATTTGACCTGGCCTTCTTCCAGGCTCCAGCCTTCGGAACGCGAATACTGGAAATACAGATCGGCATAATCGACGTCGTGGCTGAGCAGACGGCCGAACACCGGCGCGAGCTTGTCGGCGTCGAGGCCGTTCGGCGTCAGCAGGGTGGCTTCGGCGGAGTGGAACAACTGTTCGGCGGTTTGAATCGGCACAAAGGCGTCGATGGGGTTCATCACTATTTCCTGAATTATTTGACGGGTTTCTCGCGCTTGAGCGACACACGTCGCTCGGCCACGTCGGTTGCGATCTGCTCACATTGAATGAAGCGGTGCTTGAGCGCGGGCAGGCTTTTGCGCAGGCTGGCCTGATAGGCCGGGTTGATGTTGGCGATGACGACGCCGGAGCCGCGCGGCAGGCGGTCGAGCACAACGCCCCAGGGATCGACGATCATGCTGTCGCCATGGGTTTCGCGGCCGGACAAATGGTAGCCGCCTTGCGCCGGGGCGATGACATAGGCGAGATTTTCGATCGCGCGCGCGCGGGCAAGGGTTTCAAAATGCGCGCGACCGGTGGTGGCGGTAAACGCCGACGGCACCACGATGATATCGACCTCGGGCATCGCGCGATACAGCTCGGGAAAGCGCAGGTCGTAGCAGATCGACAGGCCGATGCGGCCGAACGGGCTGTTGATGACGACGACCTTATCGCCCGGTTCGATCAGCTTGGCTTCCTGATAACGCTCGGTGCCGAGATCCAGGCCGAACAAGTGGATCTTGTCGTAACGCGCCACCTGCTTGCCGCGCTCGTCGTACACCAGGCAGCTGTTGCGCACCCGGTTCGCCACGCTGGCCTCCAGCGGCACCGAGCCGCCGACCAGCCAGATGCGGTGTTTTTTCGCCATGCGCGAGAGGAACGCCTGGATCGGGCCGTGGCCTTCGGCCTCGCGCGCCTTCACCACGTCGCTGTCTTTCAGCGCCATGATGCAGAAGAACTCCGGCAGCGCGACCAGGCGCGCACCCGCCTCGACCGCGAGTTCGATGAGCTGTTCAGCTTCGGCCAGATTGGCCGACACATTGGAGCCCGAGGCCATCTGGATCGCCGCCACACGAACGGCATCCACCTGCGGCGCCGCTTTTTTGACTTGTGCGCCTTTGGAGCGCGCCATGCTGGATTTGGCGAGGGGAGATTTGGTGATTTTTTTCGTCGTTGTCGTCATGAGAAAGCTCCTCTATCAGGGTTCGGTCACCTGGGGTTCGGTTTTTGTTTTGGCATCGGTTCTGGGCTGCTGTTTGACATCCGGTGCCAGCCACGAACCGGTCACCATATATTCCTGGCTGATGGCCTCCTCGATCGGATCACGCAGCAGTTTCTGCGCAGCCAGCACCCCCACCCCTGCCAGCGGCCCGGCGATCAGCGCGCCTGCCACCGCCACGCCTTCGGACAATTTCGGAATCACTTTCACCCGCAACTGCACGGTTTCCTGATTGAGATCAGCCAGCCCCGACATATTGACCTTGGCGGCCGGTCCACGCATCTTGAAATCATCGCTGTAGACCACGCCGCGCGCAATACGCAGGGTGGCGCTGATGTCGTCGAAGGCATAGCCCTTGTTGAAGATATCACGGAAATCGAAGTTCAACCGGCGCGGCAACGATTGCAGGCTCAACACGCCAAGCAGCTTGCCTGCGCCCGGATTGATCTTGAGAAACTGCCCGCCTTTGGCCTTGAAATCAAGCTGTCCGGCCAGCGCGGCCAGGCTGAAATCGGCGGGCGAGCCTTCCCAGCTGACATTGCCCTGAATCTCCGCGCTGCCGCGCTTGAGCGTGTCGACATAGCCAAAACGATCCAGAAACTTGCCCGCATCCAGCACGTTCAGGCTCAGATCCGCACGGGTTTCGCCCGCGCCGCTGTCGCGCCACAGGCCGCTCATGTGGAACACGCTATCGGCGTGCGTCAACTGCAAGTTGTCGATCAGCAGTCCTTGTGGCGCACCCCGGGCCACCGCTTCCAGGCGCCCCAGCGCGCGCGCCTGCAGGCGAAAATCCTCCACCGTCACATCCAGCATCGGAAAATTGACGGCCTTCATGTTTGTGCCTTCGTCCACGCCGGTGGCAGGCGCCGCGTCGGGGATGGTCAGTTGCTGGAACAGCGCCGACACCCGCGCGGGCTGCGCACCCGCAGGACGATAGGTCAACACCCCGTTCAACTCATGGCCGCTCACCTGGGTGCGAAACACGCCGTTGCGGGAGCGCCCCTGCAAACGCACCTCCTGGAAGCGTCGCCCCATCAGGTCCAATGCGTCGAAATTCAAATCGATCGCCGCCAGCGACGGGCGATCCCCGCCCTCTCCCTCAGGCAGCAGCGCCAGCCAGCCCGAGATATCCAGACCGCGCCCGCTGCCCGCCAGGTGCAGACCCGGCTCGCCGGGCATCACGGCCTGGCCGCCAAAGCGAATTTCGCCGCGGGCAAGGCGCCCTTCCGCCGTGCTGTGCCACACCGCGCCCACGGTTTTACCCAGCCGCACTTCGTGCAACCGGCCATCCGCCTGGGGCTGGCTGGTCACCCAGAGTGGCAGCGGCTGGCTGGCCGCTTTGGCCAGCGGCAGGGGCAGGCTGGAACCCAGGCCAAGCAGATCGGATTCGATGCGGATGTGTTCGCCTTCCGGCACCAGATCAATCTGGCCGCGCCAGGCCGCCTGCCCCGACAGCCGCTTGCCCGCCGCCGTTCCGAGCCAGGGCGCGATGCCCGCAGCAGTGGCTTGCCCCTGCGCCAGAATCTGCACCAGGCCATTGCGGGTGGTGACATCGACGCGCAGCGGGCCGCCCAAAAACTGCGCAGTGATATTTTTCACGCCCAGTCCCTTTTCGGTGAAACCAATATCGCCACGCACCTGCTCAAGGTGCGGCAGGCCGGGGCGGAACAAGGTATCGCCCACAAACGACAGTTTGCCGGCCAGGGTGCTGTCGTCGCTATGGCCCAGCGGGATGTTCATCTTCAATGCGAGCCGCATCGGCCCATTGCCCTCCAACGCATCGGTGAAACCACGCAGGCGTTTCCCCACCGGGCTGAGATTGGCGAAACGGATGAAATCCTGAGCCGGACCGTTGGCCTGGCCGTCCACCTGCAGCAGGGTCTCAAGCGGAAGCAAATCCGGGATAAACGCCCGCACCGGCGCCAGGGCCACGCCGAAAATTCGCGCCTGGCTGCTGGTGACTTCCATCGTCTTGCCCTGAAACAGCATGCGTGCCTGGATGCCATCGATGCGCGGCCAGCCAGGCACATAGTCGATGACCGCATCCTTGATCTTCGAGTCGACACTGAACGCGCCCTCGCCCTGCTCGAATGGAAATTTCGCCAGGTCGCCTTTCAGGATCAGCTGCACATCGTCGGAGTATCCCGCCAGCACGGCCGCTTTAACCCAGTTGACGGTGACGTCGCCGATGCTTTTCGGCAAGTAGCGGTAGACCGCCCTGCCGTCGGCGCGGGTCAGATGCACCGCCAGGTCGATCACACCGGGCTGGCCGGCGATCCATTCATACTGCCCCTTGGCCGTGCCGGCCGCATCGCGATTGGAAAAATCCGCCTCGTTCAGCATCAATAGCCGGCCGCGTGTGGTTTTTTTCCAGCCACCGCGCACGTGCAGATGATCGAGCCCGAACAGCGGTTCGCGAAACAAGGCCGGCAGATTCATCACCAGTTGCGGCGAATCGATCTCGAACGAGCCCGCACGCGCATCGCCCTCGATGCGGCCGCTGAGATTGGCCAGGCCCGGCTGCTGACCGGATGCCGCCACGCCCAATCCGGTGAAGCGTGCGGCCAGGCTGAAATTGTCCGGACCCGGCTGTGCGCCGTTCCAGCGCAAATTCAACGCATCGAAACGCCCTTGCGGTTGCAGCGCTTGCAGGCGTACACGCAGTGCCGCATCCATCGGCAGGCTGGGCAGCACCGACTGCCAGCCACTCAGCCGCAATGCCTGCGCGGAAAGTTCACGCGAGTTGTCGCTCCAGGCCAGGCCGACGTTGAATGGCGCCTCCAGAGGGCCGCCCGGCAACGCGACGCGCAGGTTGTCGAAGGCCACACGCTGGCCATCGGAACTGCGCTGCCACTCAGCCAGCCCGCGCACCTGCGCCAGCCGCAGCGCAGGCAGGCCGTCTCCCAACGCGGTCTCGGTCGACCGCAAATCGAACCCGACGGTCGCGCCCGCCAGCGCGCCACGCGCCACCTCAAGCTTCACGTTCAATGCGCCCCACCCTCGCCGGGGTTGGTAAGGTACTTCTAGCCACTTGACCAACTGCGGAAACGACACGCTCGCTACCGTGGTCGCGACGCTGCCATTCCAGGTTTTAATGTCGTCGATGTCGCGCGCGGTCATCTGCGCATCGATCGTCAGCGGACGCGCCAGACTGGCAGGCGGGGTCGCGTGCAATTCCAGGCGATGATTACGCAGACTTTTGGTCAGGGTGAAATCGACCGCAGTCAGGATCAGCGGCGGCGCGCCGCGCACCTCGTCCAGCCAGGTCAGCGTGGCTTGATCCACATGCACTTGCCCCTGCCGCAGCAGCCAGCTGGAAAAGCCGCTATCGGGCGCGGCCGGGTTGACGGGAATGCCGCCCACATAAAAATTCCCGTCGCGCGCGCGCCGCACCCCGAGCGTCAGTCCCTGCAATTCGATGCGGTTGAAGCGCGGCTCCAGAAACAGCAGCGATCGCCAGGCAAACGCGGCATCCAGTTCAGGCAGATAAAGCGCCGAACGATCCTGGCGGTCGTACAGGCGCACGCCGCGCAAATGGAATTCGGGGCGTGCCTGCCGCCACTCGCCCGACACCGCCTCCAGCGTCACGCGCTGACCCAGCGCACGCGACATCAACTGCGCCACTGTCTCGCGATGCTCGGCGATGTTGGGCAACACCCAGAAGAACATCAACGCAGCGGCACTCGCAAAGCCCAGCGCGGCAAGCGCGGCCAGGGCTGCCAGCCAACGCGCGGCACGATGCATGAACAGGGAAGGCACAGGGGAAACGGTCATAAGAGGGACTCGAACCCTTCCGATTCTATGCGTTTACCCATGCCTTGAGGGGGGATACGCGGGTAAATTCTTGCCCATCACTCACCGGTAAACCGATGGATTTGCCGGCGGTCGCGCTTGGTGGGGCGCCCCTTGATCTCCGCCGCCGGACTGACCGCCAGCTTGCGCTCGCTCGCCTGCTGCTGGCGACGCGCATGGCTGGCGGGATCTTCCTCGTACAGCCGTTGCGCCACCGGCGCCGGGCCGCGCTGCACCGACAAGCCGCGCACCGTCAGCGCCCAGTCGACCTCACCGAGGCGGATGTCCAGCCGGTCGCCCGGCCTGACATCGTGCGCGGGCTTGACGCGTTCGCCGTTAAGTTTCACGCGACCATGCTCGATAGCCTGGGTCGCCAGGCTGCGCGTCTTGAAAAAACGTGCGGCCCACAGCCATTTGTCGAGCCGCATTTTGTCGGACAGGGTTATTTCAGCTGACATCGAACACTCCCGCAAACAC
Source organism: Thiobacillus sp. (assembly GCA_049588075.1). Classification (GTDB taxonomy): domain Bacteria; phylum Pseudomonadota; class Gammaproteobacteria; order Burkholderiales; family Thiobacillaceae; genus Thiobacillus. Next base: position 5,665 of record JBAVFD010000198.1, read on the forward strand.
ACCAGGCTTCGCCCCCCCATGGCCAAAGCCCCGATACAATCACCCGGTTTTTTACGCAAGGATTCACCATGCCCAAGATTCTCGCTTTTTCCGGCAGCATTCGCCGCGATTCCTGGAACCGCAAGCTTATTCAGGTAGCGGTGGATGCTGCCCGCGCCGCGAGCGGCGACCTCACCCTGATCGATCTGGCGGATTATCCACTGCCGCTCTACAACGGCGACCTGGAAGAACGTGATGGCCTGCCAGACAATGCGTTGCGGCTGAAAGCCCTGTTCAAGGCGCACGATGCTTTCCTCATCGCCAGCCCGGAATACAACAGCTCGATTCCGCCATTGCTGAAAAACACGCTCGACTGGGTGTCGCGCGAATGGCAGGGCGAATCGGGTCTGGTGCCGTATCGGAACAAGGTCGCAGCCATCCTGGCTGCGTCGCCGGGAGCATTGGGTGGCATGCGCATGCTGCCGCACCTGCGCCAGATCCTGAACACGCTCGGCGTGTTGGTGCTGCCCGGCCAGTTCTCGTTGCCCCACGCCGACACGGCGTTCGACGCGGAAAACGGTGCGTTGCAATCGCCCGCGCGGCTGCATGCGCTGATGCTGGAACTGGTGAACACCACCACGGCACTCGCCCACCCGTAAGCTGAACAAAAAAAGCGCCCCGAAGGGCGCCTGGAGAGCCTGCAGAGGCTTACCGCTTATTTGTTGACCGTCACGGTCCTGGCAGTCACGTTGCCCGAGTTGTCGGTGACACGCACAGTGACGGTGTGAGCGCCCTTGGCCAGTTTGCGCGTGTTCCAGCTGTAGCTGAGCGAACCTCCGTAGGCGATCGCGACTTCCTTGCCGTCGATCACCAGCGAGATTTTGGCGACACTCTGGTTGTCGGTGGCCGTGACACTGATCATCTGCTTGCCTGGCGAGATTGTCATGCCGTCGGTGAGATTGAAGCTGCCGATCGTGGGGGCGGTGCTGTCGTTGCCGAGCGTGACCGCAACCGAGGGGGACGTGCCACGGTTGCCCGCCGCGTCAAAGGCCTGAACGCTGAGCGTATAGCTGCCGTCCAGCTTGCCTGCGGTGTCCCAGGCGAAAGCAAACGGCGCCAGGCTGTCGGAGGCAACCAACTGGCCGTTGACGTAGAAGTCGGCGCGCGTCACGCCGACGTTGTCGGAAGAATTGATATCGACGGGAACCACGCCGGAAACGCGCCCGCCGGTAGGCGAGGTGATGCTGACGATCGGAGCCAGGGTGTCGCTCGCCACCACATTTTTGGCGGAGGTGACCGCAGCCGAAGCGTTGACGCGGCCAGAGCCGTAATAGGGGTCAATGCCAGCCGTTCCGAGATCCTGTGCCGTGTTTTTGAGCAAGCTGTCGACGTCCGTCGGCGTGAGCTTGTTGTTCGCTGCCAGCATCAGGGCTGCGGTGCCGGCGACGACCGGGCTGGAGAACGAGGTGCCGGAAGCACTGGCGTAGCCGCCGCCTTTTGCCGTGGTGTAGATACTGACGCCGGGCGCGGCGAGATCGACATAGTCGCCATAGCTGGAAAAACTGGCGCGGACATCGCTGCTGTCCGTAGCCGAAACGGTCAACAACGAGTCATTCGCCGCAATGCTTTCGAGTCCGCCGCTATTGCCTGCGGCAACGATGACCACCCCGCCTTTGCTGCGCATATATTGCGCAGCGGACTGGATGGTGGAACTGCCCGAGAGGCCGCTGAAACTGATGTTGGCGACCTTGGCGCCGTTATCGGCCGCCCAGTTGATCGCTTGTGCAATCGTGCTCCAGTAAGCGGTGCCGTCGGGCGCGGAAATGCGTACCGGCATGATTTTGGCGCCCCAGGCCACGCCCGCGCTACCTGTTCCATTGTTCGCCGCCGCTGCGGCCGTGCCGGCTACCATCGTGCCATGGCCATAAACGTCCGAGGTATTGGAGTTGTTGTCGTAAAAATTCCAGCCCGGCACCATGTTGGCAGCCAGGTCGGGATGCGTGCTGTCGACGCCTGTGTCCAGAATGGCGATGACGATGCCGCTGCCATTGGCAGTGTCCCACGCCGTGGGTGCCTGGATTTTGGGTAAATCCCAACTGCTGCCAAACGAGGGGTCAGTCACCGTCGTTGCTAGCTTGACCACCATGTCGAGCTCGACATATTTGAGCTTGCGGTTGGCTTTGAGCGTCTTCATCGCCGCCACTTCGTCCACCCCGGATGGCAAGCTGACGACGTGCATATTCAGTTTCTTGACGTGTCCCAACGAATGCGCATTGAGCGGCTTCAGCACCTTGTCGAATTCTGCGTCCGACAGGCCGGCACGTGGCGCCACGAGCAAGCGGCCTTTAGCCCAACCGGCAAAGCTGCTGTTGCTGATAACAGCGCCCGCCGGGGCGGCATGGCTTAATCCGGCATAGCCCAACAAGGCCGCAACGAGGGCGAGAGTCAGGGTAAAACCCGGCGCACTGCCCATCTGATAGCCATATCGGTTATCAGATGACAGAACAGGGAATGGGCATTGGCGCGACATGACGGCTCCTGAAAATTCAAAAAACTGCCTGAATCAGGGCACATGACGCACCAGCCGCAGCATGGTTTCCTTGGCAGCCCCGCTGTCTTTATTCAAGACCGGAAGCTTTGCGTCCCCGCCTCGCGACGGGTTTGCCCTTGTACAGTTATCAACATTAACGACGAATTTTCGACGGGCTTGAGTGCGGCCCCAAAAATTATTTGTTCAATTTATCAATCAGTTACAGAATTCAGGGCCGCATCGTCCAGTCTCTTCCCTAAATCCCGATCCAAAACAAAGCCCCCAAATGGGGGCCTTGTTTTTCCATACATCTACGCATCAGGAACGTACGGATTTGTCATCCGCGTGCCAATGCGGCCGCCTGATTGCGAACCAGACTGGCTTATTGCGACAGCATCCTGTCCTTGGCAACAAAATACTTGCGGGCAAACGCGACGAGTTGGGCGTCGCTCGGATGATCCACCGTTTCCACCCCGATCACTTGTTTAGAGACTTCCTGGTCGTGGGTATGGATGTGCTTGATCAGTTCGAGCTTGGCCTGGCCGGGTCCGACGATCAGGATTTCCTGGGCGCCGCTCAGGGCTTCCACCACCTCGTGATAGTACTGCTGGTCTTCGGGCTGACGACTGCCGCTGACCGAGCCCCGTTTGCGGTGCAGGTTGCGGTGCGGCGCAGCCGGATTCACCACCGATTTTTCAACGTCATCCGGGCTGATGTGCATGATGTGGGCTTCGTTATGATCGAGCCAGGCGACGGCATGGTAATGCGACATGATTTCCCTTTCGTGGGTATGAGTAAATGGAATGATTAATAATGGGATTGGGGCGAATCGGACTGAATTCAAGGGACAGGGCTTGGCCGAGCCCCTCCCCTAACCTCGTTTTGCTTATTTTACCGCTTCCTTGAGCTGCTCCAGAATCGCCGGGTTTTCCAGGGTGGAAACGTCCTGGGTGATTTCTTCGCCTTTGGCGATCGCCCGCAGCAGGCGCCGCATGATCTTGCCTGAACGCGTTTTCGGCAGGTTGTCGCCAAAACGGATTTCGTCGGGCTTGGCGATCGGGCCGATTTCCTTGCCCACCCAGTCGCGCAGTTCATTCACGATCTGCTTCGCCTCCTCGCCGCTGGCGCGCGCCCCTTTCAGCACCACAAACGCCACCACCGCCTCGCCCTTGATCTCGTGCGGACGCCCCACCACGGCAGCCTCGGCGACGCGCGGGTTGGACACCAGCGCGGACTCGATTTCCATCGTGCCCAGACGATGCCCGGACACGTTCAGCACATCGTCGATGCGGCCCATGATCCAGAAATAACCGTCCGTGTCGCGATGCGCCGAATCGCCGGCGAGGTACATCTTGCCGCCCAGTTCCTCGGGGAAATAGGTTTTCCTGAAGCGGTCGGGATCGCCCCACAGCGTGCGCAGCTGCGAGGGGAAGGGCCGCCGGATCACCAGATAGCCGCCCTGCCCTTTTTCCACCGGATGGCCGTGCTCGTCGGTGATCGCCGCCATGATGCCGGGCAGCGGCAGGGTGCACGAGCCCGGCTTGGTCGGCACCGCGCCGGGCAGCGGCGAGATCATGTTGGCGCCGGTCTCGGTTTGCCACCAGGTATCGACAATCGGGCAGCGGCCGCCGCCGATGACCTGGTGATACCACATCCAGGCTTCCGGGTTGATCGGCTCGCCCACCGTGCCCAGCAGTCGCAGCGAGGACAGATCGTATTGCGCGGGCAGTTCGTGGCCGAGCTTGATCAGGCTGCGGATCGCGGTCGGCGCAGTGTAGAAGGTGGTGACCTGATGCTTGGCGATGGTTTCCCAGAAGCGCCCGGCGTGCGGGAAGGTGGGGATGCCCTCGAAGATCACTTCGGTCATCCCCAGCGCCAGCGGGCCATAGGCGACATAGGTGTGGCCGGTGATCCAGCCGACGTCGGCGGTGCACCAGTAGACGTCGGAATCGGGCTTGGCGTCGAACACCCACTGCATGGACAGAATCGCACCCAGCAGATAGCCGCCGGTGGAATGCTGCACGCCCTTGGGTTTGCCGGTCGAGCCCGAGGTATACAGGATGAACAGCGGATGCTCGGCGGACACCCACACCGGCTCGCAGGTGTCGGCCTGGGTCTGGGTGAGTTCGTGCCACCACAGGTCGCGCACGCCCCAGTTCACGGCGCCGCCGGAGCGGCGATACACCACCACGCGCTCGACGCAGGAGGTGTCGCCCATCGCCAGCGCCTCGTCGACCGCGCGCTTCAGCGGCACCGCCTTGCCACCGCGCAGCGATTCGTCTGCTGTGACGATCACCTTGGCGCGCGCGTCCTCGATGCGCTCGAACAGGCTCTTGGCCGAGAAGCCGCCGAACACCACCGAATGGATGGCGCCGATGCGCGCGCAGGCCTGCATCGCCACCACGGCCTCGATGCCCATCGGCATGTAGACGATGACACGGTCGCCCTTTTCCACGCCGAGCGACTTCAGGCCGTTGGCGAACTGGCAGACACGCGCGTGCAATTGACTGTAGGTGACTTTCGTCACCGCGCCGTCGTCCGCCTCGAAGATCAGCGCGGGCTTGTCGCCGCGCGTCGCCAGGTGACGGTCCAGGCAGTTGTAGGAGACATTGAGTTCGCCGTCGTCGAACCACTTGTAGAACGGCGCGTTCGATTCGTCCAGCGTGCGGGTGAAGGGCTTTTTCCAGTCGATATGCCGGCGTGCGAGATTGGCCCAGAAACCCGCGTAATCGGCTTCGGCTTCGCGGCTCAAAGCACGATAAGCCTCCATGCCGGACACATTGGCCTGCTTGACGAAAGCGTCCGCAGGCGGGAACACACGGGTTTCGGTCAGAATCGACTCGATGTTTGCCATACCGTTTCTCCAGATTGTTCGGGTTGCTGATGAACTCGCATTCTAATCTGCCAAGCCAACCCGCCATAAAAAAAGCGCCGACAATGCGGCGCTTTTTTCAGTGAGGTGGATTTCAGCTCAATTTGCGACGTGCCGCAAATCCAACCAGGCCCAAACCGGCCAGCAGCATGGCATAGGTATCGGCCTCGGGAACCGGGGTCGAAATCTGCTCCGATCCGCCGAAATAACCGCTTGTGACCTGGGTACTGAAGCCGGCAACATGCGCCGCGAAGTACACGTTGCCTTCGCCCGCGGTTCCGGTTGAGAGGTTGACGTAGTCCATGGCCGTGTCGCCGGAAATGCCCGTGATGCTGAACATCAGTGGATCCTGACGGTACTGCCCTGTCGTATTAGCGACATCGGTAAAGTTGCCGAAGCCATCCTGATTCTGGGTGGTCTGCAAGGTCCAGCCCGTGGGAGCGACAATGTTAGCAAGTGATACGGACTGAAGGGTATTGAAGCCGAACGAATCAATGCCGTAATTGCTACCCGCGTTGCTGCTCAGGGGCGCGAGGGTTTCGACTTTAAAATCGATGTTGCCGTTAATGTTGTCCGATATCGTCACCTGAAGATAATTCTGGCCATCCTGATAGGGGGAAGCATTGATATTCGACTGGTTCAGAACAAAGTAAACCGACGACACGGCAGACGCCGGTGCCGAACCAAATGCGGCAAACAAGGACACTGCCGCCGCAACCACACGGGGGATATGAACTATTTTCATGACGACTTACTCCTCAAAATAATTATTTTCGGTCACAAGCGACTCAGGATGGCAACGTCGTACACACTGACATTCCTCCATCCTAGAGGTGGCCCGATAAAGGCAAGCACATATCAAGCCAGAATATTTATTTGCCGATTATTTATTATGAAACAATGAGTTGAAAATATGTCGAGTAACCACAAATAGCGGAGGCGTAAAGAATTTCGACAAATACTTTGCCTGCCCGATGGTGCAAGGAGTGGCGCCGCCGAGAACGCTGCAGCCGAGAACGTTGCAGCCGAGATAGGGCACACTGCCTCGCATTTCTGGCCGATTCAGGCTATTCGGATAGCAGGTGCTCGGGGACAGGTGCAGCCGTAAAGAATCCTGACACTCGCTTCAAGCCATGCCTAGAACCGCCGACGCCACGGCATACGCGAGAATGGGCATACTGCGAATGTATCCGTATAGACAGGCCAAACCATGCCCCATCCCGCTGTTGATCGCCTCGTCCGATGTTCCCGCTTTGGCCGCCGCTTGCTGGCGGCGCAGCCGCAACTGGCAGAGGCGGTGGCAGGACAACTCGATCAGGCATTCACCCGCGAGGCGATGCAAGCGTTTCTGGCCGGGTCGCCGCACACGGATGAGGCGGGGCTGCATCAACGCATGCGACAACTGCGGCAGCGCGTGTGGCTGGTCGTCACCGCACGCGACCTGGCGGGCAGCGCCAACCTGGCCGAGGTGATGGCCGCTTACAGCGCGCTGGCCGAAACGTGCATCACCGCCGCACTCGACTTCCATCACGCCGCGCTCGCCGCACGCCATGGCGAACCGCGCGACCAACAGGGCCAGCCGCAGCGGATGGTGGTGGTCGGCATGGGCAAGCTGGGTGGCGGCGAACTCAACGTGTCGTCCGACATCGACCTGATTTATCTCTATCCCGAGGAAGGCAACACCGACGGCGCCAAACCGCTGACCAACCACGAGTTTTTCATCCGGCTCGGGCGCAAGCTGACCGCCGCATTGTCGGAAAACACCGCCGACGGCTATGTGTTCCGCGTCGACCTGCGGCTGCGCCCGTGGGGCGATTCGGGGCCGTTTGCAATGGGCTTTGCGATGCTGGAAGACTACCTGGTGGCGCAAGGGCGACCGTGGGAACGCTACGCCTGGATCAAGGCGCGCCCGCTCAGCGGCGCTCACCACGCCGAACTCGACGCCATCGTGCGGCCGTTCATCTTCCGCAAATACCTCGATTTCGACGCCTTCGCCGCGATCCGCGACCTGCACGTGCAGATCCGCCGCGAAGTGGCGCGCCGCGAGATGGCGCACAACGTCAAGCTGGGACCGGGCGGCATCCGCGAAATCGAATTCACCGCACAGGTGTTCCAGCTTATCCGGGGCGGCCAGATTGCCGCCTTGCGGCAACGCCCTACGTTGACGATATTGGCCGAGCTGGTGAAAAGCGGGCTGATGACGGCAGATGCGCAGCAGGAACTCGCCGCCGCCTACGATTTTTTGCGGCGGCTGGAACACCGCATTCAATACCTCGACGACGCGCAGACGCAGCTGCTGCCGGACGACGAGGAATCACAGGCGATGCTCGCCGAGGCGATAGGTTTCCCCGATTACGCCGCGCTCGTCGCCGCGCTCGACCGGCACCGCAACAAGGTCACGCGTCATTTCGAGCAGGTGTTCGCCGCGCCGCAGACCGACCAGGAAAGCCATCCGCTCACCGCGGTGTGCTGCGGCACGGCGGACGCCGCCACCACCCGCGCGCTGCTGCAAAACGCCGGTTACGTCGACCCGGAACGGGTGCTGGCGACGCTCGACACCCTGCGTCAGCATGCCGCGCGGCTGCCGGAATCGACGCAGCAGCGGCTCAACACGCTATTGCCGCCTGCGCTCGAAATCATTGGCGGCCAGCCCGACCCGACAGCCACACTGGATCGCTTTGTCACGCTGACCCAGGCGATCGCGCGCCGCGCCACCTATCTCGCACTGCTGGCCGAATACCCGTCTGCGCTGCGGCAACTGGTACGCCTGCTGGCGGCGAGCCCGTGGGCGGCGCAGATCATCACGCGCCAGCCGCAGCTGCTGGACGAACTGATCGCCCCGCAGAATTTAATGCAACTGCCAGACTGGGCACAGCTCGCCACGCAATTGCATGACGAACTCGACGCCCACCCCGGCGACACCGAAGCGCAGATGGACGCGCTGCGCCGCTTCAAGCAGGTGCAGACGCTGCGCCTGCTGGCGCAGGACGTGGCCGGACGGTTGACGCTGGAAGCGTTGTCCGATCACCTGTCGTATCTGGCCGACACGCTGCTCGCCGAAACGCTCGCGCGCTGCTGGGCCGGGCTGAAGGCGCGCCACCGCGACACGCCGTGCTTCGCCGTCATCGGCTACGGCAAGCTCGGCGGCAAGGAACTCGGCTACGCGTCCGACCTCGACCTGGTGTTTCTCTACGACGACGCCGACGAACGCGCACCGGAAAGCTACGCGCGACTGGCGCAGCGCATCAACACCTGGCTCGGCACCCTCACCCCGGCCGGCATGCTCTACGAGACCGATCTGCGCCTGCGCCCGGATGGCGCCTCAGGCCTGCTGGTGAGCTCGACCGAGGCCTTCCGGGATTACCAGTTGCATCACGCCTGGCTATGGGAACACCAGGCGCTGACGCGCGCACGCTTCGTCTGCGGCGACGCGGCGATCGGCCAGACGTTCGAGGCCCTGCGCCGCGAGGTGCTGTGCCTCGCGCGCGATGCCGCCAGGCTGCGCGAAGAGGTGCTGGCGATGCGTGAAAAAATGCACGCCGGCCATGTCAACGACAGTGAGTTATTCGACCTCAAGCACGACAGCGGCGGCATCGTCGACGTCGAATTCTGCGTGCAGTACCTGGTGCTGCGGCATTGCGCCGTGCATCCCGAACTCGCCGACAACGTCGGCAACATCGCACTGCTGCAGCGCGCGGGCGCGGCCGGACTGATCCCGGTCGAGGTCGCGCAGGCCGCTGCCGATGCCTACCGCGAACTGCGGCGCCAGCAGCATGCGATCAAACTCTCCGGCGCCGAATACGCCCGGGTGCCGCCGGCTACCGTGGAAAGCGTGCGCGACGCTGTCAGGACGCTGTGGGCGCAGGTCATGGAAGCGCGCTAGCGGCTGCTGTAAATCCAGCCGCGCCGCACCAGCGCCTTTTCGGCTTCCACCCCGACAAACACCACCGACGACAGCGCCAGGCACGCGGCCAGTTCCCCCAGGTCGAGCGGCTCGGTCCTGAACACGGGATTGAGCCAGGGCACATAAAGCACCGCCATCTGCAGGGCGAAGGTGAACAGCAGCGCACCGATCAGCAGGCGGTTGGACAGCACGCCCTGAGTGAACAACGATTCGCGCTCGGAGCGGATCGCCAGCACATGGCCCAACTGCGACAGCGTCAGCACGGTGAACACCATGCTCTGCCAGTGCGCCGAGCCGCCGTGGATCGCCCACGCCTGCGTCAGCAGCGACACGCCGCCCATCAGGAGTCCCACCCACAGGATGTGCTGCCACATGCCGTGGGCGAAGATGCTTTCCTTGGGCGGCCGCGGCGGCCGCCGCATGACGTCGCGCTCGGCGGGCTCGCCGGCCAGCGCCAGCCCGGGCAGGCCGTCGGTGACCAGGTTGATCCACAGGATGTGGATCGGCAGCAGCGGGATCGGCAGGCCGAGGAAGGGCGCGAGGAAGATGGTCCAGATCTCGCCCGAGTTGCTCGTCATGGTGTATTTGACGAACTTGCGGATGTTGTCGAAGATGCGGCGGCCTTCGCGCACCGCATGCACGATGGTGGCGAAGTTGTCGTCGAGCAGCGTCATGTGCGCCGCCTCGCGCGCCACGTCGGTGCCGCCCCTGCCCATGGCGATGCCGATGTCGGCCATTTTCAGCGCTGGCGCATCGTTCACGCCGTCGCCGGTCATGGCGACGAACTCGCCCCTGTCCTGCAGCGCCTGCACGATCCTGATCTTCTGTTCCGGGTTGATGCGGGCATATACCCGCACCGATTCCACCTCGCGTTCGAATTCGGCCAGCGACAGCCGCGCCAGTTCGCTGCCGGTCAGTACCCTGCCGCCGTCGTCGATGATGCCGAGCCGGCTTGCGATGGCGCGTGCGGTGGCGGGATGGTCGCCGGTGATCATCACCGGGATGATGCCGGCGGTCTTGCAGGCGGCAACCGATTCGGCCGCCTCAGGGCGCGGCGGATCGATCAGGCCGGCCAGCCCGATGAAGGTGAGTCCGCTTTCCAGCATGTCGGCATCGAGCGCATCCGGAATCTGCGGCAGCCGCTTCAACGCGAAGGCCAGCACGCGCAGGCCTTGCGCGGCCAATTTCCCGGCCACGTCCTGCAGCGCCGCCTGATTGATGGCCACGACTCCAACCGTGGCCAGTTGATCAACGCATCGCGACAGCACGCCCTCGGGGGCGCCCTTCACCAGCATCAGCACCGCCTCGCCATCACGATGCAGCGTGCTCATGCGCGCACGCCCGGAATCGAAGGGAAGTTCAGCCAGGCGCGGCAAGGTTTCCTGCCATGCATGCTTGCTGAATCCGGCGGCCTGCGCAGCTTCGAGCAAGGCGGTTTCGGTGGGATCGCCGCTCAATTTTCCGTCAGCGTCGGCCACGGCATCGTTGCACAACGCCATGGCCAGACCCAGTTCGCGCCAGGGCGCTCCCTCAACATCCTGCAGCCCGGACCGAGTTTCGCCGGCGGCCAGCACCCAGTCGACCTGCATGCGGTTCTGCGTGAGCGTGCCGGTCTTGTCGGAGCAGATGGTGGTGACCGAGCCGAGGGTTTCCACCGCGGGCAGGCGGCGGATCAGCGCGTTCTGCCTGACCATGCGCGCCGCCCCCAGCGCGAGCGAAATGGTGACCACGGCGGGCAGCGCCTCGGGAATGGCGGCGACGGCCAGGCTGACCGCGGTGAGCAGCATCACCAGCGGCGGTTCGCCGCGCAGCCAGCCGTCAACGAAAATGATGGCGCAGATCGCCAGCACCACCAGCGCCAGATGCTGGCCGAAGCGCGCCAGGCGCTT
>JBAVFD010000199.1:0-18018 GCA_049588075.1 Thiobacillus sp.
TCTGGGGTCAAGTTCTGGCTCTGCTCCGACGTTAACCACTGGAAGGGTTCGAGGAGCTCGGCCATTTCCACGCTGAGGGCCATCACCAGGTTCTTGGGGGTGTGATAGCGTTCCCACGCGCGCGCCAGGGCGAATTCGCGGATGCGCTGGCGCAGGGTGTCGAGGCTGTCGATGGCAGAAGCGGTCATGGGCGGCATGATACCCCGCTGGGTGACGAGCTTGCGACATCCCTGTCGGATAGTCGGCAGAATTGCGGGGTGTGGAACGGCGGGCCTATGGCGCATCTGGCTTCGCGCCGTATCCAGGTGTGGCCTGCAGTTTGCTTTTGGTCCTTGACGATTAAATCAGCTTTTCAATTCGCTCTGGCATAATCCCGGCAGATGAATTGCATAACCTAAGGGAGGGTGGACATGTTCATGATCAATAAGCACATCGCACGCGCCAGCGTGGTGTTGGCGGTTACCGCCATGACGGGCTGTTCCAGTATCCCGACGTATCCGCCCGCGCCCGTGCAAGCGCCCCCCCCCGTGCCCGTGCAAACGCGGATAAGCGGCTGGAATTATCTGCTGGGTCCGGGTGACTCGGTTAGCGTGTTCGTCTGGCGCAACCCCGAGGTGTCCGGAAGTTTCCCGATCCGCCCCGATGGCAAGATGACCATGAACCTGATCGAGGATATGCAGGCGTCCGGCAAGACCCCGACCCAACTGGCGCGCGACATTGAAAAGGCGCTGTCCAAATACATCCAGGAACCCATCGCCACCGTCATCGTGAGCGGCGGCATCGGCCCCTATAACCAGCAAGTCCGGGTGCTGGGCCAGGCCGCCACGCCGAAGGCGCTGGGTTATCGCGAAGGCATGAGCCTGGTTGATGTGATGATCGATGTCGGCGGGCTGACCGATTTCGCCGATGGCAACAAGGCTTACATCTCGCGAATCGTCAAGGAAGATGGCGAGCGTGTCCAGTTGGGGGTGCGACTCGAGGATTTGCTCCGGAACGGTGATAGCACGGCCAACGCGGAAATCCGTCCGGGCGATGTCCTGGTCATTCCCGAAAGCTTTTTCTGATCTTCTCAGCGCCGCCCACGGGCGGTGCGTTTGTTTGATGGGGTAGTCAATCCGCATGGATCAAGTGCTGCAACAAATTCTGGGGTATACCAAAGCCGCGTGGCAGCGACGCTGGTGGGGGGTGGCGGTCGCTTGGCTGGTGTGTATTGTCGGTTGGACCTGGGTGATGCTCCTTCCTGATCGTTTTGAGGCGTCGGCACGCGTCTATGTGGACACGCAAACCCTGTTGAAACCGCTGTTGTCCGGGCTGGCGGCTGAGCCCAATGTGGAACAGCAGATCAAGCTGATGACGCGCCAGCTGGTGAGTCGCCCGACGCTGGAAAAAGTCGCGCGCATGACCGATCTGGATGTGAAGGCCAAAACGCCGGAGCAGACCGAGAAAATGCTCACTGATCTGGCGGAAAAAATTTCGATTGCCGATGCCGGACGGGAAAACCTCTACACCATCAGCTACCAGGACGCCAACGGTGATCTCGCCAAAAAAGTGGTGCAGTCGCTGCTGACCATTTTTGTGGAAACCAGCCTCGGCAAGACCCGCCAGGATATTTCCAGTTCGCAGCGTTTCATCGAGGAACAGCTGCAGCAATATCAGCAGAAGCTCACCGATGCCGAAAATGCGCTCAAGGAATTCAAGCAGAAACATATCGGCATGATGCCGGGGCAGGGTGGGGACTACTACGCCAAGCTGGCCGAGACGTCGGCGCAGCTACGCCAGGCGCAACTGGACCAGCAGGAAGCCGTCAACCGCCGCAATCAGCTCAAGCGCCAACTGTCGGACGAAGAACCCGAGATCAACGCTGCAGCGGCGTCGGGTTCGACAGACAGCGAGATCGATGGCCGCATTCATGCGCTGGAAAAACAGATGGATCAGCTGCGCCTGCAATACACCGACCAGCATCCGGACATCCAGCAGATCAAGCGTTTGATCCAGAAGCTGGAAGACCAGAAGAAAGCCGATCTGGCGCAACGCAAGGCTGATCCGGTGGGCACCAAGGCCCAGAACCCGGTTTATCAACAGCTCACTATCTCCATTGCCGAGGCAGATGCGACCGTTTCCTCGCTGGGCGCACGGGTTGCCGAGTTTCAGCGCCGCTTCGGCGAACTGCGCAATGCGTCCAACATGATTCCGCAGGTGGAACAGGAGTACACCCAGCTGATGCGCGATTACGACGTCTACCGGCAGAACTACGACGCGCTGCTGAAGCGCCGCGAGTCGGTGACCATGTCGGGCGAGGTCGAAAGCAAGACCGACACCGTCGACTTCCGTGTGATCGATCCGCCCTTTGTGCCAAGCCTGCCGGCATGGCCGAATCGCCCGCTGTTGCTGTCGCTGGTGACCTTGGGCGGGCTGGCTGCGGGCATCGCAGTGGCGTTCCTGTTGAGCCAGCTGCGCCGCACCGTAACCGACCGTCGCGCCCTGCGCGAACTGACCGGGTTGCCGTTGCTGGGCGCGGTGTCGCGGGTGGAAACCGACGAAACCCGCCGCCGCAAGCGCAAGGGGCTGCTGACCTATCTGGCTGCGCTGGGCAGCCTGATTGCCGCGTATGGCGGGGTGATGATCGTGCAACTGGTCATGTCGCGTGCCGGCTAGGAGAAACCATGAGCATTATTGAAAAAGCTGCGGGCAAAATGGGCGCGGGCGCGTCCCTCCCTGCGTCCCAGAGTGGCCGCAGCGAAGCTGCGCACGATGCCAGCCTGATCGAGAATGCGCTCAACAAGCAGCGCAGTGTCCCGGCCACGCCCTTTGTGGCTACGCCGGTGGAGCCGGTATTCAGCGGATCGGATACCCTGGCGATTGAGGGCGGCAGCCAGGTGCAATCGATCAATCTGGCGCGCCTGCATCGCATGGGCGTGGTGGCGCCGGATGCCGAGAAAAGCCAGATTGCTGAAGAATTCCGCATTATCAAGCGCCCGCTCATCGCCAACGCATTCGGTCAGGGCACTGCACGGGTCAAGAACGGCAATCTGATCATGGTGACCAGTTCGCTGCCGGGGGAGGGCAAGAGCTTCTGCGCCATCAATCTGGCGATTTCGATGGCGATGGAAATGGACCGCACCGTGCTGCTGATCGATGCCGACGTCGCCAAGCCGCGCGTGCCGGAATATCTGGGTATCCACGCCGACAAGGGCTTGCTGGATGTGTTGCAGGACAAGGATCTCAAGCTGTCCGACGTGATGATCAAAACCGATATCGCCAAGCTGACGGTGTTGCCGGCGGGCCGTACCTATAAACGTGCCACCGAACTTTTGGCGAGTGCCGCCATGACCCGTCTGATCGAGGATATCGGGAACCGTTATCCGGACCGCATCATTCTGTTCGACTCGCCGCCGCTCCTGGCGACCAGCGAATCCAGCGTGCTGGCCACCCACATGGGACAGATCGTCATGGTGGTGGAGGCTGAAAGAACCTCGCAGGAAGCCGTGCGCGAAGCCCTCAGCCACATTCAGTCATGCGAGGTGGTGGGCATGTTGCTGAATAAGACCACCCCGACCCCGGGCGCGGATTATTACTATGGTTACTATGGCAGCTACGGCAAATAGGCTCCGCCTAAGCAGCGTGAAACCGAAACTGCACAGACAAACTCCTCTGGCAGGGGCTTTGTCTATCTGGATGGCGTTGATGTTTGCGAGTCCGGCTTTTGCCCTGGATTGGCGCCTGACCCCAACCTTGGGGGCTTCGGCGACCCTGTCCGACAACGTGAACCAGAGTGCAACAGATCAGCAGGGTTCGTTGATTCTGAGCGTGACGCCCGGATTCACCTTGCAATCCGAGGGCTCGCGACGGGTACAGGCCGCGATGAACTATGGACTGACGGGGGTCACCCGAACGGGAGCCAATCAGAATAACGATCTTTTCAGCGCGCTCACCGCTAATGGCAAAGCTGAACTGATGGACGATTTTCTGTTTATCGACGGCACTGCCGTGGTCTCCCAGCAACTGATTTCATTACTGGGCTCCCCGGCCGATGCCACCATCAATAGTTCCAATCGCGCCGCCACCGGTAGTTACGACATCAGCCCTTATATCAAAAAGCGTTTCGGCACCTTCGCCGACGCCGAGGCACGCTATAGTCTGACAGGCGGTCTTTTCCAGAATAATGCGGCCAATAATTCGTACTCAAATTCACTGAGTGCGTCCCTCGCCAGCGGTACCCAGTTCAACAATCTTTTCTGGGGGCTGGATTATTATTTGCGGCACGCGACGGTTCAAAATGGGCAGGATGCACAGTTCGAGCACTATGGCAGCACTCTGGGCTACGATCTGACCCGTCATGTCCGGGTATTCGGTACGCTGGGATATGACAGTAATGACTATACTGCCACTCCGGGTACCTCAACCAGCGGGCGTTACTGGACGTTGGGCATGGGCTGGGCGCCCAACCGCCGTGCCAATATCGAGGCATCGTTTGGCGATAGTTATTTCGGCCGCACCTACAGTTTTAATTTCAATTACCGCACCAGTTATTCTGTCTGGACAGCGAGTTACAACGATGGGGTGACCGATATTTCGCAGCAACTGCTCAGCACGCAGCCGCTATTTCTCTGGAGCTGCAATGGGGAACTGGCCATAGGGGTTGGGACGCTGCCGCCTGCCGGTCTAACGGGTTGTGTTGCGCAAGGGACGGCACCTATTGGCAGCGTCACGTCGATTGGTCTCGCAAATGGAATTTATGTCAGCAAAACCCTGCGTGGCACCGGAGCCTGGTCAAAGGGTAAATCCAGTCTGGGATTTAGCGTGTTCGATACGCGCAGGCAATACCAGCAGCTTGCGGGGCTGCCCGAGGACGAAACCCGAGGCATTGCCGCCACTTACGTTTATCGCATGCAACCGCGCACCACCTTGAACGCAGGTCTGGAATACGGCAACGTCCAGTCTCCCGCGGGTCTGGAGTCAGTTATCGCCCGGGATGACAATCTCTACACCGCCAACCTGGGCGTCAGTCATCAATTCGGCTCCAAGCTGTCCGGTGCGCTGGCACTTCGTCATCAGGAGCGGAATTCAAACGCCTCCAATGCTGATTTTACTGAAAACGACATCACAGCCTCGGTCATTATGAGCTTCTGACCGATCTGCCGCCATGGCATGGCCGTTGCTTGATTCCAGCAGGGCAAGCGCTGTCCACGCCACTTACAGACAACGGATCGTTCATGTACGAAGATTATTACCGTTTCAACGCCAAGCCGTTTCAGCTCAACCCGGATCCGCGTTTCTTTTTCGGTTCCAAGGGGCACAAGCGGGCGATGGCCTATCTCGACTACGGCTTGTCGCTGGGCGAAGGCTTTATCGTCATCACCGGCGAAGTCGGCGCGGGCAAGACCACGCTGGTGCGCAATCTGTTTCGCCAGCTTGAAGCGCACAACCTCATCGCTGCGCAATTGGTATCGACACAGCTGGATGCCGAGGACACGTTGCGCAGTGTGGCCGCGTCGTTCGGGCTGGAGCACGAAGGGCTGACCAAATCCGCCTTGCTGAAAAATCTGGAAGACTTTCTCAATGCCGCCACCCGCCAGGGCAAGCGTGCGCTGCTGGTGGTGGACGAGGCGCAGAACCTGACGCCGCGCGCGGTGGAAGAGCTGCGCATGTTGTCCAATTTCCAGAACGACGAACGTTCGCTGATCCAGACTTTTTTGCTGGGACAACCCGAGTTTCGTGGCATCCTGCAAAGCCCCGACATGCAGCAGTTGCGGCAACGCGTGGTGGCTTCGTATCACCTGGGGCCGCTCGACGCGGACGAGACGCGCGGGTATATCGAACACCGCCTGCGTACCGTTGGCTGGCAGGGCACGCCGGGGTTTGATGGCGAAGCGTTTGCCGCGCTGCACCGTTTTACCGGGGGCATTCCGCGTCGCCTCAACACCACCTGCGACCGCTTACTGCTGTTCGGCTTTCTCGAGGAGAAAAGCCACTTTGGCGAAGCCGAGGTCAACGAGGTGATCGCCGATTTGAAGAATGAGGTGGCGCACCAGGATTTCCATGGTATTGCCGGCGTCAGCAATCCGGCGCCGGTGGGCGGCGTGTTGCATAACGAAGACAGCGTGCGACTGGCGCAGCGTGTCGAGCAGATGGAGCGCTCAATCAATCGCATCCTGCCCATCGTGCGCAAGACGCTCTACATCGTGAGCGAACGCAGTGCCGCCACCGATGAAGATGCGCTGCCCGGTGACCACGGCATTACCCACTAGTACGCCACCAAGATTCGCCATGACCCAGGTTCTATGTATCGCCGGTGCACGCCCCAATTTCATGAAAATTGCCCCGGTGATGGCGGCACTGGCTGAAACCGGCATTGCCGCGCAACTGCTGCACACCGGCCAGCACTACGATGCGGCGATGAGCGACGGATTTTTTGCCGATCTCGGCATTCCGCGTCCCGACCACCATCTTGAAGTCGGTTCCGGCAGCCATGCGGTACAGACTGCCGAAGTCATGAAGCGCTTCGAGCCGGTGCTCGAAAGCGTGCGGCCGCAAGCCGTGCTGGTGGTGGGCGACGTCAACTCCACCATTGCCTGCGCGCTGGTGGCGGCCAAGCGTGGCGTCTGCGTGATCCATGTCGAAGCGGGGCTACGCAGTTACGACCGCAGCATGCCGGAAGAAATCAACCGGGTGCTGACCGACCAGATTTCCGATCTGCTGTTTACCACTGAAAAAAGCGCGCTTGCCAACCTGACACGCGAAGGCATCGACCCGGCGCGTGTCGAATTCGTCGGCAATGTGATGATCGACACCCTGCACCGCAACCTCGAACGCGCGGTGCCGGCCAGTCAAACTCTCGGCATGACGCTGCCGCAATACGCGGTGCTGACGCTGCATCGGCCGTCCAACGTCGACGACCCCACCACGCTGGCTGCGCTGCTCGAAGTGATCGGCGAAATCAATCGCACCCTGCCGGTGGTGATGCCGCTGCATCCGCGCACGCGCGGCAATATCGAAAAGTTCGGTTTGAGCGCCAGGCTGGACGGCCTGCATATCCTGCCACCGGTGGGCTATCTGGAAATGCTCGGTTTGATGCGCGATGCCAAGCTGGTGCTGACCGATTCCGGCGGCATTCAGGAAGAGACCACCGCGCTCGGTGTGCCTTGCCTCACGTTGCGCGACAATACCGAACGACCGATCACGATAGACGAGGGGACCAACGTCCTGGTGGGCCCCGACCCAGTGGCGATCCGGGCGGCGTTCAATGACGTGATGAGCAAGGGCGGCAAGGCCGGACGCATTCCCGAATACTGGGACGGTCGCGCGGCCATGCGCATTGCGTATACGCTGAAGAACTGGTTGCCGCAGCAAAAGGGCATACGGCTGGCTTGATGAAGAACGCCGCGATAAAAAAAGCGAAGATGAGAAATGCCATGTCGGTCGACGTCGAGGACTATTTTCAGGTCTCCGCCTTTGCCCCGCATATCCGCCGCGAAGACTGGGACAGCCTGCCGTGCCGGGTCGAGCGCAACGTCGACGTGATCCTTGGCCTGCTCGACGAGGCTGATGCCAGGGCCACTTTCTTCACCCTCGGCTGGATCGCCGAAC
Source organism: Thiobacillus sp. (assembly GCA_049588075.1). GTDB lineage: Bacteria > Pseudomonadota > Gammaproteobacteria > Burkholderiales > Thiobacillaceae > Thiobacillus. The sequence continues at coordinate 7,588 of JBAVFD010000199.1, forward strand.
GCTACCCGCAGGTCGTGCGTCGCATCGTCGACAATGGACATGAACTCGCCAGCCACGGCTACGGCCATCAGCGCGCGTCCGACCTCACCCCCGAACAATTTCGCGAAGACATCACCCGCGCCAAGCGCATCCTCGAAGACCTTGGTGGCGTCGCCGTGCGCGGCTACCGTGCGCCGAGTTTTTCCATTAACCGGAACAACTGGTGGGCGGTCGAAGAACTGCAAAACGCGGGCTATGTCTACAGTTCAAGCATTTATCCGGTCAAACATGATCATTACGGCATGCCCGACGCGCCGCGTTTTCCGCATCGTCCCCATGGCGAGCACGGCATTCTCGAACTGCCGCCGACCACGCTGCCGCTGATGGGGCGCAACCTGCCCGCGGCGGGCGGTGGCTGGTTCAGGCTGCTGCCGTATTCGGTGTCGCGCTGGATGCTGCAGCGCGTCAATGTGGAAGACCGTGCGCCGTGCATGTTTTATTTCCATCCTTGGGAAATCGACGCCGAACAGCCGCGCCCCGGTGGCCTGTCGGCTAAAACGCGCTTTCGCCATTACGTCAATTTGCAACGTATGCCAGGCAGACTGCGGCGGTTGCTGACTGACTTTGAATGGGATCGCGTCGATCGCGTCTACCTCGACACGTAATGAATAGCCAAGCTGAGCCGCTCGCGGCGCCCATCATGGCGCCAACCGTCGTCACGGTTCGTCAACTGCAGGCTAATGACGTGCCGCGCTGGGACGCTTTTGTGCTGACGCATCCGGGGGCGACATTCTTCCACCGCGCCGGCTGGCAGCACGTGATCGAGCAGGCGTTTGGCCATCGTACCCATTTTCTGCTGGCTGAGCGCGAGGGCGCCATCGTCGGCGTGCTGCCGCTGGCCGAAATCAACAGCCGTATGTTTGGCCACAGCCTGGGCTCGCTGCCGTTTTGCGCGTATGGCGGTATCGTCGCCGCTGATGACGCAGCGCAGCGGGCGCTCGATCAGGCGGCACAGGTGCTGGCGCAGCAGCTCAAGGTCGGTGCACTCGAATACCGCAACCAGACCGCACAGCACGCTGACTGGCCGACCAAGGATTTGTACGTCACCTTCAAGAAAGCCATCGCTCCCGAAACCGAAGCCAACATGAACGCCATCCCGCGCAAGCAGCGCGCGATGGTGCGCAAAGGCATCAAGGCTGGTCTCAGCGGCGAAATCGACACCGACACCGCGCGCTTTTTCCAGGCCTACTCGGCGAGCGTGCATCGCCTGGGAACCCCGGTGTTTTCGCGCAAATTTTTCCGTCTGCTGAAAGACGAGTTCGGCGACGATTGCGAAGTGTTGACCATCGTGCTGAACGGCGAGGTGATCGCCAGCGTGATGTCGTTCTACTTCCGCGACGAGGTGCTGCCTTATTACGGCGGAGGCGTCGATGCCGCACGCGCGGTGGCGGGTAACGATTTCATGTACTGGGAACTGATGCGCCGCGCATGCGAGCGCGGGCTCAAGGTATTCGACTTCGGTCGCAGCAAGCGCGGCACCGGTTCGTTCGACTTCAAGAAAAACTGGGGCTTTGAGCCGACGCCGCTGTATTACGAATATTTCCTGGTGCGCGACACGGAAGTCCCTGAGATCAATCCGCTCAATCCGAAATACCGCCTGTTCATCCAGGCCTGGAAAAAAATGCCGCTGGCGCTCGCCAATGCGATCGGGCCCCACATCGTCAAGAATTTAGGCTGAACCCATGGACGGGCTGCTGTTTCTCGCGCATCGCATCCCGTTTCCGCCCAACAAGGGCGACAAGATCCGCTCGTTCCATTTGCTGCGCCATCTCGGCACGCGTTATGCCATCCATCTCGGCGCTTTCGTCGATGATCCCGACGACTGGCAATATCGGGATGCGCTGAAACCCTATTGCGCGTCGATCAAGCTCATTCCGCTGAATCCGCGCCGCGCCAGGCTGGCAAGCCTGAGCGGCCTGCTCAGCAACGAAGCACTGACGCTGCCGTATTACCGCAGTGGCGAACTCAGGCGCTGGGCGGCGGAGCTGGCTGCCGGCGGCACGGTCACGCGCGGGCTGGCGTTCTCGTCGGCGATGGCGAAGTTCATGCCGAGGACGCTCGCGCGCCGCGTGATCGACATGGTCGATGTCGATTCCGACAAATGGACGCAATACGCGTCGACGCAGCGCTGGCCGCTGTCGTGGGTGTATGCGCGCGAAGGCCGCAAACTGGCCGAGTGGGAGGTGCGGGTGGCGCAGGATTTCGATGCCACCTTGCTGGTGTCGGCGGATGAAGCGGCGCTGCTGCAACAGCGGGTGCCATCGGCGCGCGACAAAATCGGCGCATTCGAGAATGGCGTCGATGCCGAGTATTTTTCGCCCGCGCGCGATTATCCGAATCCCTATCCATCTGAAGTGCAGGGTGTCGTGTTCACCGGCGCGATGGATTACTGGCCGAATATCGACGCAGTCAGTTGGTTCGCCGAACGCATTTTCCCCGCTGTTCGCGATGCCGTGCCGGGTGCGCAGTTCACCATCGTCGGCAGCCGACCCGGCGCCGCGGTGCTCGCGCTGGCGCGCCAGCCAGGCGTCGTCGTCACCGGCGGTGTGCCCGATGTGCGCCCCTATCTCGCCCATGCCGTCTGTGCGGTCGCCCCCTTGCGCATTGCGCGCGGCGTGCAAAACAAGGTGCTCGAGGCGATGGCGATGGCGCGTCCTGTTGTCGCCAGCGCTCAGGCCGCCGAAGGCATCCGTGCAGAGGCTGGACGCGATTTCATTCTGGCGCAGAGCGATGCCGGGTTCGTGCGCGCCGTGGTGGCGCAATTGCAGACCCCGGCTTCCGCCGCGCACGCACGCGAGTGCATCCTGGAAAATTACGACTGGGCGCGCAACCTGAGCGCGATCGATCCCTTGTTTGAACTGGCGCAGGCATTGCCCCGCGTTCTGGAGACCTGCCCCGCATGAGCGATTTGCCCGATTCCCCGCGTAGAAGATGGTTGCTGCCCGCCGGGCTGACCCTGGTCGTCTTGCTCCTGATAACCGCCATGTTCTGGCCGACCTTCTACTCGATGGCCGAAGTGTGGGAGCGCTCGGAAACCTTCGCTCACGGCTATCTGATTTTTCCCATCAGCGCCTGGCTGATCTGGCGCATGCGCGGCGAATTGGCACGGATTCAGCCGCGCCCAGACTTGCACGGCCTGATCCTGCTGGCAGCTGCCGGTGCGGGCTGGCTGCTGGCCGATGCCGGCAGCGTCAATGTGGCCGCGCAATATGCATTCATCGCCATGCTGATTGCTGCCGTGTGGACGCTGCTGGGTCGGGACTTCGTCTGGGCGGCGTTTTTCCCGCTGATGTTCCTGTTTTTCGCGGTGCCGGTGGGCGAGTTTCTGATCCAGCCGTTGATGGGGGTGACCGCCGATTTCACCGTGACGATGCTGCAGACAACCGGCATCCCGGTGTACCGCGAAGGCACCTTTTTCAGCATTCCAAGCGGCGACTGGTCGGTGGTCGAGGGCTGCTCGGGGCTGCGTTATCTGATCGCGTCCATCACGCTGGGCGTGCTGTATGCCTATCTGACTTTCCGTTCGTGGAAGCGGCGCCTGCTGTTTTCCGTCGCAGCGATGATCGTGCCGGTGTTCGCCAACAGCGGGCGCGCCTACATGATCGTGATGATCGCGCACCTGTCCGACATGAAGCTGGCACTCGGCGTCGATCACTATATTTACGGCTGGGTGTTTTTCGGCATCGTCATGATGCTGCTGTTCTGGATCGGCAGCTTCTGGCGTGAGGATGATCAGCCGCAGTCCGGCCTGGCGGAAAGCAGTGCGATGACTCCGGTTGCTGCCGTTACGCTACCGGCGCGGTCGATGATGGGGGTGGCCGTGATGACGCTGGTGGTCGCAGCGCTGTGGACGGTCTACGCCAACTGGCTCGACACTCGCCCGCTGCCCACCCTGGCCGCATTGCAGGTCGAGCCGCGCGGCGACTGGCAGCCTGCTGCCCCCTTCACCACCTGGGTGCCGCACTGGGTCGGCGCCGACCGCCAGCTGCGCCAGCCCTATACGCAGGCCGGGCGCCAGGTATTGCTGGAACTGAATTACTACGTGAGGCAGCGTCAGGATGCCGAACTGGTCAATTCGCAGAATTTCATGATCAAGCAGAAAGATCCGGCGTGGTCGAATGTGGGCGAGACGCTCGCTACGGTGCAGATCGGCGGGCAAGCGCGTCAGGTGCGGCAGGCCAGAATGCGCGGCAGCAACGGCCAGCGTCTGCTGGTGTGGCAGTGGAACCTGATCAACCAGCGCCCCGTCGTCAACGACCTGGTCGCCAAGCTGGTCATGGCGTTTGACCGGGTGCGGCTGCAACGTGACGATGGCCTGTCGGTGCTGATCGCCACACCGTATGAGGAGTCTGATCTCAAGGCTGCGACCGCCACGCTGGCGGATTTTGCCGCCGACATGGAACCCGCGATCGGGCGCACCCTCGACCAGGTTGACGGGAAGTGACCGCACATATCGTGCACATCGTCCATCGCTTCGATACCGGCGGGATGGAAAACGGCATGGTCAATCTGTTCAACACCCTGTCGCCGGCACGTTTCCGCCACACCGTGGTGGCGCTGACCGACTACAGCGATTTCCGCCGGCGCATCACCGCGCAGCCGGTCGGGTTCCATGCCCTGCATCGCCCGCCGGGAAACCACCCGGGCTGGACGGCTCAATTGTGGAAACTGCTGCGTCAGTTGCGGCCCGATCTGGTGCACACGCGCAATCTGGCCGCACTGGAAGCGCAGTTCGTGGCCGCCGCCGCCGGCATTCGCGCCACCGTGCATGGTGAGCATGGGCGCGACGTGTTCGATCTCCATGGCCGGAACTGGAAATACAATCTGCTGCGCCGCGCCGCCCGGCCTTTTGTGTCGAACTACATTGCAGTGAGCCGCGACCTCGAAACCTGGCTGCGCCTGACCATTGGTGTGCCGCCACGCAAGCTGCACCAAATCTACAATGGCGTTGACGGCACGACATTCCATCCGCGCACGGGAGGGCGGCCGGATGTGCTGCCGTCGGGGTTTGCCGATGCCAGTTGCGTCATTTTTGGCTCGGTGGGGCGCATGGTCGAGGTCAAGGATTACCCCACGCTGGTGCGCGCGTTCATCCAGTTGGTGCGGCAGCATCCCGATGTGACTGAACGTGCGCGACTGGTCATCGTCGGCGAGGGGCAGGCCCGCAAGGACTGTCTGGGCCAGTTGCACGCGGCGGGCCTGGCGCATCTGGCCTGGCTGCCGGGCGAGCGCCACGACATTGCGGCCATCATGCAGGCACTCGACGTGTTTGTGCTGCCGTCGAAAAACGAGGGTATCTCGAATACCATCCTGGAAGCGCTGGCAAGCGGCTTGCCGGTGATCGCCACCGCAGTGGGCGGCAATGTTGAGCTGGTGGACAAGGCCGTCAACGGCATGCTGGTTCAGCCCGGCGATGCGGCCGACATGGCACAGGCCTTGCTCGGTTATTTGGCACACCCCGCGCGGATGACCGAACAAGGTCGCCAGGCGCGGCGGATGGCCGAGCAGCGCTACAGCATCCAGGCAATGGCCGATGCCTATGCCGCCGTGTACGAACAAACGCTGGGACGCCGTCAGGCAGCCTGAAAACTCAACAGGGATCAACACACATCATGTGCGGCATCACCGGGATTTTTGATACACGCGTGGCGAGCGAAATTTCGCGCGCGCTGCTCGATCGCATGAACGAAACCCAGTTTCATCGCGGCCCCGACGAAGGCGGTCTGCACCTGGAGCCGGGCGTGGGGCTGGGGCATCGGCGGCTGTCGATCATCGATCTGTCCAGCGGCCAGCAGCCGCTGTTCAACGAGGATGGCTCGGTGGTCGTCGTGTTCAACGGTGAAATCTACAATTTCCAGGAACTGGTGCCCGAACTGGAGGCGCTCGGCCACGTCTTCCGCACCCACTCCGATACCGAAGTCATCGTCCACGCCTGGGAAGCCTGGGGCGAGGCCTGCGTGGCGCGCTTTCGCGGCATGTTCGCGTTTGCGCTGTGGGATCGCAAGCAGCAAACGCTGTTCGTGGTGCGCGACCGTTTTGGCGTCAAGCCGCTGTATTACGCCTTTCTCGACAGCGGCGAATTCATTTTCGGTTCCGAGCTGAAATCGCTGATGGCGCATCCCGGCCTGGCGCGCGACATCGACCCGCTGGCGGTCGAGGAGTATTTCGCCTACGGCTACGTGCCCGAGCCGCGCACCATTTTCAAGCGCGCCTACAAGCTGCCGCCAGGTTTCACCCTCACCCTCAAGCGCGGTGAGGCGCGCGCGCTGCCGAAACAATACTGGGACATGCCGTTCACGCCAGTGGCGGTGAAGGACGAGGCCAGCGCGATGGACGAGCTGGTCGAGCGGATGCAGGAGTCGGTCCGCCTGCGCATGATCGCCGACGTGCCGCTCGGCGCGTTCCTGTCGGGCGGGGTTGATTCCAGCGCGGTGGTGGCGATGATGGCGACGCAGTCCGACACACCGGTGAGCACCTGTTCGATCGGCTTCGATGATCCGGCATACAACGAAATCGAATTCGCGCAGCAGGTGGCGGACCGCTACCACACCCGGCATCACGTCGAGACCGTTGCTTCCAACGATTTCAGCCTGGTTGGTCAGCTCGCCCAGGTGTACGACGAGCCCTATGCCGATTCGTCCGCACTGCCGACCTACCGGGTGTGCGAACTGGCGAGGAAGCACGTGAAAGTCGCGCTGTCGGGCGACGGCGGCGACGAGAACTTCGCCGGCTATCGCCGCTATCGCTGGTTTCGTTACGAAGAGCGGATGCGCGCGGTGATGCCGCTGGCGTTGCGCCGTCCGCTGTTCGGCACGCTCGGCAAACTGTATCCGAAGGCCGACTGGGCGCCGAAAGTTTTTCGGGCCAAAACCACGTTCGAGGCGCTGGCACGCGATACCGTCGAAGGCTATTTCCACGGCGTCTCGCTGCTGTCCGATGCGCAGCGCAAGCAGCTGTTTGCGCCCGCCTTCAAGCGCGAACTGCAGGGCTACGAGGCGGTGGAAGTGCTGCGCCGCCACGCGGCGGTGGCGCCCACCGACGATCCCCTGTCGCTGGTGCAGTATCTCGACATGAAAACCTATCTGGTCGGCGACATCCTGACCAAGGTCGATCGCGCCAGCATGGCGCACGCGCTCGAAGTGCGCGAGCCGCTGCTCGATCACGAGTTGATGGGCTGGGTGTCGGGCTTGCCCACCGACCTCAAGCTGCGCGGCACCGAAGGCAAGTATCTGCTGAAAAAGGCGATGGAGCCTTATCTGCCTCACGACGTGCTGTACCGCAAGAAAATGGGGTTTTCGGTTCCCCTGGCGGCGTGGTTTCGCGGCCCCCTGGCGGCTACCATTCGCGGCGTGGTGCTGGGTGAACGGCTGGCCTCGACCGGTTTGTTCAATCAAGGCTACCTGCGCGAAGTCGTCGAAGCGCATCAGAGCGGGCGCCGCGATTATTCGGTGATCCTGTGGGCGGTGCTGATGTTCGACGCCTTTCTGGCGCAGGTGCTGGGCATGGATGGGGCGGAGCGGCAAGCGGCATGAAAATTCTCCACGTCTTCGACCACACCCTGCCGCTGCATTCCGGCTACACCTTCCGCAGCGCGGCGATTCTGCGCAACCAGAGGAATCTGGGCTGGGACACTTATCACCTGTCCGGCCCCAAGCAATTGAACTGCTCGGTGACCGAAGAGGATGCCGACGGCCTGCATTTTTACCGCACGCCCAAGCCGACTGGCCTGCTGGCCAAACTGCCGGGTGGCGATCCCTTCGCGGTCATGGGCGCCATCGAAAAGCGCCTGCTGTCGTTGGCGAAAGAAGTGCAACCCGACGTGATCCATGCGCATTCGCCCGTGCTGAACGCGGTACCGGCAATCCGCGTAGGCCGCGCACTCGGCATCCCGGTGGTCTATGAAATCCGCGCTTTCTGGGAAGACGCCGCAGTCGATCATGGCACGACCCGGGAACACAGCCTGCGCTACAAACTCACCCGTGCGCTGGAAACCTGGGCGGTGAGCAATGCCGATGCGGTGACCGTCATTTGCGAAGGCCTGCGCAACGACCTGATTGCGCGCGGGATCCCGGCAGGCAAAATCACGGTCATCCCCAATGCGGTCGATATCGACCAGTTTTCTGTCGGCGGCAAGGCCGACCCTGAACTGAAACTGAAGCTGGGTCTGGGCACCAGCCGCGTACTCGGCTTCATCGGCTCGTTCTACGCCTACGAAGGGCTGGACATGCTGATCGCCGCGTTGCCGACGATCCTCGAGCAGATGCCCGACGTCAAGATACTGCTGGTCGGCGGTGGGCCGCAGGATACCGCCTTGAAGCAGCAGGTGATGGCGCTCGACATGAAAGACCGCGTGGTGTTCACCGGGCGGGTACCGCACAGCGAGGTGAACCGCTATTACGACCTGATCGACGTGCTGGTGTATGCGCGCCATCCGATGCGGCTGACCGAACTGGTGACGCCGCTGAAACCGCTGGAAGCGATGGCGCAGGGGCGCCTGATGGTGGCGTCCGACGTCGGCGGCCACAAGGAACTGATCCAGGACGGCAAGACCGGCGTGCTGTTCCGCGCCGGGCAGGTGGGCGACCTGGCGAGCAAGGTGACGGCGCTGCTGAAATGCGAGCAGGGCTGGGACAGCATGAAGAAAAACGGCCGCCAGTTCGTCGAGGCCGAACGCAACTGGGCCGCCAGCGTGGCGCGCTATCGTGGCGTCTATGGCAGCCTCGTCAAACCACGGATGGAGGCCGCGCTTGGCTGAGAGTCGTACCGCTGAATCGAACCGCATTGATCTGGTCGTGTTCAGTTCCCTTTTTCCCAGCGCCGTACGTCCCGGCGCCGGACTGTTCATCCGTGAACGGATGTTTCGCGTGGCGGCACATCGGCCGCTCGCCGTCGTCTCGCCGCAACCGTGGTTTCCCGGGCAGTCGTTGATTCGTCTGCTGCGCCCCGGCTACCGCCCACAAGCTCCGGCGCTGGAAATCCAGCAAGGCATCCGGGTTTATCACCCGCGTTTTCTGTCGGTACCCGGACTGCTGCGCCAATTCGATGGCTGGTCGATGGCGCTGGCGAGTGCGCGGGTGCTGCGGCGGCTGAAGCGGCAGGGCGCACGTCTGATCGACGCCCACTTCGCCTATCCCGATGGCGAAGCCGCGACCCGGCTGGGGCGCTGGCTGGATCTGCCGGTGACGATCACCCTGCGCGGTACCGAAGTGCCGCACAGCAACAATCCCGCGTTGCGTCCGCGGCTGGCGCGCGCCCTTCAAGCCGCGACCCGGGTGTTCTGTGTCTCCGATTCCCTGCGCCGCCTGGCGGTCGAACTGGGTGCGGCGGCGGAAACCACCGAAGTGGTCGGCAACGGTGTCGATACAGGTCGTTTTTATCCGGTCGATCGCATTGCGGCGCGAATCCGATATGGTATTCCGGAAAACGCGCAAATCCTGGTCTCGGTGGGGGCCTTGGTCGAGCGCAAGGGTATGCACCGCGTCATCGACTGCCTGCCGGCACTGATCAAGCGCCACGCCGATCTGCATTACGCCATTGCCGGCGGTGGCAGCCCTGAAGGCGGCATGCGTGCCGAACTCGATGCCCAAGTGGCGCGGCTGGGGCTCGGGGAACGCGTGCATTTTCTGGGTGCGCTGCCGCCCGACGAACTGAAGTGGGCGCTGTCCGCAGCCGACGTTTTTGTGCTCGCCACCCGCAACGAAGGGTGGGCCAATGTGTTTCTGGAAGCGATGGCCTGTGGCCTGCCGGTGATTACCACCGATGTGGGCGGTAACGCCGAAGTGGTCTGTCGCGCCGAACTCGGCAGCGTCGTCCCCTTCGGCGACGCGGTCGCCCTGCAGCAGGCACTGGATGACGCCTTGAGCAAAAACTGGGATCGCGGGGCGATCCTTCAATACGCCCAGGCCAACCAATGGGACAAGCGGGTGGTGCAACTGCTGCGCGCCTACGATCGCATTTTCAATCGCGTGGCGGACCAACCGGAGCTGGCCGTCAAATGAGCGTCCCGGCCTGGTTTGCCCGCAGTGTTTACCGCTTGCAGGAAGCGGCGATGCATCGCCCCACCTTTGCCATGCTCGCCGAAATCGAGCGCACGCAGTGGCTGCCGCGCGAGGGCATCGAGTCCTATCAGGCGCAGCGCCTGAATCAGTTGCTGACCGGTGCGCTGGCGCACAGCCCATGGCACGCAGACCGGCTGCGCATGGCGGGGCTGGATGAAACGGTCAAGGCCGGTGCGGCGACACTGGCCGACCTCGCCCGCCTGCCGACGATGAGCAAGCGTGACGCGCGCGACAACGTCGGGCAACTGGTCTGGCGAGGGGTGCCGGGCGGCGTGTTTCAGTACACCACCGGCGGCTCCAGCGGCGAGCCGCTGATCTTCTACTTCGGCCGCGC